>CAYVLD010000046.1:0-12642 GCA_964452205.1 uncultured Oscillospiraceae bacterium
TGCTCCTGCGGAGCTGAATTGAATTTTGTGCGACCAGTCAACGGTCAGTTTTTCGATATTCAGTTGTTGGGTTCGGTTTGATAAATTGCAGTTGGTCTATCAAAAGTTAAAATAAGGATGGTCTTTGGCTTACTTGTTTTTCTCTGTCAACTTTTTAATATTTTCGGGACTATCAATGTAGGTTTCTGTGTATCCGCATTCAGGACATACGGCACACTTGATTTTCCCCAAGGAACTTTTGAACATTCCTTTTTCACGAACATCTACACCATAGCCACCGTTGGTGACCATTACTGCCAAATCTTCAACCATTACGGTATCACATCTTAAACATTTTCTCATACAATCACACTCCTTTGTCAAATTGGGCTTATCCTTTATTTCTTTCAAGAGTTACAACTACTTTCGCCCATGTAGCCGCAGGACAATGTGTTACAGCTACAACTCTCCACCCTTGCTTTGCCATCGCATTCATCTCATTTTCTGCTTCTTTCACCTTGTATATTTCTACTTTGTATTCGTACATATAATCACGCGCCTTTGCCAAATTCAAGATTTATCTAACTCTTATGTAAATCGGATTTTATCATTTTCAAACTTGCTGGCGGCGAACGGTTTGTCAAAACCGTTTGCGGTCGGCAAGTCCACAGGGGATAGCCGCTTTAGCGGCGCAAGGGGGTGTAGCCACCTTGACGGAACGAAGTGACGCAACATTCTCGGTCATGCAGTTTCTTTCTGCTGACGGAGAATGAAGCTCCGCAGGACGCACGATACTCCCGTTAGGAGAGTATAGAAGTGCGCCCTTTAGTTCCTAAAGGGTTTTTCGTTCTCGTCATCGGAATGCTTTTACAATATTTTCGCTTTGGACGGCTTGTCGGAATTATACATCACCTGAACGTTACTCCCTACCTTGGGAACAGGATCTCCGGCGTTAATCCATTTTCTTTTTGTATACGCCTTTCCATCTACGGTGTATTCAATCTTAATGATGTAAGGAAATTCAGCACCATCCAGTGCGTGCATTCTCATGGGTTTTCTGTTGACCTTTAATCACCACTGTTTTGTTTCGGAAATCACAATTCCTGTTGTTTGCTTATCCACAAATACCCTCCTTATGTTCTTTCAGAAGAAAAACAATTCCTCAAATTTTTTATCTAAGGCTATGCACAAAATCAATGCCAGCTTTGCAGTCGGATTGAATTGTCCTGTTTCGATTGAGCTAATCGTGTTGCGAGATACACCAACCATATCTGCCAGTTGTTGCTGAGACAAGCCTTTTTCAGTACGAGATAATTTTAGATTGTTTTTTAATATCAGCTTATCATTCATAAATCACACCACGCTTTTGACCACAAGCACTACAACAAACGCAACAGCAAAAACGAGCTCGATAATGCCCCAGATCAGATTTCTGCGTATTTTCAAATTTTTATACAGAACAATGTTACCACTACCTTGCATTGCAAAATACACCAACCACCCAACCAATCCGATTTCAGGAATGTGGAAAATAAACTCGCTTGCTAATACGAGTAGGACGCAAAGCAAGGCACCGACAAGCATTCCCACTCTTGAAGCTGTTCCATAAGCAATCATTTCACGCTCGTCATGCCTGCCTTCGTTTTCTTCTCGGCTCATTTTGAGAATTTCATCTTTATTCATTTGCCAACCTCCAATCGCCAAGTTTTCTTTGCACGCCTTAATTATACTCACGCCAAGTTTCCTTGTCAATGGATTTCGAGAAAAAGTTACAGTTCGTTCAAAAAATAAACACCCAAATGATGTTTTGGAAACGTCCGTTGCCCATAATTTTGATGTAGAAAATAGGGGTGTTGTGATTTCTACAAAGTATCTCATTGTAAAGTAAAAAGATTTCACTGAATAGTGAAGCTGATATGCGGATTTGTGGTGGTTTTTACGCTTTCAAGCCAACTCATACGAATGGGTGAAGTCTGATATGCCCTCTTTCGTACAACACATCACAGCGCATAAAACAGGCAATTTTCGACCCTTATATATACAGAAACAGACGGCATCCAACCGAAGTTGAATGCCGTCTGTCTGTTCCAATCCTGCCTAACAGATGCCGTAATTCGTAATTTTTGATGGATTACTGTCTTACGACCACTCTGCTATCGGGCGTCTTTTTATTGGCTGAAATTAGCCGTTCTCGCGCATCTTTGCGAAGCACTCGCTGCAGTATACGGGACGGTCGGTCTTCGGCTCGAACGGAACACGAGCTTCGCCACCGCAGTTAGCGCAAGTAGCGGTGAAGAACTCTCTCGGGCTGCGGGCAGCATTCTTGCGAGCGTCACGGCAGGCCTTGCAGCGCTGGGGCTCATTCTGGAAGCCTCTCTCAGCATAGAACTCCTGCTCACCGGCGGTGAACACGAACTCGGCGCCACATTCTTTGCAAACTAAGGTCTTGTCTTCGAACATTTTTGCATTTCCTCTCTTGTTAAGATGATTTTGCCCTGACGCGATTTCCATCAAAAAAAGCTGGGATCCACAGGGTTTATGCGAACGGTCTGCGACCGATTACGCCAATGATGTTTAGATTATTATACCATTTTCTTGGAAATTGTCAATGGTGAATAGAAAAAAATTTTGACTCATTACGCTTTTTGTGTGTATTTAACGATTCCTAAACGGAATTTTGTTCAAAATGTCAGTTGCTCGGGGTTTTCATTTGGAATTTTTAAATGATCGTAGGCGAGCTGCGTGACACATCTGCCGCGAGGTGTGCGTGTCAGGAATCCGATTTGCATCAGATACGGCTCGTAAACATCCTCGAGCGTAACCGATTCCTCTCCGATCGTAGCGGCGAGTGTCTCCAAGCCGACGGGGCCGCCGTTGTAGAACTTGATGATCGCGGACAACATTCTGCGGTCGGTTGCATCCAGACCGAGCTTATCGACCTCCAGCCGACCGAGTGCATGATCTGCAGCTTCTTTTGTAATCACGCCATCGTAATAGATCTGCGCAAAATCGCGCACACGGCGCAGCATGCGATTGGCAATTCTCGGCGTACCGCGGCTGCGCGAAGCAAGCTCCATCGCACCGTCGCGCTCGATCTGCATGCCCAAAAGGGTAGCGGAGCGTGTGATGATCCTGCAAAGCTCCTCGGGCGTATAAAGCTCCAAGCGGAAGCTCACGCCGAAACGATCACGCAGAGGCGCGGAGAGCTGACCTGCGCGTGTAGTCGCACCGATGAGCGTAAAGCGCGGCAGATCCAGACGAATGGAGTTTGCCGAAGGCCCTTTGCCCACGATAATATCGATCGCAAAGTCTTCCATCGCAGGATATAAGATCTCCTCGACGGCGGTATTCAAGCGGTGGATCTCATCGATAAATAAAATGTCACCCTCGGCAAGATTGGTCAAAAGTGCGGCAAGATCGCCGGCTTTTTCAATCGCAGGACCGGATGTGATACGGATATTGACGCCCATCTCATTGGCGATGACACCGGCAAGTGTCGTTTTGCCGAGACCCGGAGGGCCGTAGAGCAGAACATGATCGAGGGGCTCGTTTCTGCGCTTAGCGGCTTCGATATATACGTTTAGATTCTCCTTGACCTTCTCCTGTCCGTTATATTCATGCAGGTGCTTCGGGCGCAGAGAATATTCCGACTCGTCGGAGGGGGTGAAGCTCGTTGTGACGATCGGGGCTTCATAATCCTGTGAAAAATCAATGCTCATCTTCTTACCTCATAACCATACTGCGCAGAGCCTGACGCACGAGCTGCTCGGTTGACATACCTTCCACGGCGACTCCCTTGAGTGCGGCGGCAATCTCTGCGTGGGAATAGCCCAGCTCTGCCAACGCTGCCTGCGCCAGAGCAAGGCTGCTGCCGGCTTGGACAACGGGCGCGGAGGCGTTTGCGGAGAAATCGACCTCGGTAACCGCACTTCCCAGCTTGTCCTTCAGCTCCAGAATGATACGCTGCGCCAGCTTCTTGCCGACACCCTGCGCTGCGATCAGTGCCTTTTCATCCTGTGTCATGACGGCGAGCGTAAAACGCTCCGGACTGACAGCGGACAAAATCGCCTGCGCCGCCTTGGGACCGACGCCGGTCACGCCGATGAGCATCTGGAAACAGCGCAGCTCCTCTCTTGTAGAAAAACCGAAAATATCAAACGCATCCTCGCGGATATTGCAATGAGTATACAGCTTTGCTTTCTGCCCGACGCGCAGCTTCGAAATGGTATAGGCTGTGCTGTGGCAAGCATAGCCGACACCGCCGCAGTCTATGACTGCAATATTTTCGTCCAGCAGAGCAACCTCGCCGTTTAAATAATAAAACATACTTAACCTCTTTGTAATAACAAACTTGTGCTTGAGCGTGCGTGGCATAGTGCAATGGCGATTGCATCGGCGGCATCGTCGGGACGGGGCATTTTCTCCATCTTGAGAAACCGTCTGGTCATGTCCATGACCTGATGCTTCTCTGCCTTGCCATAGCCGACGACGGCCTGCTTGACCTGCATGGGCGTATACTCAAACAGTGGCAGACCTGCTCTCTCGATAGCAAGTAAAATTACGCCTCGACCGTGAGAAACGCCAATGCCTGTCGTAATATTATGCCCCCAAAACAGCTCCTCGACCGCGACGGCATCGGGCTTGGTCACTTCCAGAAGCCTCGCCATATCGTCAAAAAGCATGTTCAGCCGCTGCGGAAAAGCCATTTCTGCAGGTGTGGTAATGGTGCCGTACTGCAGCAGATGGTAGCTTGCGCGCTCGGCGTTGATCAATCCGAAACCCGTGGTCGCATAGCCGGGGTCAATTCCTAAAATCTTCAAAACGCTGTACTGAACCAGTTCTTCACGGAATCGATCCATGTCGGATAAGCGATGCCGAGAAGCCAAAAAACAATGCCCACGCACATGATCGCAAACAGAATCCATGCCATCACGCGCTTCCACTTCGGACTTGGCACATATTCCTGTTGTACTACTTCGTTCTCTTCATTCATCGTAATTCACCTCAAACAATATCATAACACATTTTTACGAAAATTGCAGTATATATTTCTGTTTTTGCGCCAAATAAACGGAAGATTTACAACGTTTTTCGAATCGCGGCGATAAATTCCGGCGTTGTGCCGCAGCAGCCGCCGATCAGGTTCGCACCGGCCTGCACCAAAACCTGCATATGTCGGGCAAAGGATTCCGCCTGCATCGGGTATACAGCTTCGCCGGTGTCGGAAATTTCGGGCATGCCGGCATTTGGCTTGACGAGCAGAGGAACGGTTGCTTCTGCCTTCATGTTTCGAACCAGAGAAACAAGCTGCTCAGGGCCTAACGAGCAGTTGATTCCAACGGCGGCAGCGCCCAATTCCTGCAGCGTCTGCACCGCTTCGATACAGTTACCGCCAAAATACAGACCGCCGTCTGCCTGAACGGTCACGGAGCACATTACGGGAAGCTCACAAACACTTTTGGCAGCTTCCAAAGCGACAGCGGTTTCATCGATGCCGAGCATCGTTTCGATCACAAGAAGCTCCGCGCCCGCTTCACAAAGAGCACCTGCCTGCTCACAATAAATATCAAACAGCTCGTCGTAGGTCATCGTGCCGAGCGGCTCCAAGGGAACCCCCGTAGTTGTCATATCGCCTGCGACCAGAGCGTTTCCCTCTGCTGCCTGCTTGGAAAGCTGCACAAGCGCGGTGTTCAGCTCCGAAACTCTGCCTTCAAAGCCGTGTCGTGCAAGCGAGTGTCGGTTTGCGGAAAATGTCGGTGCATAGATGATCTGTGAGCCTGCCTGCACATATGCTTTTTGCAGCGCAAGCAGCGGCTTGGGATTCTTGATGATCCAATCCTCTGTGCAAACGCCCTTGGGCATGCCGGCCTTCATCAGATTTGAGCCGGTTGCACCGTCTAAAATAACAGTTCCGTCTTGTAAAAGTTCAAAAAAAGATTTCATATCGCATACCTCATTTCTGCCTCTATTTTATCTTGTTTTATTTCAGAATGCAATATTGAAATTCCGTATAAATTCTGATAAAATAAAAAAAGATAAAAATACAGGAGGTTTTTCAATGAAAAAAACAGTTTTGAGAAAATATGCACAGCTCATTGCGCAGGTCGGCGTTAATGTTCAAAAAGGGCAGGAGGTTTTTGTCGCTGCTGAGTTGGATCAGCCGGAATTTGTTCAGATGGTTGTGGAGGAATGTTACCGCGCAGGTGCGAAGAAGGTCGTTGTTGACTGGGACTATCAGCCGCTGACCAAGATCCACTACCGCTGGCGCAGCAATAAGACGCTTGCTGAGATGGCGAATTATGAAGAGGCGCGCTGGCAGCACTATGTTGATACGATTCCGTGCCGTATTTATCTGATCAGCGAGGATCCGGACGGTCTCAAGGGCATCAACCAGCTCAAGGTTGCGAAAGCACAGCAGGCTCGCTATAAGATCATCAAGCCGTACCGCGAAAAGATCGAAAACAAGTATCAGTGGTGCATTGCGGCGGTTCCCGGTGTTGCGTGGGCGAAGAAGCTCTTCCCTGAGCTGAGCAAGCATCAGGCAGTCGAGAAGCTGTGGGAAGCAATTTTGGATGCTTCCCGAGTCAATGAAGACCCCATTGCTGCATGGAAGGCACACAACGAGGATCTGGCAAAGCGCTGTGCGTATCTCAACAGCCTCGGCATTGAAACGCTGGAATATCGCAGCTCCAACGGTACAAATTTCCGCGTCGGTATGATGGAGAAGGGCGAATTTAAGGGTGGCGGAGACACCTCGCTGCAGGGTATCTATTTTAATCCGAATATTCCGACGGAGGAGGTTTTCATTTCTCCGAAGAAGGGCGAAGCCGAGGGCATCGTCTATTCGACCAAGCCGCTTTCCTATCAGGGTCAGCTCATCGAGAATTTCTCCATCCGTTTTGAAAACGGAAAGGCTGTCGAGGTTCACGCTGAGAAAAATGAGGCGCTTTTGCAGAAGCTGATTGAGATGGACGAGGGCGCGGCTTATCTGGGCGAATGTGCGCTGGTTCCGTACGATTCTCCGATCCAGAACTCCGGTCTGCTGTTTTACAATACGCTCTTTGATGAGAATGCAGCTTGCCACCTGGCTTTGGGCAAGGGCTTTGCCGATACCATTCAGGGCTTTGAGAATTTGTCTCTGGACGAATGCAGACAAATGGGCTTGAACGACTCCATGATCCACGAGGACTTCATGATCGGTTCAAACGATCTGGATATTGATGCACATACCCGTGACGGCAAGGTCATTCCGATTTTCCGCAACGGCAACTGGGCATTTTAACAAAACGAGGGTGCTTTGGCACCCTCGTTTTACATCCTTGGTGTAAAAATATCATAAAACATGTCGGAATCCTGCGCCTCATTGCTCGCATTCACACTAAGAAAGGAAATTTTTCCGTCTTTTGCGTAAAAAGCAAAGCGTATGCGGAATAATTCTCCGTCCTTTTGCAGATCGACATCTATATCAATGTACCATTCATCGTTGTCCCGATATGACTCCTGATAGTCTGTGTCAGCAATCGTGTATGGAAGCTCCTTGAGTTTTTCTGCGTACTGCTTGCGCATGAAGCGCTCAAATTCAGCTTCGTTTAGGTCGGCCACGGCTTTCATTCGTTCTTTTATGGCATTGCAGGCTTCCTCTGCCTTGCGTTCAAGCTCGGGCAAAATCTCAAGGTACATTGTTTGAGGGAGCATCGAAAAGTAGTCGGAAAATAGTGCGCCATCGCCGATTTCTGTCAGACAATCCCAAGCCGCATCCACGACCATAAAGGTTCCCCATTTTGTTTCATAGGGCAAATAACACGTTCCGTTTGGCATGCGGCAGCCTTGATTCTGCAAGGTGTGTACTTCTTCGTCCTGACCGATCACTTCTTTCCAAATATCAATAGGGATCGGCGCTTCCGGCACGCAGCGATTGATCAGATCAGACCACGCATCGTCTTGCGAGAGAGCGTATTTTTCGATAAACGAAGGATACGCCATCCAAGCTTCGCCGTCGATTACGACCTCAACATAGCTTGGCATAAAGTCCTCCGGCTGCATCTCGATCGCCTCACGGCATTCTTCATAGTAGTCGGAAAAATCAATGTACGAGGCTGCTTGCTCCGTATCACCGTCTTCAAGCGCAGCTAAAAAACCATGGCAGCTCCACAGCTCGTCAAGATTTGAAAAGCAAACTCCCTCCTTGTGATACTCGTTATATCCCAGCTTACCCAAAAGCACCAACGGCAAGATCATTGCGACCGCAATCACCGAGGCGATCCATCTTCTTCGTACTTTGCGAAGGCTGTTTTTCACAGCGTTTTCCTCTTGGCTGCTGTGCGAGGGAAATGCGGGGAGCTTAAAATTTGTATCTGCTGCATTTGCGCAGCCCTCGCAAACGGTTAAATGCGCTTCGACGGCCTTTCTGCTCTCATCCGAGCAAACGCCGTCTTCATATAATGGGAGCAGATCCTGCACGATTTGACATGATAGCTTCATTTCGATACCTCCGAAATAATTTGTTGTTTCGCCCTGTAATAGGTCACTCTTGCCCAGCTTTCGGATTTTTGGTAAAGTTGGGCGATCTCTTTGAGCTTTACGCCGCCAACGGCGTGCATAATAAATACGTCACGACAGGGGAGAGGTAAGTCGTGCATCGCTTTTCGAATGCGATGAATATCTTCCTTTTCGATTGCGGAGTCCTCTAAATTTATATTGCTCGATGGCACTGCTTCTGAAATATTGCGGTGCTTTTGACGGCGGCGCAGCTCCTTATACCATGCGTTTTTGCCGATCTGACAAAGCCATGTGTACAAGCTGCATCGCCCCTCGAAGCGGTCAATGTGCTGTAGTGCTTGATAGAAGGTTTCTTGCAAAAGTTCCTCAGCCGTGCTTTCCTCGCCTGTCAATCTCATGAGGAATCGGTAGACCGATCGGGCATATTCTTCATAGATTGTTTGAAATCCGGCCATTGTTTCCCCCTTTCTTCAATTCCGCAGAAGCAGCGCCCATGTTGCTGCAGCTTATAAAAGCCCCAAACGATCAAAGCTGCGACAAGCAGACATAGTGCAGGCACGATGCGATAGCGCTGCAAAAACAGCACAATCGGCGCATGAAAAATGTAAAGATAGAATGTGTCCGTTCCTGCTTTGCTGCAGCTTAAACGATGTATAGGCATCATGGAAAGCGCGCAGACGGTCAGCACGGTACCGAGTATGTAGCAGGCAAACCGCATCATAGCACCGCTTAACAGATTTTCATAAGATGCGGCTTGATATAAAAACGGCGTTTCAAACGGAAGGACAAAAACCGCGCCGACGGAAATGAGAGCAAAAATGAAGCAAGGCAAGCGATATTTGCTCCAATTGATATTCGGCTGCAAGCATTTTCCGAGCCAAAAATACGGAAAAAAGACGAGTGTTCTGGACAGGGAAAGCGTACGGTCGACAAATGGCACAAAGCCTGCGGCGCAGCCAACGAAGACAGCAAGTGCAAAAATGAGCCATTTTCGCTCGGTAAAATGGGCACAGATGCGAGCCATGAGAATCCACGAAGCGCTACTGAGCAGGTACCAAAGATGCCAATACGGCGTTAGAATCGTTGTCTTGCCGAACAAAACGGCGGCTGTTTGCAGCGGCGCGTACCATAGAAGAAGTCTTTTTGCCTGCTTCAGACCGTGCTTTGCGGAAAACATTCCCGAAAGCAGCGCAAAAGACGGCATGTGAAACGCATAAATCAAACGATAGCTTGCCGCGGCAAAGGTGCTTTGCGCCGTGAGCGGCTCGATCAGGTGCGCGTATACAACAAGATATATCAAAAACAGCTTGAAATTACAATATATTGCAGTCCGAATTTTTATCATTTTCTCAACTCCTGACTGTTAGAGTCGAAGAAAAATAAAACGTTACAAAATTTTTTGGGAACTTTATGAAAAATAGCTCGTCAAAACAATAGAAACAATTTTAAAGGAGGTATTTTCCATGAAACGTTATATTGCTTTCGTTGTGGTCTTTGTGATTATGGCGGCGCTTCTGTGCGGCTGCAGTGCAGAGGTGTCCGATGAAGAATCGGCAGATCTCGCCGTTGAGGATTTCGTCGTTGCGGCAACGCAGGACGTATACGGCTCTGCGCTATACCTTTACGAAGCGGAAACATCGGAGACTGTTGCCCAAACAACGGTTTCAGACAACCGCAAGCTCATTAAAACCGTCACCATGACCGTGGAAACCGAAAATTTCGACAATATGCTCGCTGACTTGGAGGCGAATATCAATGCCTGCGGCGGCTATATCGAATCCGTCAACGTCAACAGCCGTTATTCCGCACAAAGACGCACCGCGAGCTACGTTATCCGTATTCCTGCCGAGCAGCTCGATGCCTTTACGGACGAGGTTGGAAGCGACTGCAATGTTTTGTCTCGTTCGGAGCGTCAGGAGGATATTACGCTGCAGTATGTCGATACCGAAAGCGAGTGCGCTGCTCTGCGTGTTGAGCAGGAACGTCTGCTGGAGCTTCTGAAAACTGCCGAAAACTTAACCGACATTCTGGAAATCGAAAACCGACTGACGGAGATCCGTTATCGTTTGCAGAGCGTTGAAGCGCAGCTTCGCACCTATGATAATCAGGTCACATATTCTACCGTCAACCTGACCGTAGATGAGGTGGAGGTCTATACACCTACGGAAGAAAAGGGCTTTTGGGAAAAAGTAGGTGACGGCCTGCTTGCCGGCATTAATGGCGTTTGGAAATTCTTAAAGGGTCTGTTTTATGTTCTGATCGTTGCGCTGCCTTACTTGATCGTCTTGGGAGTGATTGCAGGTGTGATACTTCTGGTCGTCTTCCGCTTTAACCGCAGGCGCAAAAGAAAGCGTCAAACACCGCCTGAAATGTGATATGTTACAATTTTCCTTTCAAAAAGTTTACAAATTTGCAGACTTTTCCTGTTTACACTTTCTCGAATTTGTGGTAGAATATAGGCTGAAATTTTGTAAAGGTGGTGCTTGCCATCAAAGAGTATGAAAACAATCCTCAGAGCGAAAGCGTACAGGATGAAATTGACTTTAAGATTTCTGACGATTTTTCGTTGGATGATTTTCTTGCAGATATAGAGGATTACGAAAAAACTGCCCAAAAAGAGTTTGATGAAGAGATTCAGCAGAACAACAAAAAGAAGAAAAAGCGTCGTCCTCATCGCGGCATGCGCATTGCGGCGATTTTGCTGTCGATCGTGCTGTTTTGCGAATCGATCTACTGCGTGTTTGCGTTTTCTGACATTTCTTTCTGCGTAGATCTGCGTAATATGTATATTGATACCGCGCTCGATACCATGTCCAGCCGTTGGCTTGCGGACTATTTCCTGCCGGAATATATCATTGCCGAGCGTGAGCAGATGAAGGATGCTTTGAAGCTGGAGCAGTACGGATACAACAGCGAACGTCCGGAACCGACGCAGCCGTCAGCGACCGTGCAGGAGGCTACGGAGCTTTCCGAAAATGTGGAGGAGCTGACCGAACCGTCTGAAACCGAAGATTCGATGGAGGCTTTTTATGAGCTTTACTGGGAGCTGAACAGAACCTCGTTTGAGAGCTATCTGGACGAGCACCCCGAGGTTTTGGATAACGGTTGGGAAAATATCTATATCAACGAAGCCGGCTTGTACGACAGTGGCACGAGCATCTATACCTCCATGGGTGAACAGGTGCTTGCAATCGACGTTCCGAATAAGCTCTTGCTTGTCCGTGTGCAGGGCAGCGGCTATCTGGGCGTTCTCGCCATCGGCAAAGACCCTGCGCAGTTGCGCTGTGAGGCTTCCGAGGGCATCGGCAGCTACGGTCAGAAGGTCGGTACGATCGTTGAAAATTCCGGCGGCGTTCTCGGAATGAGTGCCAATGGCTTCTATGATCCCAACGGCGCCGGCAACGGCGGCATTATTGCCGGCTTTGCCATCTGTGAAGGTCAAGAGTATGGCTACCATTACACGACATACGGCTACAAGCGCATCGAGCTGACGCAGGATAATAAAATATATATCATTGACTCCAATCAATCGGTTGCTTCGGATGTAACGGATGCTTGCGAGTTTGAGCCTGCGCTGATTATCGACGGTGAGTTTGCCGTCGGCGGCTGGTACGACTGGAATGCGAACAACCCCAGAGCCTGCTTGGGTCAGAGCGAGAACGGCGAAATTTTGATGCTGGTCATCGAGGGACGTCAGATCGGCCGTTCCATCGGTACGGATGTAGAGACCTGCGCTTATATCATGAAGCGCCATAAGGCATACAACGCCATGAACTTAGACGGCGGCACAAGTGCTGTTATGTACTATAACGGCGAGTATGTCACCCAGTGCTCCAATACAAATATAGACTCGCGTTTCCTGCCCAACGCTTGGGTGTACGGTAATTACGAATAATTCAAAAAACGGTGCAGACATCTGCACCGTTTTTCTTACTTTAGCGTTGACAATCTGCGACGAGTTTTGTATAATAGTTTTGGAGTTCGCAGATATGCGGACGAAATGCAATTTTTAATTTTTCGCACTTGTAAAAAGTGCGACGGAAAGGATTTTTGCAATGATTTACACCACCGAAGTACAGCATATGTGTCCCGTTGCCAAGGGCGCATACCACGGTCCTGCTCCCATTCCCGAAGAGGGCAAGTGGGTTCAGGCAAAGCAGATCA
>CAYVLD010000047.1:0-11412 GCA_964452205.1 uncultured Oscillospiraceae bacterium
ACGGCCTTGGAAGCCTTGGCTTGCAAGGGCTTGTGCGTTGTTCAGTACACATTAAAAAAGATTCTTCGACACGCTCAAATGCCGCATGGTTTCCCATGCGGCATTTTTAAACCTTATTTTTCCTTCGCGTATGCCACAACGATGCGGCGGTGCGGCTCAGAGCCGGTCGAGAAGGTCGTAACCTCGGGATACTCCTGCAATGCAGAATGGATCACATGACGCTCATAGGCGTTCATCGGCTCCAAGGTAAAATTGCGGCGGTACTTGACAGCCTTTGCCGCCATCTTCTTGGCAAGCTGCTGCAGGGATTCTTCACGCTTCTGACGGTACTCGCCTGCATCGACATTGATGCGCAGACGCTTCTCGCGGTCGCGGTTGACGGCATAGCCTGTCAAATACTGGATCGCATCGAGGGTATCGCCTCTTCTGCCGATCAGAAGGCCTGCATCTCCGCCGACCAGATCTGCACGGTAGGTCTCTTCATCGACCTTGTACGCATGCGGCACTGCCTCGGAACCCATATGCTTCAGAAGTCCCGTCAGGAAGGTCTCGATCTGCGCCTCTACACTGCCTTCGGCAGCAGGTGCATATTCCTTGACCTTGATCTCGGGCGTTTCCAACTTCGGCTTGCGCTCATTTTTCGTTTCCGTCTTGCGCTCGGGCTTTGCCTTCGGCTCAGGCTTGCGCTCTGCCTTGGGTTCTTCCTTGCGCTCGGGGCGATTCTTCTTCTCATTCTTGCGGGGCTCTGCCTTCTTCTGCTCGATCGGCTTGCCGGGACGGGAGATCACGCTCGGAGTCAGATCCGGCTTCTCCTTCGGCTTGGATCGGGATGCAGAGGACAATGCACTCTTCGGCGCTTCGTCGGGTGCCTCGTAGGTCACCTTAACCTCTGCAGGCGATGCGCCAATGCCCAGAAAACCGCTGCGCGCATTGCGGAGAACCTCCACAGAAACGCTGTCTCGGTCGAGCTTGAGCTGCTGTAATGCCGCCTCGATTGCAAGCTCGATGGTCTTGCCTGTCGTGACGATATACTTTTCCATAAACTCTCCTCTTAATCTTCGTGATTTCCGTAATGATCGCCCGAATAGGCTCTGCCTCGGGCATAGGGACGATTCGGCTCTCCGCCGGGATATTCATTCTCTGTCTTCTCAACCGGCGCAGAGGAATTCTTTGCTTCAAAATCCTTCGCAGCAGCTTCACGTTCCTGCTTCTCACGCAACTGCTGCTTTTTCTTACTGGTGTTTTCCTTGATACCGTTGGGGTTTGCAGCACGCTTTGCTGCACGGATGCGCTCACGCTCTGCCTCTTCGGCTGCACGCTCGGCTGCCTTCTCACGCTTTACGGCATCTTCTGCATCATAGACCTTGCGGTAGTGGAGCGTCAGGAAAACGTCCTGAACAATGCCGAACACGCTCTGTGCGATCCAGTAAACGCTGATGCCCAAGGGCATCATGAAACCGAAGGCCACAGACAGCAGCGGCATCATCGTAGTCATGCCCTTGCCAACCTGCGCGGCGTTCGCAGTCTGCTCATCCTTCTCGCCGTTTTCGTCGCGGATAACGGTATTGTTCATCTTCTGGCTGATAAACATGGACAGATAGTTCAGGCCGCCGGAAACCAGGGGGAACAATGCGCCGCCGATCGCAGACCAGCCGGACAGCTTCCATATCTGCCAATTGGGTGTCTGACCGAGGTCAATGCCGAGGAAGGTAAGGTTGAGGTTCCTGACGCCCTCCTCGAGACCGTCAACCTGTCCGACAAAGTTCTCGATGGTGCTGGCAGCGGTATACTGCCAGTAGCTTTCCTTCACGCCCGAGGCGAGCACAAGACTCTCCAATTTCTCGATCACGTCGGCATCGAGATGAAGAATATACTCCAGCGGCTCGCGGATGACAGTATACAGCGGAAACAGAATGAACAGCGGGATCAGCGCCCACAGGCAGCCGCCGAACATGCTCACGCCCTCATCCTTATAAAGCTGCTGAAGCTGCTGCTGATACTTCTGCTTATCGTCGCCGCAGGCGAGCTCAAGCTCCTTGACCTTCGGCTGAATGCGGGACATTTTCATAGAGCTCTTCTTACTCATCGCACTCATCGGCAGCAGCACAAGCTTGACCGCCAGAGAGAAGAGGATCAGAGCAACGCCATAGTTGTTGAAGAAATTATAAAAGAACTCCAACACATAGCCAAACGGAATTTGAATGATTGACATTTTTTAGATTCTCCATCGTGTAAAGTTCACGGCACAGGGTCATAAAAATCGCCGTGATTGAAAGGGTTGCACCGAATTAACCGCTTGACGGTCAGCCAACCGCCCTTTAACGCACCGTATTTTTCAATGGCCTGCACGCCGTATTCCGAGCAGGTAGGAACAAAGCGGCATTTGCCTGGAAAAGCAGGAGAAATAGACCTCTGATAGAGGCGAATGAGAGCAATCAAAACACGTTTCATTCCGCGCACCTCAAGCCGAGCTTCTGCGAAGCGATCTCGAAGGCACGGCAAAGCTTGGAAAACTCCGCATCCACAGCCGCGGAACGGGCAACGATCACAATGTCGTAGCCTGCAAGCAGATTTTTCTCCTCCGCGCGGTAGACCTCACGCAAACGGCGGCGCATGCGGTTGCGCACGACGGCGTGACCGAGCTTGACGCTGACTGTCAGCCCCAGACGGTTGGTTTGCAAACCGTTGCGGCGGCAGTAAACAACGAGATAGCGGTTGCCGGCGGAGGCACCTTTATAATATAGGCGGCGGAAGACGGGATTTTCCTTGAGTGAAACGGTGTGCAGCATGGTCATTTCCCCTTTGGGTACGAAAGAAGGCGAACAGTATCCTGTTC
Source organism: uncultured Oscillospiraceae bacterium (assembly GCA_964452205.1). Lineage (GTDB taxonomy): Bacteria > Bacillota > Clostridia > Oscillospirales > Oscillospiraceae > JAZOXB01. Next base: position 2,837 of record CAYVLD010000047.1, read on the forward strand.
GCCCCTGATTGACGTTACAAGCAGTATGGTGCGGTCACGAATCCTTAGGCGGACAGGACAGCTCTGCCTTTTGCACGGCGGCGAGCAAGAACCTTGCGGCCGTTGGCGGTAGCCATTCTCTTGCGGAATCCATGGACCTTAGCGCGATGACGCTTTCTGGGCTGATAGGTACGCAGCATATCGTGTACACCTCCTGTAAAATTATGCTCAACACGCAAAGCGTGTAGCAAACAAAAATTGATAGCACATACTCATGCGGATGCTATTATAGCGCAAAGATGGGTGAAAAGTCAATCAAAATTTTCAAAATTTGCGTAAATTTCTGAAAATAGTTCCGCAAGGCGCTTGTATTACAACATATAGTAGCCAAAAACGTCGTAATACCGTTGTTTCACAAACTTCGATTTATCGAGTTGTTTGGTAAACAGGCCGATCAATCGGGGTTCGTGTCATTTTGAGCGAATACCCGCAAGGGGTAGGCCGCAGCCGTAGCGCTCGTTCCTCGCTGACGGCTGTGCTCTGCCCCTCCCCTGCAGTAGTAAAATCATAACTCACCGATAAATCGAAATTTAGCGAATACTTTTTATCGGGGTTTAGGGCGTATCTGAAAACCGGCGGAATGTCCAACAGCGAGGGATTTTTTCGTTGTACAAGTCATTTTTACGCAGGAATACTTTGTGTATTGCAAGGAAAAATGACGCAGTACGGCGGAAAAAGCGCCATTGTTTACATGTCTGAATCCTACAAAAACGGTTTAAAAGAGCCGTTTTTGCAGGATTGCACAGCAAAGCTGTGCGAATAAGTCACAAGGGCGACTTATTCAGCAGACATTAGTATAGCAAGAGGATTTGACATCACCGCGTTGGGATGATACAATATAATAAATATGTAAATGGCAGGGAAAAAATATGTTTGAGATCACCTTCTGTTTTGAAAACGGCGAAAGACCCATAACCGCACAATGTGCGCCAAATGAAACTATTTTAGAAACGGCTCGCAGAGTATCTGTCGCCATCGATGCGCCTTGCTCGGGCAACGGCTCATGCGGCAAATGCCTCGTCCGTCTTTTGTCAGGGCAAGCGGAGAGTCACCAAGCCTCGCATCTGTCCGATGCGGAATTTGCCGACGGTTGGCGTCTTGCCTGCTGCACAAAGCCGCTTTCGGATCTTGAGGTGCTTGTGCCCGATTGCGTTAGCGCCTATCGCACCTCCATCCGCACAGCGGAGCTTTCCGAGCGTGAAAGACAGTCATTTTCCGCGCTGCTGTGCATAAAGGATAACGGCTTTGAAGCACACGAGCTCACCGTGTCCGAGCCGACAAGCAGCGACACGCTGCCCGATAACGAGCGGCTCGCGCACGCTGTGGAGGCGCAGCTCGGCTGCAAGGCAGAGCTTTCGCTCTTTGCGCTGAAAAAGCTTCCCTTGCTGCTGCGCGAGGAAAATTTCAACCTGTGCGTGCTCGGCAAACGCACGGAAGACCGCTTTTTCATCCTTGACCTTGCGCCCATCGGCATACAAAAACCGATGTGCGGTATTGCCGCCGACATCGGCACGACCACGGTTTGCGTGGTTTTGTTCGATCTGCTCTCCGGTGAAATCCTCGCCGGAGCCGCCTGCGGCAACGGCCAAATTCGCTACGGCGCAGACGTCATCAACCGCATCATCGAGCAGGGCAAGCCCCACGGCATTTCGCGACTTCAGGATGCCGTGATAAACGAAACGCTCCACCCGCTCATCGAAGCGGTCTGTAAAAACGCAGGCATTGCGCAAAGCTCGGTTTTCCGCATGAGCGTTGCCGCCAACACAACGATGAATCATCTGCTTTTGGGCATTTATGCCGATCCGGTGCGCACCGAGCCGTATATTCCTGCATTTTTCCGTTCAGGCGGCCTGTGCGCCCGAGATCTGGGTCTTAAAATTCATCCGAACGCCGAGCTTTTGCTTGCGCCGAACATCGGCTCCTATGTCGGCGGCGACATCACCGCCGGCACCTTCGCAAGCCGCCTGTGTGAGACGGACGCGCTTTCTCTCTTCATTGATCTGGGCACCAACGGCGAGATCGTTTTCGGCAATCGGGAATTTACCGTCGCCTGCGCCTGCTCGGCAGGTCCGGCGTTTGAAGGCGGCGACATCTCCTGCGGCATGCGCGCGACCGACGGTGCGATCGATGCCTGCACGATCGATCCGTGCACTTTAGAACCGACATTTTCCGTCATCGGCGGCGGCAAGCCTGTCGGTATCTGCGGCAGCGGTATCATCGACATCATTGCAAAGCTGTTTGATTGCGGCATCATCAACGCCAAGGGGCATTTCATCCGTGAGGGCAGCCGCATCGCTTACGACCGCTACGGCACGGGGCGGTACATTCTGTCCGCGCCGAACGAGAGTGCCACAGGCCGCGAAATCTCCATTAACAGCGTTGACATTGACAATTTTATCCGCGCAAAGGGCGCAGTCTATTCTGCCATCGACACTCTGCTGTCTGCCATGGACATGGACGAAAGTCTGATCGAAACGGTCTATGTCGCAGGCGGCATCGGCAGCGGTATCAATATTGAAAATGCGGTACGCATCGGCATGCTGCCGAATTTGCCGGCAGAGCGTTTCCGTTACATCGGCAATTCCTCGCTGATGGGCGCTTACGCTATGGCATTTTCGGACGAAGCCGCCGCGAGGATCGATGAAATCGCGCAAAGCATGACCTACATGGAGCTCTCCTCCCATGCAGGCTATATGGATCGCTTCGTTGCAGCGTGCTTCCTTCCTCACACCGACGCCGAGCGTTTTCGGAGGTAAAAATGAACAATCAAAAGGAGCTTGCGCCGTTTGCGCATTATGCGAAGCTGTTTGCAAACGCAGATCCCGAAGAGATCACCGAAAGAACGGGCGTTTTGTACGAGAACGGAACTTTTTTTATCAAAATGTTAGGCTCGGAATATGTCGTCTCCTACCCGGACTATCGCCCCGAAAACGTCACGGCTGTGCACACTTTTCTGCTGAGATTTTTGCTGGAGGGACACAAGGGCGAGGCAGAGGAAAAATTTTTGACCTTCCGTGAAATGCCGTGGGGCGAGGTGTATCTGCAGCCGTTTTCCGGCAGGATCATCAAGCGCGCTGCCTTCACCTTCGGGACGAATTTAGAGCTGCTGCACCGTGCGGCAAAGCGTCTGCACGCAATACCGCTGCAGCACGGCGATGCGGCGTATGAGTTTGAATTTTTTGAAAACTACCGTCTGCGGCTGATCGTGTGGCAGGGCGATGAGGAATTTGCCCCAAATGCGCAAATATTGTATTCGTCAAATTTTGTCCATTTCACTGCCGAGGATCGTGTCGTGATCGCAGAGCTTTTCATTAACGAATTAAAGCGTTGACAAATATGATATAATAGTTGTAAGAAATTGACAGGAGGAGTCACTATGGAATTTACCGACGGCAAATATGTGGACGAAACGGGCAAGGTTACGCTTGACCCCACAATATATAAAGACTGGCAAATTGCGCAGGAGGCTGAAAAGAGCCTGCCGAGCGTGGAGTTCTTCCGCGAGAAATTAGGACTTCTTCCCGAAGAGATCATTCCGCACGGCAACACGCCGAAGCTGGATTTTATCAAGATCATGAACCGCCTGAAGGACAGACCCGACGGCAAATTCATCGAGGTTACCGCCATTACCCCCACTCCCTTGGGCGAGGGCAAGTCCACAACCTCCCTCGGCTTGATCGAGGGCTTGGGCAAATTGGGCAAAAACGTCGGCGGCTGTCTGCGCCAGCCCTCGGGCGGCCCGACGATGAATGTCAAGGGCACGGCAGCCGGCGGCGGCAACGCGCTGCTCATACCGATGACGGAATTTTCCTTGGGCCTGACGGGCGATATTAATGACATTATGAACGCGCACAATTTGGCGATGGTCGCCCTCAATGCCCGTATGCAGCACGAGCGCAATTACAATGACGACGAGCTTGCAAAGCGAGGCTTAAAGCGTCTGGACATCGACCCGAAGCGTGTGGAGCTTGGCTGGGTGCTGGATTTCTGCGCGCAGGGTTTGAGAAATATTATCATGGGCATCGGCGGCGAGCGTGACGGCTATCTGATGGAGTCGAAGTTCGGCATTGCCGTCGGCTCTGAGCTGATGGCAATTTTGTCGGTGGCACGGGATCTGAAGGATCTGCGCGAGCGCATCGGCAAGATCGTCGTGGCGTATTCCAGAAGCGGCGAGCCTGTGACCACCGAGGATTTAGAGGTTGCAGGTGCCATGACCGCTTGGATGCGCAACACCATCAACCCCACTATGTGCTACACCGTGGAGCATCAGCCCGTCTTGATCCACGCAGGCCCCTTTGCAAATATCGCTATCGGGCAGTCCTCTGTCATTGGTGATCGTTTGGCGCTGAAATTGTTTGATTATCACGTCACAGAGTCGGGTTTTGCAGCCGATATTGGCTTTGAAAAGTTCTGGAATGTCAAAACGCGCCTGTCCGGACTCAAGCCGAATGTTTCGGTTCTGGTTGCGACCATCCGCGCCTTAAAGATGCACGGCGGCGGTGCTGCCGTGGTCGCCGGACGGCCGCTTCCGAGCGAATACACCGAGGAGAATTTGGAGCTTTTGGAAAAGGGCTGTGCAAATCTCTTCCACCATATCGAAACGATCAAAAAATCAGGCATCGTTCCCGTGGTCTGCATCAACCAATTCCACACCGATACCGAAGCGGAAATCGCCCTCATTCGCAAGCTCTGCGCCGAAAAGGGCGTGCGCTGTGCGCTGTCGAACCATTGGCGCTACGGCGGCGAGGGTGCTTTGGAGCTCGCGCAGGCGGTTTTGGAGGCTTGCGAGGAGGCGAATGATCTGAAATTCCTCTACCCGTTGGAAATGCCGCTGCGCGAGCGCGTCGAGCGCATTGCGAAGGAAGTCTACGGCGCTGACGGCGTTGAATGGGCGCCGCTTGCCCTGCAGAAAGCAAAACGCTTTGAATCCGACCCGAAATACGCCGATTACTGCACCATGATGGTCAAAACACACCTCTCGCTCAGCCACGAGCCGAGCGCCAAGGGCGTGCCGAAGGGCTGGAAGCTGCCGATCCGCGATATTTTGGAATACGGCGGCGCAAAATTCCTGTGTCCCATGGCAGGCACGATCTCCATGATGCCCGGCACGGGCTCCGATCCTGCCTACCGCCGCATCGACATTGATACCGAAACCGGCAAGGTCAAGGGACTGTTCTAAGAACTTTTATCATTCTTAAAGGAAGAAGATTGCATATGAAGGATATGACTACCTCCACTTGCCGTGAATTTGTCACGATTTTGGCTTCAAACGAGCCTGCTCCCGGCGGTGGAGGCGCTGCCGCTCTGGTCGGTGCACTCGGAACCGCCTTGGGCAACATGGTCGGCTCTCTAACCGTCGGCAAGAAGAAATACGCCGAGGTCGAGGAAGAAATCCTCGATCTGAAAGCAAAATGTGACACGCTGCAATCAGAGCTTTTATCGCAGGTCAAGGCCGATGCGGAGGGATTTTTACCCCTGGCAAAGGCGTATTCCCTTCCCAAGGATGCCCCCGAACGTGATCAAATTATGGAAGAGGCCTCCGTTAACGCCTGCAACGCTCCCATGCGCATCATGGAGCTTTGCTGCGAGGCGCTCGATGCCATTGCGATTTTTGCCGAGAAAGGCAGCCGTCTTGCTGTTTCCGATGCAGGCTGCGGCGCGGTGATCGTCAAAGCCGCAATGCAGGCCGCCTCTTTGAACGTTTTCATCAACACAAAAACGCTGAAAAACCGCACACTTGCAGAAGCGCTCAACGCAAATTGCCTGCATATGCTGGAACAATACGAACATCTGGCGGATGAGATTTTCTCGACTGTGAAGGCAGGCTTTTTCGCCAATACCGAGACCTGATTAAAAGGAGTTTTACTATGGCTAAGCTACTGTTGGGCAAGGAAGTCACCGAGGCTTTGAATCAAAAATTGATTGAACGTGTAAGCGCTCTGGCCGAGAAAAACATCACCCCTGCCCTTGCGATCATCCGCATCGGTGACGAAGCGAGCGACCTTTCCTACGAGCGAGGCGCAATGAAGCGTGCCGCACTGCTCGGCATTGCCGTCAAGCAGTTTTTGCTTCCGCGCGAAGCAGCGCAGTCGGAGGTTTTAGACACGATCGACCGCGTCAACGCAGATGCTTCGATCCACGGCGTTTTGCTTTTCAGACCGCTGCCGAAGCATTTGGACGGCAGCCTGATCTGTAACCGCTTGGATCCAAGGAAAGACGTCGATTGCATGACCCATCTTTCCAATGCAGGCGTATTTGAAGGGCGCAGCGATCTCGGCTTCGCACCATGCACGCCCGAAGCTTGCATGGAGATTTTGGACTTTTACGGCATCGACTGCAAGGGCAAAAATGCCGTTGTGATCGGGCGCAGCTTGGTCGTCGGCAAGCCGCTTGCCATGATGCTGATGCAGAAAAACGCCACCGTGACCGTCTGCCATACCAAAACCGTAAATACTGCCGAAATCTGCCGAAATGCGGACATTTTGATCTCCGCTGCCGGTGTTTTGAGCTCATTAAATCAGAATTTTGTCCGCAAAGGGCAGGTCGTAATCGATGTTTCGATCAACTGGGACGAAAATAAGCCCAACGCAAAGGGCGGCCTCGGCGCGATTGCAGGCGATGCGGTTTTCTCCGAGGTCGAGCCGATCGTTGCCGCTATCACGCCCGTTCCCGGCGGTGTCGGCAGCGTAACAACCGGCATTCTGATGAAGCACGTCATTGAAGCCGCCGAAAAGTCCGTATAGAGAAAAGAGGATTTTCCATGAAACGCCTAAATGAGATGTCCGCAAGCAATTTGATAAAGCTCTTTTTCGCGTTTCTGACGCTGTGCTTGTTTTTAACGGCGGTCATTTTGCCCGACCGCGGAAGCATGCTCAAAGGCACATGGCAGATCATGTGCAGCACCGTCAAGGCACCGAGCAACGTCTTTGACATCGGCGGCTTTTCGGGCAGCTTTTTGAACGCAGGGCTCGTGTGCCTTGTCTGCACGCTCCTCTTCTTTTTGCCGAAGGCAACGGCAAACTCCGGCTCTGTGCTCGGCTTTTTGCTGACAATGGCATTCACCTTCTGGGGCGTCAATCTTTTCAATTTATTTATCGGTATGATCGGCGTTGCGCTCTACTGCGCCGTCAAGCGGCTCAATCCCAGCGCTCGTTTGAATGTGTTCCTGTTTTCTACTGCGCTTGCGCCGCTGTATTCCGATCTTCTGTTCCGTTATCCGGACAGCACCAATCATGGCTTCTCGTGGCTCGGCTTGCTGCTTGCACTGCCGGTCGGCATTGCGGTAGGCTTCTTTTTGCAAGCCGGTTTGGAAAACGCGCCGAAGCTGCACAAGAATTTCACCATCTATTCCGCCGCTCTGCCGCTCGGCTTTACCGCCTTCTTCCTGCGTGTCGTGCTTTACACCATACCCAATGTCACCGTTCCGCCGACTCCCGAAAACGCACACGCCGCCTCAAGCCTGACAGCCGCCATTTTCTGCGGCACGATCTTTGCCGTTTGCATCCTTGTCGGCGTTTTGATGGGCGGTTCAAGGTCATTTTGGAGTCTGCTGCATGATGACGGCCACACCGTTGATTTTTCCCGTCGCTATTCCACCGCCGCTTTTTTGATGAATGTCGGTACCTACGGTGCGTTTATTCTGCTGACCTATTTCGTCATCGGCGCGGAATTTAACGCCATCACACTCGGCTGTGTGTTTGCCATGCTGGCCTCGTGCTGCTCGGGCACGCATGTGGGCAATGTCTGGCCGCTTCCGCTGGGTTACATCATCATTTCCGCTGCGCTCAGGCTCATCATCGGAGACAGCTATGAGCTTGTCATCCATCATCAGACCGTCGTCATCGGTCTGTGCTTTACCAACTGTCTGTCCCCCATCGTAGGTAAGTACGGTTGGCCGTTCGGCATTGTCGCAGCCATGATGCATTACTGCCTTGTCTCACAGGTTCCGGCGCTTCACGGTGGCTTCCTGCTTTACAACGGAGGCTTTACCTCAGCTCTTGTTTGCGTTATGCTTCTTCCCATATTGGAGCATTTTTTCAAAACAAAATCGGAAAGAAAAGCAAAGAAGGTCAAATGAGACAATTATTATCCGCCCTGCTGACCTTATCCATGCTGTTTCATCTCAGCGGCTGTGCGTTTTTCGAGGGGAACAGTAAGCCGAAGGAAGCCGCACCCGATTTTGAACCCGAGTCCGCCAAAATGATGTTCCGGTTCGACACACCGATCATAGACATCGCCTCGGCTGAAAACGAAACGTATACCTGCTTCGTGCCGCAGAGCCTGTAAAGCACGCCCGACGCAATTGCCATCAACGAAGAGATCGACAGAAACTACGGCGATATTGCCCAAGAAGCAGTCGATGCCTCTGTGAACAATTCTTACACCGGCTGCTACGAGGTAAATTACAGCTACCATTGGTATGAAAATGTATCCGTCCGAAAACGGTGCTTCGATGCCGATGCCTAATACTGCTTGCTGATTAATACTATTTCTTAATAAAACTATTTAATTATTTGCGATACTGTGGTATAATATAG
>CAYVLD010000048.1:0-11354 GCA_964452205.1 uncultured Oscillospiraceae bacterium
AGCCGCCCTCCCCCGAGACCCCCTCCCGGCACGCTCGCGCGTCTCGTTACTATGCGGTAGTAGTCTTTGTAATAGACCGATAAATCGGAATTTATATGCTCGTTTATTTCACGCTTTTTGCTCCACGCAGGAATGCGGAAATCGGAGAAACCTCCGATTTCCGTAAAATATCACATTATGCGACATTTATTTCATTCCGTTAAAGCGGTTTGCAGCACTCGGCACGCCGTTTTGGACGATCTCCAAAGCGGCTTCGGCTGCATGCTCCATCGCAGGCTTGAGCAAAAGCTCCTCCTGCTTCGTAAAATTCGACAGCACCCAATCGGCAAGCTCGTAATCCGGATGCGGCTTGGCTCCTACGCCGACCTTGACCCGTGGGAAGCTCTGCGAATTGATCGCGCCGATGATCGACTTGATGCCGTTATGTCCGCCGGCAGAGCCGTCTGCACGCACGCGCAGTCTGCCCACATCCAGCGAAATATCGTCAAAAATCACGATCACTCGCTCCGGCGGCAGCTTGAAATAATTCACGGCATCCATTACGGACAGGCCGGAATTGTTCATAAATGTCATGGGCTTTAACAGGACAATTTTCTGCCCCCTCCACGAGATCTGAACAAACTTTCCGCGGAATTTCGCGCGGTCGATCTTCACGCCCAGCTCGCTTGATAGAAGATCCAGCACGCGAAAGCCCACGTTGTGTCGATTTTTTTCATAAATCTTGTCGGGATTGCCAAGCCCGACGATCAGCCAATCACAGGCAGGTTTGCGAAACAGCATCAGAAGAGGCTCGAAATGGAGGTTTCGTTATAAATGCGAGTGATCGCCTTGGCAAAGATCGGCGCAGCGTCGAGCTGACGGATCTTGTGACCGGTGTAGTCCGAGGGCAGGGGAATTGTATTGAGCAAAATCAGCTCTTCGATGCAGCTATTTTCCACGCGATCACAGGCAGAACCGGACAACACACCGTGAGATGCGCAGGCGTAAACCGCTTTCGCGCCGCCGATCTCCTTGATCGCCTGTGCTGCGTTGCACAGAGAGCCTGCGGTATCAACAATGTCATCATACAGGATACAGGTCTTGCCCCTGACATCACCGATGATGTTCATGACCTCGCACATATTGGCGCGCTGGCGGCGCTTATCTACGATGGCCAGACCCATATGCACCTTGGTTGCGAAGGCACGCGATCTTGCAACAGAGCCAATGTCGGGTGAAACGACACAGAACTCGTCATGGTCGTAAACATTCTCGTCGAACTTGGACAGATAGTAACGGGCAAAGAGAGGGCTGCCGTACATATTATCCACGGGCAGATCGAAAAAGCCCTGAATCTGAGCGGCGTGCAGATCCATCGTCAGAACACGATCCGCACCGGCACGGGTGATCATATTGGCAACGAGCTTTGCGGAAATGGGGTCACGACCCTTGTTCTTACGATCCTGACGGGCGTAGCCAAAATAAGGAATGACGGCGGTGATACGACCGGCGGAGGCACGGCGGCAGGCGTCGATCATGATGAGCAGCTCCATCAGATTGTCGTTGACGGGCTTGCAGGTGGACTGAACGACGAAGACATCGCAGCCGCGGACGGTCTCATTGACGGAGACGGAAACCTCGCCGTCAGCGAAAGCGCTGACAACGCTGTCACCGAGGTCGATGCCCAATTCGGCACAGATGCCGCGGGCGAAACTGGGGTTGGCGTTGCCGGTAAAGACCTTAACTTCTTTTCCGTGAGCAATCATGTTTTTACCTCTCAATTATTCGGCGCAATGCCGATATTCAAGCCGCTGAAAGCAGCAAACTTACAATATAATATAGTGCGAAAGCCAACGCAGGATGATGTTAAAACGTGGCCGCCGTGAAAATTATGTGCATATACGCCCGCATCGTCGTTTTGAGTGAACGAAATGAAGCGAGGGCGTGCCAACAAAGATTCTTCGCTCAGAATGACGCGATGCTCGTCGAAGTCCGACTTATCGGGCTGCTATGAAACCGCACGCTGCTGAACAGGGTGGCTCTTAGCGCGAAGCTGTGGCAGCGGCAAGGAGTAATTCGAACGGCAGTGAGAAGAACGAGTGCGCAGCCGTCGGCAGCTTGCTGCCTTACGGATGCGGCCTACCCCTTGCGGGTGCTATGCCGCAACAGAAGGACGGCTTTATGTCGGGGTAAACAGTAACGAAAAGAACCGCTGCCGAAAGACATAACTGAGCGCTCCCCTGTGTCGGCTTCTATGGTGACTTTCTTGCTGAAACAAGAAAGTCACGCCCCTCCGCAGGGATCACAGACCTTCGTCAAGAAATTGTCTTCGTTATATGATAGTGCATCCCCTTCGGGGACATTCTATCTTGTGCCGACAAGAAGGAGTGGAAAGAAACGGCTCGGGGGAGGCGCTGCAGGAAATGATGAGCAGATAAAATCATCATTTTTTGTGCTTTGCCGCCCAGTCCTTTTTGTTGGTTTGTCGGGTGCGCGAAATCGCGAGCGCCTGGTCGGGAACGTCGTCTGTGACGGTCGAGCCGGCGGCGATGTATGCACCGTTGCCGACGGTCAAGGGCGCGATCAGCGCACTGTTGCAGCCGATGAAGGCATCATCACCGACGGTGGTTTGGTGCTTATTTACGCGGTCAAAATTGACCGTAACCGTGCCGCAGCCGAGGTTGCAGCGTGCGCCGAACTGCGCATCTCCGATATACGAAAGGTGCGAAGCCCAGGTATTCTCCCCAATATGGGAATTTTTGACCTCGACAAAATTGCCGATTTTCACGCCTCGTTCTAAAACGGTATCCGCTCGCAAATGTGCATACGGCCCGATCATGCAGTCGGCAGCGACCTTGGAAGCGTAAATCTGCGAAGCGTTTACCACGGTTCGTTCACCGATCTCGGAACTTTCAATTACGCTCCACGGTCCGATGATCGATTCTGAGCGAATAATGCAATTTTCGCGCAAAATCGCTCCTTTGCGCAGTATCACACCCGGTTCGATTCTCGCGCTCGGTGCGATGTCGCAATTATCCGCGTCTTCGATCTCAACGCCCTGTTTCATCAGGCGCAGCATGCGGTCTCTGCGGATCATGTTTGCCATTTCCAGCAAAGCTGCCGGAGAATCTACGGTAAAGCAACCGTCACAATCGCTCAAAAACGCGCAATTTTCGCGCAAAAAGCGAGAGAACGAGAAATTATCGTCCAATGCGTCCATCAAAGCCTCTCTGGAGGCGCGGCAAATGCACGACGGCTTCGGCGCATCCGTTCTGACCGCAAGCGTCGGCGCATAAATTGCCGAACCTGCGACGATCGTCACCTCATCCTCGTCAGCCGTGGACAAAAACACATGCAGAAGATCTGCCGGATTGGAGTCGGCGGTGGTCATGATCTCCGCCTCTGCCGGCAGGCATGCGCGCGCCTGCTGTACATAGCGATCATGACAAACCAGGAAAAAACGACCGATCCCACTGCTGTACAGCGCCTCGCTCAGCCAGGAAAGCAGCTCATACCCATACACCTTCTGCAGCATCGTCGGCTGCGGAAAGCCGGTTTTCGCGGTATCGTCCGGCACAAAAATGACGGCGGATAACTCCATAACGGTCCGATTCTCCTCTCAAAATGCACGTTGGCATACTTCTCTTTCTACCTATATTATAGCAGAAGTTTTCCGTTTCGTCTACCGCTTTTGACCGATAAAGCAGACAAATTTACGGTCGAAGCAAGCTAAAATTTAGTCGAAACAGGCAAAATCAGGAAAATTAGTTCTATTCTCCTCTCCGCGCGCATAGAAATTACGGGAGATGATTGCATGCAGACAAAGGAGCGGTTTCGATATACGGCGCGGCTGCTGAGCCTTTGCATTTTGCTGACGGCGGTGGTGATTCGGTTGGGCTGCGAGTTTTTTACGGCGAAAGAGGATACGGTTGTCGTGGCGCTTACCACCGTTGGAGAGACGTTCCGCGCGATGCCTTATGAGCCGTCGGAGCCCGAAAAGGAGCTTACTTTTTCTGCGGAGGATGCGAATTTGGTGCCGATTTTAAATTGGTCGGGGGTGCAGATCGATGCTGCATCGCTGATTGAGCAGCCGCTTGATTTTGCAATTTCGGACGAGCCGCTGATCCTTATCATCCACACGCATGCGACGGAGGCGTATTGCAATTCGGAGAACTATCGTTCGGAGGATCGGGAGCAAAATGTGGTTCGCATCGGGCAGGTGCTTGCCGAGCGGCTGAATGAAAACGGAATCAAGACCCTGCATGAGACTTCGCTGATCGACCAGAGCGGTTATTATGATTCGTATGCGCGCTCGGCGGAGCTGATCGAGGCGTATTTGGAAAAATATCCGTCAATTCAAATGGTGATCGATGTGCATCGTGATTCGGCTTCGGACGAAAGCGGCGCTCAGGTGCCGCTTTTGGCGCAGGTGGGGCAGCAGGAGGCGGCAAAGCTGATGTTGGTGATGGGTACGAACACGGCAGGTCTGGAGCATCCGAATTGGAGAGAAAACTTGTCGTTTGCGCTGAAGCTGCAGGCGCATTGCGAGAAGAAGGAATCGGGCGTTTTTCGAAATTTAAATTTGCGTTCTGAACGATACAATCAGCATCTTACGGCACATTCGATTTTGTTGGAGGTCGGCGCGGCAGGAAATACGCTTGAGCAGGCGCAAACTTCGGTTGAATTTTTTGCAGACGCTTTGACGGAGCTGCTACTGGGGGAGTAAAACAGCGGATGTGCGGAAGCTGCGTTGTCTTGCGAGGAAGCGACGAATCGAATGCGTGTGAAAGGAACGAGCGCTACGCGTTCAGGGTGCCGCACACTACGGACAAACAACTCGTCAGGGGAACCCGAGACCCGTTTTTCATCATGAGAGCGAAGCGCTTATGGTTTTGCGCTGAGAATACCGCGCAGAAAAAACTTGCCGCAATTGCTCAGGATAAGAAAAAGGACGGGCTGTAAAAAGTACAACCCGTCTGCATATTCATAGCAATCACCTATTAAAATGAGTGTGTCTCATTTTAATTGAATATTAGCAGTATCAAATACCCAGCGTTTCCAGCGCGGCCATGCGCATGCACACGCAGAAAACCTCCATCGCCTGCTGCAGCTCCTCGACGGGCGGCAGCGTCGGCGCAATGCGAATGTTGCTGTCGTTGGGATCAATGCCGTACGGATAGGTCGCGCCGGCATCCGTCAGAACCACACCGGCAGCCTTCATCAGACCGACAACGCGCTTTGCCGTTCCGGGCATTGCGTTGACGGAGACGAAATATCCACCCTTCGGTTTTGTCCAATGAGCGATTTTGAGCGGTTCTATCTCGTTTTTGAGCGATTGCAAAACTGTGTCAAATTTCGGGCGCAGAATCTCGGCGTGGCGCTGCATCAGCTCCAGCGTGTGCGCCTTATCCTTCAGGAAGCACACATGGCGCAGGTGGTTGATCTTGTCAAAACCGATGGTCTGATAGGTCACAAGGGAGGCGATATACTTCTGATTTGCCACACTCGAAGCAAGAACGCCGACACCTGCGCCGGGGTAGGTGATCTTCGAGGTTGAGGCAAATTCATAGACCATATCTGCATTGCCGTTTTCGCGGCAGAGGGTCAAAATATCGCGGAAGGGCACAAATTCGCCCTCAAATTCATGTACACAGTAGGCGTTATCCCACATCAGCGCAAAATCGGGTGCGGCCGGCTTCATTGCCGCGAGGCGGTCAACGGTTTCATCGGAATAGATGATGCCGTCGGGGTTGGAATACTTGGGAACGCACCAGATGCCCTTGACACAGGGATCCTTGATGGCTTCTTCGACTGCGTCCATATCGGGGCCGTTTTCGGTCATGGCGATGGTAATCATTTCCATTCCGAAGGTTTCGCAGATCTTAAAATGGCGGTCGTAACCGGGCGAGGGACATAGGAACTTTACCTTTTCCTCCTTGCACCACGGACGAGGCGAGTGCAGCAGACCGTGGGTGTGCGCCTTGCTGATGAGGTCGTACATGAGCTGAAGGCTTGCATTGCCGGCGACGAAAACCTCCTCGGGCTTCGTTCCGAGAAGCTCGGCAAACAGGCGTTTTGCCGCAGGCAGACCGCTCAGCTCGCCGTAGTTGCGCACGTCGATGCCGTCAATGACATAGTTGCCATAATCGATCAAAATCGCTAACATATCGCTCACAAGGTCAAGCTGTTCCTTACCGGGCTTTCCGCGTGCCATGTTGAGATTCAGACCGAGGGATTGATATTGCTCATATTTTTTTACAAGGACGGCGTATTCCGCCTTGCGCTCTTCATATGTAAGTAGGGAATAGGGTTTCATGTGAATTCCTCCAAGAATCACGAAATTAAGAAGTGCGCAAATACTGCGCAGGGCCGTCACTATCGATCAAAAACAGCTCACGACCGCTCAAAGTAAATTCAAACTCGCTGCTGTAAGGGGTAGTGCCCTCGTTGATCCGGAAAACGATCTTGTTTCCGTCAACGTAGAACGTGCCGTAAATCGTCTGCTGAACCACGCCGTCTTTGAGCGAAGAGACGGTCAGCGAGCCGTCTGCGGCAAAAACAATGGATTCGGTGTAGCCGCGCTCGCCTGCGCTGGCGCTCATCCACTCGCCTTCTAAACCGCGCGGAAGCTGTCCCATGGCGGTGGTTTCGGTGGGCTGCGTGGACTCGGACTTGGCTTCTTGCTTCGAACAGCCTGCACACAGCAGTGCGGTAAGGATCAAAATCATTGCAAATAAACGTTTCATTGCGGTTCTCCTTTATAAAAATGGGCGCGGAAGCTGACTGTTCCGTCAGGCTTGATGCCCTGTACGTAGCCGTCGTTTGCCTGCAGAGTCAAAATTTCACCTGCGAAGCATTCGTGATCGAAGATCACGTCCAAGGCTGTTGCGCCCTCGGGTGCGTATTTTTCCGCTCGGCGGATATATCGAACATTGTTCAAATGGCCGTTCAGATCCAGCTCCTGCGGCTGAATTTCCCACGTTTCAACCGACGTAAGCTCCGGCATTGTGATGCGCTTTAAAACGTCCTTGCGCTCGGGCTGCACCGTCGGAAGCGACCACAGCGGAGGCACCGTTTTCATCGAAATGATGCTGCGTGCGGCGGCATCGGCAAGCACCCAGCTCTGTACTGCACAGCCGACCTCTTCACCGTCGGAAAAAATCGCAAAATCACGGTTGCTGACGGCGGTTTTCGGCCGGCGCAGCCAGGTTTTGACCAAAATTTCGCCCTTCGGCAGGCGATTGAGAACAAGCCTGCTCCGCACGATCATCCAAAGTGCACCGAACTCGTTCAGCATCCGCGGAAAATCGATCTCAAGATCGACTGCGTGTGCGGTTGCCGCCTTCTCCAGCGCGGCCATCACATCGGACAGCGATGCAATATTTTCCGCCCTGATTTCATAGATTTCCTGCATACTCGGCCTCCGATGAATGAATAATGAACTATTTTACCATGTAAAGCGCTTTCCGTCAAGAAAATGTCGAATATTTTGCATAAAAAATGCCGAATCGCCAGAAAACTTTCGGCAAATCGGCATTTGTGGTTTAACCAATGAAGAATTTGATAATTTTCGAATTCTTTTTCTCCACCAAAATATGGCAAAGAAAGCCAATAACAAAGGTGCTGATAAGTGTTAAGAAAAACACAAGAAGATCCGAAAGGCCAAGATCGAGCTTTAAAATGAGCCCCATCAGCAGAGGATGCGAATAATAAGTGAAATTGGCAATGGTTCTTGAAAATCCTGCGGCCTTTTCGTACTGTGGAAGAGGGTGCTTTAGCAGCAGAAGGATCGTAAAGAGCAATAAAATGTACAAGCCTGCGGTGATGATGACATTGGAGGCAAGCTTCAAACAAGACACAAGATAGATCTCTGCAACGAATAAAACAGCGGCGCCGAGCCAAAAGAAAGGTAGGGACTTTACGTTCTTGCTTTCAAGCTTCAGCACAAGCTGACCGCAAGCAAAGAAGGGGAAGCCCATCAGGAAAATACGACGGATTGCTTCAAATGACGGGTGTCGGAAAAGCTCGCCGAGCAGAGGAATTTTTACTCCCAAGCCGAAGTAAGAGCAGCCGAGACAGCCAATGATGTACAAGCCGATCGAAACAGGGAGCAAGGCTTTTGAAATTTTCGCTTTGTAGAAGAGGGTGACCAAGCACGTTGCGATGATGATTGCAGGGAAAAACCAGAAATGACCGGTGCTGCCGACGAAGACGAATGCGATCAAGCGATCTACGGTAAAGGAAACGATGTTGCCGAACGGTTTGTAATACTTATACTGCAGGACAAAGTCAACAAAAAAGCTGCATAAAATCTTGTTTTCAAGGCAAAATAAGGCTGAGGTGAGAAAAATGGACGCGATCCGTCAGCCGGACGGCACCTACACCGGTACGATCAGCGATGAAAATCTGCGGGCGATTTTCGGAGACTCGGGTGATTTCAATCGAAGGGTTCTTCGTGTCGGCGCACATACATTATATATATACGCAATCGACGGCATCACTTCCGGCGGTGATATTTCGGAATTTGTGGTCAAGCCCTTGATGCAGGACACGCTCGGCGGCACGATGGACGAGCTTTACGACCGTGCGCTGCACAAAACGGTGTACAATTCGGTGGCGAAGCCCTGCGAGGATTTGAACCGGGTGCTTTTGATGCTTTTAAACGGCTTTTCCGTTGTCCTCTTCGGGCAAAGAGCGATTGCTTTTGAGGACAAAACAGGCGAAAAGCGTGCGCCGTCTGCGCCGGAGGTTGAAAATACGGTCAAAGGCCCGAAGGACGGCTTTACCGAAACCTCGCGCACCAATACAAGCCTCTTACGGCGGCATCTGCGTTCGCCTGCCCTGCATTTTTACGAAACAACCGTCGGTCGGCGCAGCCGTACCAATGTCTCGCTGGCATATTTGGACGGTTTGACCGATCCGAACCTGATCGAGCGCATGAAAAGCCGCCTTGCCGAGATCGACATTGACGGTCTTGTCACACCGGCGGCGGTGGAGGAGTATATCACAGGCTCGCGCCCGACTGCCTTTCCGCTTTTGCAGTACACCGAACGCACAGACCGCTTTGCCCGGGGGCTTTTGGACGGTCGGATCGGTCTGCTGGTCGATGGATTGCCGTTGGGCTATCTTTTGCCGGTTGATTTGGGTTATTTAATGAGCAGCGCCGAGGATCGCGGCACGAATTTTCTGACCGCTTCCGTTATGCGCGTGCTGCGGTATTTAGCTCTGTTTGTCAGTCTGCTGCTGCCGGCCTTGTATGTCGCGTTGGTCGCGTTTCATCCTGCGATGCTTCCGACACCTCTCTTGGAATCCGTCATCGAGGCGAAAAAATCCGTCCCTTTTCCGACGATATTTGAGGTTCTGGGGCTTCTGATCGCCTTTGAGCTGCTGCAGGAGGCAAGTGTCAGCTTGCCGAAATCGATCGGTCAGAGCCTTTCGATCATCGGCGGACTTGTGGTCGGTTCGGCGGCAGTTGAGGCGAAGCTCATTTCGCCGGCGGCGCTGATCATCGTTGCCGTGGCAGGTATCTGCGGCTTCGCCATTCCCGGGCGCGGCTTTGCCGACGCGATTCGGCTGTGGCGGTTCGTGCTGGCGGTGTTGGCAAGCTTTGCAGGGCTCTACGGCTTGACGCTGGGCGGCTTGTGCTTGCTGATCCATTTGGCAGGACTGACTTCGTTTGGCGAGCCGTATCTGGCGCCGTTTGCAAGGGTCAGTCTGCGTGGGATTCTTCGCACTCGCATGAAAAACGACAAATTCCGCGACGAAAATCTGCATCCGCAGGATTTGAAAAATCAGAGGTGAGCGCATGAAAGGGTGGATCACAATACTGATAGCGGTGGTTCTGACCGTCGTTTTCGGCCTGCCCTTTCGGGAGTACGAAACACAGCAGCTTCTTCCGATTAAGACCTTGCAGGCCGAATACACGCCTGACGGCGTCCGCATTGTAAGCGAGGTCGCCCACGGCGAGGGCGCAACGTGGACGGAGGCTGTCGCTGATTTGAGAAAAAATGCCGCAGGCGACGTGTTTTTTGACACGGCCGAGCAGGTCGTCCTGACGGATCTGAATTTGGCGTATGCGGCAGCACAGAGCGGCATTTTGCGCCCGTCTGCTCAGGTTTATATTTTTGAAGAGCTGACCGACCCCGAGGGCTTGAATGCCTATCTGACCGCCCACCCGAGCGATTTGCAAATTTCGGATTTTTCCGACTCGTAGAAAGGAACTGCCGTATGACAACCGATTCCAAACAGCTCTCGGCGCTGACGTTCTGCGCGTGCACCATTCCGGCGATCCTGCTTTTGCCGCAGCTCGGCTGGTTTTGGACGGCTGTCGTCTGTGCAGTTGTCGGTATCGTTTTTGCCTTCGCAAAAAAGGGGCAGCCTACGCGTGCGGTTATGTCGGCAACACTTATGTGGAATCTGATCGCCCTCGGCGCAGGCGCAGATCTGATCTGCCGCGCCTTCCCGGACGGCACTCTGCTGATCGGTTTGCTTTTGCTGCTGCTTGCAGCGTTTGCAGCGGACAAGGGTAGCCATATTTTGCTGTGCGTCGGCGCAAGTGTCGTTTATCTGCTCATTATATTATATGGTATGCTGCTTGGTTTTTCTCTTCCGAATCTGGAAAAATCGCAGCTTGCGCTCACGCGGCCGAAGCATTGGCAGGCAGCGGCAGGTGCGTTTACGCCGATGCTGTGTCTCTTTTTGCGAAAAGACGGCGAAAAAAGCGGCATTGTGTTTCCCGTAGCTGCGGCGGCGCTGGCGGTTCTTGCGGCCATGGTCACTGCCGGACAGAGCGATTTTTATACCGCAATGAAATCCGTTTCCGTCCTCGGCGCGATGGAACGGCTTGAGCCGCTTGTTTCGGTTGCGCTGACGGTGGGCGGTTTCTGCCTGCTCGGTATGATTTGTACGATCAACGGGAAAATCATTTCCGACCTTTTTCCGCGGAGAAAAAACCTTTCCATGCCATTCAATTTTTTCGTGGGCGGTGCGTGTATTTGGCTGAGTCGGCTGCTCGGCGGCACGATTTTGGCGATCGGAACCTCAATATTTTGGGGCTTACTTCCAATTTTGCCACAATCCCTTGAAAATCAAAAAAAGTTTGAAAAAAACGAAAAAAATGCTTGACAAACAGGGTTTTATCTGTTAAAATAGCCAAGCGTTCGGCAGACAGTTTGTTGAAAACGACGAAAACTTTGAAAAAAGTCGAAAAAAGTGCTTGACAAACGGAAAACAGTCTGCTATAATATGCGAGTCGCTGCCACGACGGAGGGTTAGCCCGATGAAGTTGTGCGGTGGTTTTTATAGGCTGCGAAAGCAGCGATGTACCTTGTAAATTAAACAACGAGAAACATGAACAAACACCTTGGACAATTTGA
>CAYVLD010000049.1:0-11293 GCA_964452205.1 uncultured Oscillospiraceae bacterium
CGCAGAGCGTCAATTGTGAACATGCCGTCTGCGGTCGTGCCGCCGGGGGCGATGCCCAGAATTTCGGAGAATTTGTCAATGATCTGCTGTGCACCCTTGACATAGCAAGCCGTACCCATGCAGCAGCCAATGACATACTTGCCCTTGGGTTCGAGGGAGAAGAAGGAGTAGAACGTGACAACGCCGTAGATCTCTGCCACGGAAATACCGGTCTTCTCGGACACGATTTGTTGTACATCCAGCGGAATGTAGCCGTATTCGTTCTGGATGTCGCTCAGGATCATCATGAGGGGAGTCTTCTCATTTGCGTATCTGTCACAGATCTCGCAAATTTTCTTGACGCCAGCTTCGCTGATATGAGCCATAAAATACCTCCTAAAATATGTAAAATATATTTGCGACGAACAGAAAGGAGCCGAAAAAGTTCCGCCACAGAAAAAGAGCAATCCAGTGCCAAACTGAATTGCAAGCGGTAAACAGCTCCTTAAAACGACCGAATAAACGGTCGAATATTCTATGTTTATATTAGTCGAAATATACCGATTTGTCAAGGTGTAATTCGCATTTCTTTCAATTATTTGTATCTTTTATAGTGTAACGCCGCGCAAGAAAGAAGATGGAGATTTGCTATTGCGCCAATATTTAAAAACTTCCTCTTGATATTAGAACAAATGTTTGATATAATAAAACAGGAGGTGACGGTGTGAGTGTTCAAATTGAGATGATCAGCGTATGTGCGGCGGACGGAAGGCTGACGCCGTTGCGTTTTCGTATGGAGGATGAGGAGCATTGTTTGAAGACGGTGCCAATTCTACAGGTTCTGGTGTCCAAGCCGATCCAATACGCGGGCATTGATGCGATACAGTATCTCTGCAAGGTCTTGACGGATGATAAAGAGCGTGTTTTTGAGCTCCGCTATACGATAAAAACCCATCGTTGGAGCATATTTCGGGTGGTGTATTGATGGAACGGGTCATTTTTCATATCGATGCAAACAGTGCGTTTTTGTCATGGACGGCAGTCTATCGGCTCAAGGTTCTGGGAGAGGAAAAGGATTTGAGAGAAATCCCATCGGCGGTTGCAGGCGACAAAGACAGCCGTCAAGGAGTGATTCTGGCAAAAAGCCAGCCTGCCAAGCGTTTTGGGGTTCAGACCGGTGAGCCGATCTTCAAAGCGCAGCAAAAATGTCCTGATTTGGTGCTTGTGCCGCCGGATTACGGATTGTATGTGGAGGCATCAAGACATTTTACGGCGCTGCTTCGGCAATTTTCGCCGGTGGTGGAGCAGTATTCGATCGATGAGGCGTGGGTGGATATGACGGGGACGGAGGGCTTATACGGCACGCCGACTGCTGCCGCCGAGCTGATGCGCCGCCGAATCAACGAGGAGCTCGGTTTTACGGTAAATATCGGAATTTCTTCCAATAAATTATTGGCAAAAATGGCAGGGAACTTTGAAAAACCGAACAAAATTCACACATTGTATCCACATGAGATCGAAAAAAAGCTTTGGGTGCTTCCGGTACGCGATCTGTTTATGGTCGGCGCAGCTACGGAGCGAAAGCTGCATCTGCTTGGGATCCATACCATCGGAGAGCTGGCAAGGGCTGACCCCAATATGCTTCGTCAAAAGCTCTACAAGCCCGGAATCTCTCTATGGCATTCGGCAAACGGACGTTATTGCGATGTCGTACAGAATCAGCCGGAGGAGAACAAGGGCTATGGTAATGCCACAACGCTGGCGGCAGACGTTGTAGATGCGCCGACAGCTTATAAGGTACTTTTATCTCTGTGTGAAACGGTCGCAATGCGGATGCGGCAGGATAAAAAAGCGGCAAGATGCCTCGCGGTGAGTCTGCGGAGCAACAATTTCGCAGATGCGTCGCATCAAATGACGTTGCCGACCGCCACGGACAGCACAGAGGAAATTTTTCGTTACGTCTGCCGCATCTTTGACGAGGCTTGGGACGGAGAAACGCCGCTGCGTCAGCTCGGCGTGCATGCCACGCGTTTGGAAGAGCGCGGTATGCGGCAGTATGATCTTTTTTCGGTCGTCAGTGCGCAAGAATACGAACGGAAAGCAAAGTTAGATAACGTTGTAGATGATTTGCGCGATAAATACGGCGAGGGGATTTTACGGCGTGCCAGATTTGTCGGAGCGGACACCGTGCTTGCCGGCGGTCTGTCAAAAGAGCGCAGAACCGGCATCACCAAGCCGGTTTAAGGCATTGACATCGAACGAAAAAATGGTACAATAGGAATAGTGCTGCCCGAACAGGCATAGGGTTTGTTCGGAGGTGGCTGTATGGATAAAAAATATGTCGGAATCGTGGCTCTGCTTACGCTTGCGTCGGTAATCGGGGCAATGCTTCTGTCGCGTTTTGGCTCGGCGGCAGCAGTCTGGGCAAAGGAAGAACAAACACGTCCGACCGTGATCATTGATGCAGGGCACGGCGGCGAGGACGGTGGTACGATCTCGCTGAGCGGCACGCATGAAAGCGCGGTGAACCTTGAAATTTCTTTGCGGCTGAACGACTTTCTGCACTTTCTCGGGGTGTCGACCAAGATGATTCGAACAAGCGATGTCAGCGTATATACCGAGGGGGCAACTATCGCACAGCGGAAAGTTTCCGACATTCGAAACCGTGTAAACATAGTAGAAAGCACACCGGAAGCGCTGCTTGTCAGTATTCATCAGAATCATTTTTCGGAAGAAAAATACCGTGGTGCGCAGGTCTTTTATGCAGGCACCGACGGCAGTGCGGAGCTTGCGGAGGCCTTGCAGAATACGCTTTGCACCCACGTCGATTCCGACAATCACCGCGAGTGCAAAAAAGCGCAGGACGTTTATCTGATGAACCATGTAAGCTGTCCTGCTGTGTTGATCGAGTGCGGTTTTTTGTCAAACTATGCAGAAGAACAGTTGCTCACAAGCGCGGCATATCAGAAAAAAATCGCCGCCGCGATCGGCTGCTGTATTTTAAACTATTTGGAGGCACCAAATGAAATCTAAAACCGTTTTTCTCTGCACGAACTGCGGCAATGAATTTGTCAAGTGGGCAGGTCGCTGCCCCTCGTGCGGACAATGGAATACGCTGGAGGAATATACGCCGTCACAAACGTCGATGAAAACAAAAATTTCAAGATCCGTGCAGCCTAAGCGGCTGCACGAGATCGAAGGCGATGAAGCGGTGCGTTATACAACAGGGCTGGGCGAGCTTGACAGAGTTTTGGGCGGCGGTGCAGTGCGCGGCTCGCTTGTTCTGGTTGCAGGCGCACCCGGTATCGGTAAATCCACGCTGCTGCTGCAGATCTGCCAGTGCATCTGCAAAGAACAAACGATTCTCTATGTCTCCGGTGAGGAAAGCGCCAGTCAGCTCAAGCTGCGAGCGCAGCGTTTGTGCGTCAACAGCGATCAGTTGTTCCTGCTTTGCGAAACGAATTTAGATGATATTTTGACCGCTGCGGAACGGCTGAAGCCGGATCTTTTGATCGTTGACTCTATTCAGACGCTATTTACGGAGGATAAGCCGGCTTCTCCCGGCAGTGTTACGCAGGTCAAGGATTGTACGATGCGCCTGATGCAATATTGCAAGGGCAGCGGTGTGAGCGTGTTTGTTGTCGGACATATCAATAAAGAAGGTGCCATCGCAGGGCCGAAGGTTTTGGAGCATATGGTAGACTGTGTGCTGTATTTCGAGGGAGAGGAGCATACGACTTACCGCCTTCTGCGTGCGGCAAAAAACCGTTTCGGCTCGACCAACGAGATCGGCGTGTTTGAAATGAAGGATCAGGGCTTAACAGAGGTTCCGAATCCGTCTGAAATGCTGCTCTCAGGTCGTCCGGAGCAGACACCGGGCAACTGCGTTGCTTGCGTGATGGAGGGAAGCCGTCCGATTTTGGCGGAGGTACAGGCTTTGGTTTCTCCGACAACGTTGACCAATCCGCGCAGAAGCACAAACGGCTTTGATTATAACCGTGCCTCCATGCTTTTGGCTGTCCTGGAGAAACGCGGCGGTCTGCGTTTTTCGACTTCTGACGTTTATTTAAATGTCATCGGCGGCTTGCGATTGGACGAGCCTGCCGCCGACCTTTCCGTTATTTTGGCAGCAGCCTCCGCTCTGTTGGACAAGCCGATTTCAGACACGCTTGCCGCAGTCGGAGAGGTTGGTCTGACGGGCGAAATCCGCGCCATCGGTCAGGTTTCGCAAAGATTGACCGAGATTCGGCGTTTGGGCTTTCGCCAATGTATCATTCCGCGCAGCGGTTCAAATGATATCAAAGCGCCTGACGGTTTGGAGCTGCTGCGTGTGCGAAATATTCGTGAGGTTCTTGCCGTCACATTCTAAGGAGAAAACTATGCCAAGTATTAAAT
Source organism: uncultured Oscillospiraceae bacterium (assembly GCA_964452205.1). Lineage (GTDB taxonomy): Bacteria > Bacillota > Clostridia > Oscillospirales > Oscillospiraceae > JAZOXB01. The sequence continues at coordinate 4,375 of CAYVLD010000049.1, forward strand.
ATATCACCCGTGTCATTCGCGGGATGCGGTTCGACAAGCTGAAAAAAATGCTCACCGTTGTCAAAGAGAAAAGCGGACACAGCAAAGCGCGCACCTTCTGCAGCATGATTTGGTGCGGCCTTCGCTACGGCGCAGGCTATTATGACTATGTGATGTTCGGTTTTTACGATATGAACGGCAGGCAGCGCAACACCTATCTGACGCGTGTGCGCAATAAAAAGGTCTGTGAGCTGATGAATGACTATTCTTATGCGGAGGAATTTGACGATAAGCTGCGTTTTAATGAACGCTTCTGTGAATATCTTCACCGCAGAACGCTCAACGGTGAAGCCTGCTCGCAGGAAGAATTTGACGCATTTTTACAGGGGCAGGACAGCTTTTTTGCAAAGCCGAATCACGGCTCGTGCGGAAACGGCATTGAAAAGATAAAAATTGCTGATTTTGCTGATTCTACGGAGATTCTTGCCTATATCCGCTCGAAAAAGTTGGTTATTTTGGAGGAAGTACTGCGGCAGCATCCTGATATGGCACGGCTGCATCCGGCATCTGTCAACTCGATTCGTATTGTTACGGATCTGGTAGACGGTACGGTTCATATCGCCTATGTGATGGTCAAAATGGGCAGGGGAGGCGGCTGCTGCGATAACACGGGTCAAGGCGGCGTAATCTGCCGTGTCGATGAAAATACGGGCAAGATCCGTTCGGTTGCAACGGACGATTATTTTAATGTGTTCGAGCAGCATCCCGATACGGCAGTACGGTTTGTAGGCTATCAGCTTCCCATGATGCGTGAGGCGATCGACTTGGTAAAAAAAGCGGCTATGGTCATTCCTCAAATGCGTCATATCGGCTGGGACGTAGCTATCACGCCCGAAGGACCTGCAATTATCGAGGGTAATGAATATCCCGGCACCGATTTGTGCCAGCTTGCGCCGCATTATCCGGAGAAAATCGGTCTCTGGCCGTATTATAAGAAGCTATTGAGGCTTTGATCGTTTTTATCTTTTAAGGGACTGTAAAAAACTCGATTTTGTGCGATTGCGAGGCAGCGGATGCAGCGCACCGACTGCAGGTATTCGCTCAGAATGATGATGTGCGGAGTTTTTTACAGTCCCTATTTTATTGTTGCTATTGCAATTTGAATTGATATTCTGTATACTGTTAATATTAAATGAACGAGGAGGCGTCGTATGCTGAAAAATGAGATGAATCTGCTTGGTACCGCACAGCGCGTTCTGAAGCAGGTGCGCCGCGTGGTCGTTGGTAAAAATAATGTTTTGACATGGGTTTTTACAGCAATTCTTGCAAAAGGTCATATTTTGATGGAAGATATTCCCGGCGTCGGCAAAACAACGCTGGCACTTGCCTTTGCCAGAACGCTGGGCTTGAAGGACAGCCGTATGCAGTTTACGCCGGATGTTTTGCCGTCTGACGTTACGGGCTTTACTGTTTTAGATCAGGCAACGGGTGAGATGAATTATCGCCCCGGCGCAGTCATGTGCAACCTTTTTCTTGCCGATGAGCTCAACCGAGCAACCTCAAGAACGCAGTCTGCACTTTTAGAAGCGATGGAGGAAGGCCAGGTAACGGTAGACGGCGTCAGCCATAAGATCCCTCAGCCGTTTATTGTCATTGCTACGCAGAATCCGACAGGTGCCGCCGGAACACAGCCCCTTCCCGACAGCCAAACAGACCGCTTTATGATTCGCCTGAGCTTGGGCTATCCTGCTGTTGAGGATGAAATAGCAATGGTCAACGCAAGACAGGGAAGTGATCCTTTAAAGCAGCTTACACCTGTGATTGACATAGAGGAGCTCTGCCAAATGCAGCAAATGGTCAGCCGTACACACGTTTCTCAGGAAATCGTTTCATATATTGTTTCTCTGATCCGCAAAACGCGCGAGCATCCGCAGATCCTCCGCGGCGCAAGCCCGAGAGCAACACTTGCAGTCGTTTCTGTAAGTAAGGCGTTGGCTCGTCTGCATGGACGTGATTTTGTGATACCGCAGGATGTCCAAAATGCGTTTCCGCAGACAGTTGCACACCGTTTAGAGTTGAACGCAAAGGCTTCGAGCATCCCCGTGGAACAGGTACTGCAATCCGTCATGCAGGCGGTTGCCGCTCCGAGAATTTGATATGTTAAGGCGCAGAATACTGTACCTTGTCAGCTTGATCGGGTGTATTGTTTTTTATATCGCCTATCGTGAATGGATGGCGTGGCTGTTTTTGCTGACGGTTCTTCTTTTGCCGTGGTTTAGCCTGCTGATCAGCTTGCCGGCAATGTGTCTTTTGAGAATAACCGCTTTTCCGGATAAGATCGCGCATAAGGATGAATGGGTGCCGCTGTATCTTAAAATGCGCGCCGTATTGCCCGCGCCGCCGCTGTCTTGGAAATTCAAGCTTACTTCAAATTATGAGCCGAAAAGAACGATCGCCATTGTAAGCGATGAGTTTTATGCAAAGCATTGCGGCTGCTATCAGCTTGAGGTTAAACGAGGCCGGAAGTACGACTATTTGGGATTATTTCGTTTCCCTTTCGGCAAAAAAATACGGCAAAAGATTTATGTTTTCCCGAAACCGATCGTTGTTGACGATATTCCCGCCTTAGATCGCTATCTGTTCGGTGCATGGAAACCGAAGCCCGATGGCTTTTCGGAAAATCATGAGCTTCGTTTATATCGCCCGGGAGATTCCCTGCGTCACATCCATTGGAAGCTATCTGCCAAAACCGGGAAATTTATCTTCCGCGAGCCAATGGTTCCGATCAGAGGAGTTCTGGCTCTGACGATGAACCTGAGCGGCAGCGCAAAGCAAATCGATACAAAGCTCGGGAAGCTGCTGTATCTTTCGCGCTATCTGCTCGAAAAAGAGCTGCCGCATGAGCTTCATTGCCGCTGGCTGAATGAAAAGCACGTTTTTCATATTTCAAATGAGCAGGAACTGATAAACGTTCTTTATAAGCTGCTGATTGCAACGCCCTGTACGGATGACGATCTGCCGGATGTACAAGCCTCGTGGATGTATCACATTGGAGGTGAGCGTGATGACGGCGAATAAATGCTTAAATGCCGCTTGCGGCTGGCTGATTGCGTTCGTCCTGAGCTTTGCCTGCACCGCCTGCATCGCCTCAGCGTTTTTATTGACCGACAATGCGCTGGTTGATTTAACCGCACTGGCGTATTGGTGCGCGCTGTTTTCTCTCATCTGCTGCGTTTGTTTTAGCTGGCGTTTGGGTCTGATCATACCGTTTGCGATGATATTAACGGCTGTTTTGCTGTGGCGTTACAGCACCTTGGAGCTGAGCCTCAAGGCATTGTGCAACACGCTGACATCCATTTATCATAAGGGCTACGGCTGGCCGGAACTGTTTAAGGATGTCGAAGGCATAGCCTTTGCCGATCGCACGATGGCGCTGCAGGCAGTTGCGACCGTGATCGCTGCCTCTGCGTCGTGGACGATCTGTAAAAAACGGCTGGCGGTCTGGGCGGTTGTCGGAGTTGTTCTTCCGTTTGTTTCCTGCGCGTTTGTGCTGAAAACCGTTCCGGACGAGATATATCTGTTTTTGCTGATCTTTGGCCTTCTTTTGCTGCTTTTGACCCAATCAACACGCAGATCCAAGCTAAAGGATGCCAACCGTTTAACATTAATGCTTCTGCTGCCGTGTGCGCTGGCTGTCTTTTTGCTGTATCTTTTTGTGCCGCGTGAGACCTACAACGGCAGAGATTTTGCAGATAATGTGCTTGTGAAGATTCAGACTTACCTTGGCATAGAGGAGGAGGTGCAGCAGGTTCAGATCGCGCGCAGCTCCAATGTAGATCTCTCGCAGGTCGGCAGACAGTCTCTGCCGCGTATTCCTGTGATGGATCTTTATGTGTCCGATCCGCATGGCTATTATCTGCGCGGCAGATCGTATGATATTTATGATCTCACGTCTTGGTCCGATAGCGGAACGGACAGCTCGCTTCCTTGGCGCGATTATCAAACGAATGCCGAGACCGTTACCATTACGACGCGAATGGTGGAAGATCTTCTGTACGTGCCGTATTATATCGATTCCGAGCAGATGCAGCAGATCGGGAACGTCACATACAATGACAACGGTGCGCTGAGTTATTCCTATCTGATACGTCAGCCGAGCATGCTCAATATTGTTAACGAGAATTTTATTTATTCAGAGAGTGAAATGCTCCGCGTGACCGCGCTGCCTGAAAGTACGAAAATTTGGGCGCAGGAGCTATGGGAAAATGAGATTTCCGCAGATGATCTTAGCGTGCTCTCTGCTGAGCAAAAAGTCGGCTTGCTGAACCAATATCTGACGACTGTCAATGTGAAGGAATACAGTTTAAATACACCGAGAATGTCCTCGACGTATGATGATTTTGCGCAGTGGTTTTTATATGAGTCGGAAACCGGCTATTGCGTCCATTTTGCTACGGCTGCAACGGTGCTGCTTCGTGCAGCGGGGGTGCCGGCGCGATATGTGACCGGCTATTATACCGAAGCGGAAACGACAGATAAGACCGTTATTTATGAAAAGGATGCACACGCATGGGTCGAATACTGGACGAGCACAGAGGGCTGGAACATTTTTGATCCGACCCCGAGCTCCCGTGAGGATGATTCACAAGGAAGCTCCTCATCGGAGCCTGACACGCTTCCGCCTACTACGGAGCCCGAGAGCACAAAGCCGCCCGAAACTACAAAGGAGCCTACACAGCCTACCACGCAGCCGGTATCTACGGAGGAGTCTGCGCTGACATCGTCGCAGGGCGATAAGGATCTGACCGCGGTTTACAACATCTTAAAATGGTGCGGAATCATTCTTCTGAGTGTGCTTCTGTTAATTGGTCAGGCAAAGCTGCGTGTCAAGCTGAAAACGCGTGCCAGAAAACACGGCAGCCACAACGAGCGTGCGATCAAAGCTTGGCACCAGATTCAGCGTTATGCCAAGTTGCTGGATATAAAGCCCGAGCCTGAGCTGCTTGCAATGAAGGCGAAATTCAGCAATCATATCATTACTCTCGAGGAGCTCAGACGTTTTGAGGCCGTGATCGTCTTGTATGCGAACAAGCTAAAGAAAGCACCTTGGTATTGTCAGATTTGGTATCGAATCGTTCTGGCGTTGTACTGATTTTGCGAAAGAGCCGTACCTTGTCAGGGTACGGCTCTTTGAATTTCGTCATATAAATCAGCAGGGGAGCGGCAGATTTTCTTTGCGCCTGCAGCTAAGAGAGCATCTTCGCTTCGGTAGCCCCAAGAAACACAGAAGCAGGGAAGCGCAGCATTTTCTGCCGTTTTTAGATCCACCTCGCTGTCACCGATAAAGATAGCATCTGCGCCATGCTTTTCCATTGCCTTTAAAACCATGTCGGCAGACGGCTTTTTGGCATATTTCTCCGATTCTCCGATCGCAAAATCGACCAAACCGCCAAAATATTTATCATTCAAGATCTGCACCATAGCATCTGCTTTGTTTGATACAATGCAGATCGAATGACCGTCTGCCTTCAAGCGCTGCAGCAAAGTCAGAATCCCGTCGTATGGAACAGTTTCGTCATGGCAATGCGACGCATAGTGCCGCTTCATTTCTATCAAAACCTTGTCTGCAAGGGAAGGTTCGGTTCCGTTCGGCAGGCTGCGCAAAATCAGCATTTTTAATCCGTTTCCGACCGCGTCGCGAATCTGTTCTATTGTTTTTTTGGTAAATCCAAACTTTTCAAGTGCGAAATTCACCGAATTTTGCAAATCTTTCAGCGTATACAAAAGCGTCCCGTCAAGATCAAAAATCAGATTCATCTGTTTCACCCTTCTCAATGTGCGACAGGGGATTGGCCTCTGCCGCAATTTTTAATTCCGTATTTTCGATATGTGTATAGATTTCCGTTGTGTTTAAGTGCTCGTGACCCAAGACCTCCTGAACGGTTTTGATGTCAACACCGTTGCCGACCATCAGGGTTGCCGCTGTGTGCCGCAGCTTATGCGCCGAATACTGGCTTGCATCCAAGCCGGCAGAGAGCATGTGCTTTTCAACCAGACGATGCACCGCAGTTACACTAATTCGGTTACGTTTTTGAGAGGCAAAAAGCGCTTTGTCATCCGTCAAGACCATCTGCTTTCGAAGCGGCATATACGCATCGATTGCAGCCCTGCACGCAGAGCCGTAGTAGACAATGCGCTCTTTGTTGCCCTTGCCGGTTACGCGGACACGATCTTCGTATATATCCGATATATTCAGCGCCACAAGCTCCGAACGGCGGATACCGCAGTTTAAAAACAGCATCAAAATTGCATAATCCCGTTTCTCATTTTTGCCGCGGACTGCTGCCAGAAGTCGTTTGGATTCCTCCAAGGTCAAGTATTTCGGCAGGGACTTTCGTATTTTCGGAAATTCGACATCTTTTACGGGGTTGTCAACAAGCTGCTTGGTTCGTACCGTCAGATATTTGTAAAAGGATTTGATCGCAGAGAGCTTTCTGGCTCTTGCGGCAGCGCCGATGCCGTGACCGACATCACTTTCACGGTCGTTTGCAAGATAGGACAAAAAATCAAAAATGTCTGTAATTGTGATCTTTTCTATAAATTTGAGGTCAATATCCTTGATACCGATCTCGTCAAGGGGAGTTGAGTACGGCATTTCATTGCGCATCAGTTTTACAAAGCGTAAAAACATCCGTATATCCAGATAATATTCGGAAATTGTCTTCTGCGATTGGCCTTTGATCGTCTCGTGATAGGATAAAAATTCGCGAAGCACCTGTGGACAATCAGAATAGGTTTGCATTCTTAGCCCTCCAATCATTGATGAACAGAACAGTCTATAAGTGATAATAATTACTATTTTTATTCATCTTGGGTAATGAGATAATCAGAATCGTTGTCAAAAAAAACGGTAATTGCTGAAAATAAACTTGTAACATGT
>CAYVLD010000050.1:0-11180 GCA_964452205.1 uncultured Oscillospiraceae bacterium
GTCTGCAGGGTTTGGAAAAGGATAAATTGCTTGCGGAGTTCCATGAATTGGAAGAGAAGATCGCCTATTATAACCGGGTTTTGGGAGATATGGAGCTGGTCAAGGGTATCGTGAAGGAGGAACTGATCGCAGTTCGTGACAAGTACGGCGATGAGCGCAGAACCGAAATTCAAGACGTCGAGGACGAGATCGATGACGAGGATTTGATCGACGAAGAGGACTGCTGCTATACGCTTTCCGAGGCAGGTTATATCAAGCGTCTGCCCGTGGATACTTACCGCGCGCAGCGACGAGGCGGCCGCGGCATTTCCGGCCAGAGCTTGAAGGAAGAGGATTATATTAAGAATCTCTTCATCGCTTCGACTCATGACTATCTGCTGTTCTTCACCAATATGGGCAGAGTCCACCGCAAGAAGGGCTATCTGATCCCGGAGGCAGGCAGAACGGCAAGAGGCACGAATATCGTCAACATTCTGCCCTTGGAAAACGGCGAACGCGTGACGGCAATGCTCTTAACCCGTGAGTTTAAGGAAGATGAATACATTATGATGGCAACGAAAAACGGCACCGTCAAGCGTATGCAGCTTTCGGATATTTATACAGCTAGAAAGGCCGGCATCCGCGTTCTGACCATCGACGAGGGTGACGAGCTGATCTCTGTGATGAAGACTACGGGCGAGGACAATATTCTGATCGCAACCCGTAAGGGCATGGCGATCTGCTTCGACGAAAACGACGTGCGCCCGATGGGACGTATGGCAGTCGGTGTGCGCGGCATCCGCTTAGGCGAGGAGGACGAGGTCGTTGCGGCGGCAGTTGCCGAACCGGGAAAGACCTTCCTGACCGTGACCGAAAACGGCTTTGGCAAGCGTACCCAGATCGAGAGCTACATGCGCGGCGATGAGGTGCAGTCCAGAGGCGGTAAGGGCAAGCGCAATTACCACCTGACCGAGAAGACAGGTTTGGTTGCCGGCGCGACCGTGGTCGAAGATACAGACGATATTCTTTTGATCGAATCGAGCGGCGTTATCATCCGTACACCGGTAGAGAATATCGGTATTTACGGCAGAGATACGCAGGGCGTGCGCATTATGCGTATCGAAGAAGGTAACCGTGTCATCGCCCTGCAGCGCACCGAGCACGCCGAAGAAGAGGAATAATTATTCATCAGAAAGGAATATTTTATGGATAACGAATACTTAGAAGAGCTGGAGGAACAAGAAGAGATCCACCTCGATCCGCCGAAATATGTTGTGAAAACCACCCTCGACGCGCAGATGCAATACGATGCTTCTCAGGCGGTGCAGAGCAAGGGGATGCAAATCTTCGGCTATATCTGCATGGCGCTGTGCTTTTGCATGTTTGTCGCGCTCATTGTGATCTATTTTATCGATAAAAATCCGAGCAACCTCTTTATGGCTGCACTTTTGCTGCTGACGTTCGCATATTTCCTCTACAGCAAGTTCACCATGCCGAAAAAGGCGATGGCTCGCTGGGAGAGCGACATTCAGCGCTCCTACGGCTCGCCCGCGCTGCACCTGACCACCGAATTTTACGGCCTGTCAATGGTGCAGACCGTGCTCGAAAGCCCCGAAAGCATTTCCGATTCCGGATACTCCCAGATCTCCGAGCTGAAGGAGACCGAAAACCTCTTCTTGCTGCGCTGCGGCAGAAGACAGTGGTATTTTTTGGAAAAGAAGGGCTTTCAAGTCGGTGACTTGGATTCGTTCCGCAGCTTTATCACCGAGCGCATAGGAGGAAAGTAATATGGCATTTTTCCTGACGAAAAATGACGTCGAGGAAAAGCGGCTCGGCATCTATATCCACATTCCGTTTTGCCGCAGCAAGTGCGAATATTGCGATTTTTACTCTCTCGGCGGAAGCTGGGAGCGGCGCGTGACGGATGATTATCTGCAGGCGCTTGCCGACCACATTCGCGAAACGGGGAAGCTCGCGCCGAACTATGTGGTCGATACCATCTACTTCGGCGGCGGCACGCCGAGTTACTTCGGCGCGGATAACCTGTGCCGAATTGTGGACGAAATTCACCGCGCGTTCCGCTTTGCGCCCGAGATGGAGGTCACGCTGGAGGCAAATCCCGACAGCGTGAGCCTCAAATCCATGCGCAAGCTTGTGCGCGCCGGTTTTAACCGCATTTCCATCGGCGTGCAGTCCGATGACGATGCAATGCTGAAAAAATTGGGCAGACCCCATACCTTCCATCAGGCGAAACAGGCGATGGAAATGGCGAGAAAGGCAGGCTTTGCCAACATTTCGCTCGACCTGATGTACGGTCTGCCGAATCAGACCCGTACCGCTTGGCAGGAAACGCTGAAAAATGTCATTGCGCTGCGACCGGAGCATCTTTCGTGCTATGCGCTCAAGGTCGAGGAGGGAACGCCGCTGTGGAATTATAAGGATTGCGCCGGTCTTCCGAGTGACGATCTGCAGGCGGATATGTACCTCGACGCGTGTCAAATGCTGCGCGAAAGCGGCTATGAGCATTATGAAATTTCCAATTTCTGCAAAAGGGGTTTGGCCTCGCGCCATAATTTGAAATATTGGACGGGCAGCGAATACCTCGGCTTTGGCCCGACTGCGGCTTCGGACTTTGCAGGCAAGCGTTATACCATCGTGCGCAATCTGCAGGGTTATATCGACGGCATTTCCAAAAAGGGACAGATTTTGTCCGAATGTGAGAACATTCCGCACCGCGAACGTGCAGGCGAATATGTGATGCTGCGTCTGCGCACAAGTCTGGGCATCAACGCGCAGGAGTATGAGCGGCAGTATTTAATGCCGTTTGAGCCGTTGGAGCAGCTTTTGAAGCGATTTATGGAAAAAGGACTTGCCATTTACAAGGATGGCAGTTGGTGCCTGACGGAGAGCGGCTGGCTGGTGTCGAACCGTATCATTCTGACGCTGCACGAGGCGCAGGAACGCTCGATCCCCTTGGCGAAGAAGCGCTGATAGACTGTAGAGGGGCAGGCGCTTTAGAAAATCTAAAGTAAGATTTAAAAAACAACCTTTTTAGTGATAAAGGACATAGAATTATGGAAAAATTGTTGGATATTTTAACAAAGACCGTTTCTGATGCTTTCATCGCTGCCGGTTACGAGGCAACGAACGTCAACGTCACCGTTTCCAATCGTCCCGACCTGTGCGAATTTCAGTGCAACGGTGCCATGCCCTTGGCAAAAACCGCCCGTAAAGCACCCATCATGATCGCAAATGATGTCGTTTCCCATTTAAATCACGACATTTTTTCCACCGTCGAGGCGGTCAATCCCGGCTTCATCAACCTGCGTGTGCGCGAGGATTTTTTGGCAAAGCACCTCAACTCCCTGCGCGAAAACGAGCATCTTGGTGCGCCGAAATGTGAAAAATCGCGCTCGGTCGTAGTCGATTACGGCGGCCCGAACGTGGCAAAGCCCCTGCACATCGGTCATTTGCGTTCTGCCATCATCGGTGAGAGCGTCAAGCGCATTTACCGCTATTTCGGTGACACCGTCGTGGGCGATATTCATATGGGTGACTGGGGTCTGCAGATGGGTCTGATTATCGCAGAGCTGAAGGAAAGAAAGCCCGAGCTTCCGTTTTTTGACGAGAATTTCACGGGCGAATATCCCGAGGAGGCGCCCTTTACCATCTCTGAATTGGAGGAGATTTATCCGTTTGCCTCGGGCAAGAGCAAGGTCGATCCCGAATTTGCCGAAAAAGCGCACCTTGCCACCTTCGAGCTGCAGAACCGCAAGCGCGGTTATTACGCACTGTGGGAGCATATTATGCGTGTTTCGGTTGCGGATCTGAAGCGGAATTATGCGAATTTGAACGTCGATTTTGACGTTTGGATGGGCGAGAGCGATGCCGATCCTTACATTCCGCCGATGTTGGAAATGTTGGAAAAACAGGGCATTTTGCGCGAAAGTGAGGGCGCAAAGGTCATCGATGTTGCAAAAGAGGACGATAAGAAGGAAATTCCGCCCTGCATCATTGTCAAGAGCGACGGCGCAACGCTGTATGCCACCACCGACCTTGCGACCATCGTACAGCGCATGCAGGATTTTAAGCCCGATAAGCTGTTTTATCTGACCGACAAGCGTCAGAACCTGCACTTTGAGCAGGTGTTCCGCGCCGCCAGAAAGAGCGGTATCGTTCCCGAGACGGTCGAGCTGGAGCATGTCGGCTTCGGCACAATGAACGGCAAGGACGGCAAGCCGTTTAAGACGCGCGACGGCGGCGTAATGCGTTTGGAGACGCTCATTGCCGATATTACGAACTATGTCGAGCAAAAAATTCTGGAAAATCAGGTCGTTGACGCAGCCGAGGCGCACAAAACCGCAAAAATCATCGCGGTTGCCGCGCTCAAATACGGTGACTTGTCTAATCTTGCAACGAAGGATTATATTTTCGATTTGGAGCGTTTTGCGGCTTTTGAGGGCAACACCGGCCCGTATTTGCTGTATACGATCGTCAGAATCAAGTCGATTTTGAACCGCGCGGAGCTGACAGACGGAACGATCGCTCCGGCTGAGAGTGAAAGTGCGAAGAATTTGCAGCTTGTTTTGTCTGCGATGCCGGAACAGATGCTCATGGCATACCGCGACAGCGCGCCGAATGTGGTGTGCGCATATGCCTATGAGCTGGCAGGCGCGGTCAACAAGTTCTACCACGAAACGCGCATTTTGACCGAGCCGGACGAGGAAAAGAAGCGCAGCTATTTGGCGCTGATCGCTCTGGCAAAGCGCGCTTTGGAGGAGTGTATCGACGTTCTGGGCTTTGAAGCCCCTGAAAAAATGTAATAAAAAACGAGCTTGATACGAAGTAGTATCAAGCTCGTTATTTTGTAATGGTGAGGAAAAGATCATTTGGCGGAACGATCACAGAGCCGCTTTCGATCGCCTCGCTAAGATTCTTCGGTCGTTTCACTCCCTCTGAATGACATGGAATGTCAAATTCCGTTTTGTCGAGCAGTTCTTTGCGAGGATGAGAGAGCGAAATATCCCCTTTTTAAGGGGGGAACAAAGGGAGTTGCAACCCCTCCGGGCTTCGCCCGACTCCCCTGAAAAGGGGAGTTTTTTACTCTGCGCAACGATCGCAGCGTTCGATAAATCGGAGTTTTTTACAGCCCGTGATTTTTATGGCTCCGGTAATTCCGGATCGGTCGCTTCCGTCGGCGGATCGGTGGACTCTGTCGGCGGCACGGTCGATTCCGTAGGAGGCTGAGTCGACTCTGTCGGCGGCTCCGTGGATTCTGTCGGGGGCTCTGTCGGCGCTGTCGTTTCAATCAGATTGCCGTTACTGTCGACCTGCTGATTCATCGGAATGTTCGGATCGAGCAGATACGCGATCTCCTTGTCGCGGCGGTCATAGCGCGAAATGTTGATGCGATCCGTCGAAATGACATTGCCGTTGGCGTCGATCTTCTGCATATAGGTGTAGACGGTGTAGCCGTCATATGCGGTCTGAATGGTCTCGCCGTTGGAATATTCGGCATATTTGCTGTAATTATTCATATCCGGATGGATATAGACCGTCTTGCTCTCGGCGTAGTCGGAATCGACGATTTCATAAAACAGCTTGACGGAATAATCCTTCGTTTCCGTGCCGACGAAGGTCACATGCACATAGCCGTCGGAAACGGAAGCATCGATGCGGATGGGATACGCGGTGTTGTTGCGGAACTGGTAGTCAAGGTAGCCCCAATAGATGGTGGCATCCATGCCCCACGGGACATATGAGGGCGTAAACTGGTGTTCGGCACGCTCAATGACCTCAAGGTCGGCCTTCAGCGTGCACCAGTAAATGGTGGAAGCAACCTGGCAAACGCCGCCGCCGAGCTGATTTTCGGTACGGCCGCCGACGTAAACACCGGCTTCGCCGTAGCCCTTTTCGGCAGTTCTCTCACCGACGATGTCGTTGAAGGAGAAAATGTCGCCGGGGTTCAAAATCGTGCCGTTGATGGCCTCGCTGGCAAGCTCCAAGTTGCGTGTACGGGTGGGATTCCAGACGTGGGGGCTGTCATAGGTTGCAAGAACGTCTGCAAAGAGGCTGTTTTGCAGGGTTTCGGTGCTTCGGGTCGGCTCGATGTCGGTCAGAGGAAGGACGACCGTATCACCGGGCAGGGCGTTGCTCAAAAGCACGAAGGCATCCTTCATGGTAAAGCCCCAGCCGAGCTTGCTTTCGGAAATTTCGTAGGTTTCCTTGTCGCAGATGGCGTCAACGGGCGCAACGCACTTGTAATCCTTGTAAAGCTGATCCAAGTCCAAAACCTCGGGGAACTCTTCTTCGTAAATGTATTGCAGCTCAAAATTGCACAGCATATAGGTGCGCAGGATCTCTTCCTTCAGCGCGTCAATGTCTATTTCGCGCTTGACGGTGCCGAGGGTGATCTCGATACAATCGACCTTGTAGGGGTTGCCGTCCTCGTCATCGATGAAGGTGGTCGAATCGGCAACGGTGGTCGGGCTTCCCTCGCTGAAATTCTCGCTCAGACGGGAAAGAACGTCATCGATATAGCCGCTGTCCTCGATCACCAGATGCTTGGAAATGTCAATATCGATGTGATCGGATCCGTCGTCCGGCGCGGTGGTGGCGCGTCCGTACTGATAAGCCTCCTCCACAACGCTCTGCAGATCAAAGTAAATGTCGATATTTGCCGCCGGCAGGCAGATCGTGCTGTCAAGCGCATACGGTTCGCCGTCCTCGTTGAGCGGCGCATCGGACTCGGATTCGGTCGGCTCCTGCGAAGGCTCCGTGGTTTCCTGAGAACCGTCGGGAACGGCTACGGAAGTCTGCGGATGCTCGATGGGCTCGCCGTACATATCGGTGACCTGCTCGCTTTCCGGATCGTAGGTCGTGGCAAACAACGCCGCGCTGTCACCGGAGCGGTACAGACGGATGTCCATATTCTGCATTTTATCACCAAAGGTGACGGAATTTTCCAACGATTTTGCGGTTTCTTCGTCCAAGCCCATGGTATCGACGGCAGGATAGACTGCACGCAGTGCCTCCATCGCCTCGTCACGGGTCATGCCGCCGACATCGACACCGGCGACGTAAGCATTTTCAATAATACGGTTGTCCTCGGGATGCAACTTATCATCTCCGCCCTTGAGAACGAAAAAGCCGACGACACAGGCAATGACGATCGCCGCGGCGCCGCCGATGCCAAGCAAGATGGGCAGTTTATTTTGATTTTTTTTCTTGCGAGCAGATCTCTGTGCCTGCGTCGAACGGGAATTTGCGGTAGACCGCGCTTGCGTTTTTTTCTCAAACTTACCCATAATAGTCCTCCTTTATTTACACAGCAAAAAACTGCTGATTTCCTAATTTAATAATAGTATTATACCTGATTTGTGACAAAAAGCAACAATGTTTTCATTACAAAAAAGTAAAAATTATGTAAACCGATTTGTGCAATTTTACCGACAAAAAAAGGCTCTCACATACATAGACGACAGAAATCGAATTTTGTTTCAAAAAATTTTAACAAAGTGCAGAAAATTCTTTGACAAGATTTTCCGCCGCGTGTAAGGGATTTTCGCCTGCCTTGAGATTGAGGGTCAGGATCGGCTTGTCGCCCTTGGGAGAAAGGAAGATGCGTTTTTGGAACATTGGAACGTTGCAAAGCGCGGAAACGGCGGCAAAATCGAACTTTGTCAGCGTAAAACGGATGGTTTTGCCGCTCTGCGAGATGTCGCAGATGCCGAGGGCGGCAGCTCTGGCGCGTAAAAGCGCAATTGCGATGAGGTTCATTGCGCCCTTGGGCGGATCGCCGTAGCGGTCAACGATTTCATCAAGCAGCTCGTCGGCATCGGTCTGCGAACGGATGGCTGCCATGCGGCGGTAAAGATCCATGCGTTGTTCGCCCGAAGCGACAAAATTTTTGTCCAAATTCGCCGTCACGTCCAGATCGGCGGTGCATTGCACCTCCTGAACGGGCTTTTCACCGCGTTCCTCCAAGACCGCCTCCTCCAATAGCTTCAGATACATATCGTAGCCGACCGAAAGCATGTGTCCCGACTGCGCCGCGCCCAAGAGGTTGCCGGCGCCGCGAATCTCCAAATCGCGCATGGCGATCTTGAAGCCCGAGCCAAATTCGGCAAAATCGCGGATGGCGTTGAGGCGTTTTTCGGCCACCTCGGTCAAAACCTTGCCGCGGCGGAACGTCAGATATGCAAATGCGTGGCGGCTGCTGCGGCCGACACGGCCACGGATCTGGTGAAGCTGCGCAAGCCCCAATTTGTCGGCATCCTCGATGATCAGGGTGTTGACGTTGGGAATATCAATGCCGGTTTCGATGATGGTCGTGCAGACGAGGATTTTGATCTCGCCGTCGGACATGCGCTGCATGACATCGCTCAGCTCTTCTTCAGACATTTTTCCGTGCGCAATGCCGATCTCCACGTCCGGCAACGCCGCCTTAATGCGCGCGGCACAGCGCGTGATGGTCTCTACGCGGTTGTGCAGATAATACACCTGACCGCCGCGCTCAATCTCGCGGCGCATGGCATCGTTCAGAACCGGCTCGGCATATTCCAGCACAAACGTCTGCACCGGATAACGGTCGTGCGGCGGCTGCTCAATGGTCGACATGTCGCGAATACCGGAAAGCGCCATGTTCAGCGTTCTGGGGATCGGCGTTGCCGAAAGTGTCAACACGTCAATACCGCGCGAAAGCTCTTTTAGCTTTTCCTTGTGCGTCACGCCGAAACGCTGTTCTTCATCAACGATGAGCAGACCCAGATCTTTAAATTCAATGTCCTTCTGCAGCAGCTTGTGTGTGCCGACGATCAGATCGAGCGCGCCTGCGCGCAGATCTGCGATGTTTTTCTTGATCTGAGCGGCGGTGCAAAAGCGCGAAAGCATCCCGATATTCACGGGAAAACCGCGAAAACGGTTGATCGCCGTGGTGTAATGCTGCTGCGCCAAAACGGTGGTCGGCACCAAGATTGCGACCTGCTTTCCGTCCAAAATCGCCTTCATCGCAGCACGCAGCGCGACCTCGGTTTTACCGAAGCCGACATCGCCGCACAGCAGTCGATCCATCGGCTGCGGCGCTTCCATATCGCTCTTGATCTCGTCGATGCAGCGAAGCTGGTCATCCGTTTCGGCGTAGGGGAAATTCTGCTCGAACTCCGCCTGCCACGGCGTGTCGGCGGCAAAGGCGTAGCCCATCAGCCGCTTTCGCTCGGCGTAGAGCTTAATCAGACCTTCGGCAAGATCCTTTGCCGCGGCTTTTGCTTTGGATTTCGCCTTCTGCCAGGTGTCGCCGCCGAGCTTGTTGAGCTTGACGGGCGCATCCTCGCCGCCGCCGATGTATTTGGCGATCAGGTCGAGCTGTGTGGCAGGAACAAAGAGCGTATCGGAGCCTTGATAGGCGATTTTGACGTAATCCTTGATCGCACCGTCGATTTTAATCTGCTCCATGCACACATAACGACCGATGCCGTGGTACTCATGCACGACCAAATCACCGGGCGCAAGGTCGGCAAAGGAGTCTAATTTTTGCCGATTGGTCGGTTTTTGACGTTTTTTGAGCGATTTTTGAGCGGTTTGTGCCATGAGCTGCCCTTCGGTCAGCACGGCAAAGCGCAAATCGGGATATTCCATGCCGTTCGGCAGCGCGCCGTCGGTCAGCAGGATTTGACCGGGCTGCGGCAGCTTAAGGAGCGGAAAAGCGAGAAAGGCAGAGAGCCCTTTTTCGCGCATTTGCTGCGCCAAAAGCTCACCGCGTCTGCGGTTGCCGCAAAGAACGAGGGAGGCAAACTCGTTTTTCTGATAGAAGGACAGGTCGTTGACCGCCGCCTCCAGATTGCCGCCGTACGACGGAAGCTGCTTCGCGGTGATACTGACGAGTGTGCTTGGCTGCAGGTCTTTTGGATAGCTCGATGCCAAAAACGAGTCCAAAAAAACCGCCGCATGCCCCTTTAACGTGCTGCAAAGGGTCTCCCAATCGCTTGAAAATTCGCACAATTCTCCGCACAAAATGCCCGATTCCAGCAAGCTGTCGAGCATCATGCCCTCTTCCTCGGTAAAACGGTTTGCTGTGCGTCTTAAATTGCCGTGGTCGCAGAAGAAAACAATGCTTTCCTGCGGAAGATAGTCGGCTGCGGTGGCAAATTCGGGATAAATGAGCGAAATGTAGCGATCTGCTGCAGAAAAGCTCAAATTCGCTCGCAATGCTTCCGTATCCTCGCTGAGCGTTTTCAAAAGGGTCTCATTCGGAGTCTTTCTGCGGCGAAGTCTCGCCTGCAACGCCTCCAGATCTGCGATCAGACCCTCGTTTCCGTTCGGATGCAGGCGTGGAAGTGTTTCGGCAACCGGCAGCAAAATGACCTCGTCAATATTGTCGATACGGCGCTGCGTGACAATGTCGAAAAAGCCCATGGCATCGATCTCGTCACCGAAAAATTCAATGCGCACAGGGTTCTCATACGACGGAGAAAAGACATCTATAATACCGCCGCGCACCGAAAACTGACCCACGCCCTCGACCAGCGTGCAACGGCTGTAGCCGCTTTGCACCAGCTTTTCGCACAGCGTTTCGATGGAAAGCTGCGCGCCGATCGGCAAACGCATCGCTGCGGTAAAGAGGCGATCCTTCGGCATGGTGCGCAGAGCGAGGGCTTCCCATGTGGTCAGCAAAATCGGACATTCGCCGCGCGCAGTTTCATACAAAAGGCGCAGCCGCTTGTGCTCCCAGCCTCTTGAAATGGCAGAGGCATTATGAAATGTCAGGTCACGCGACGGTAAAATCGGCGCTTCCTTTCCCAAAAAGGCGGCAAGCTCCATCTGTGTGCGCCGCGCTGCCGGTTCGTCTTGGCAAACGATCACAGCATTTCGCTTTGTGCTGCGGCAAACGGAGGCGATCAGATGCGAACGGTTGATCTGAGCTGCGCCCGAGACGCCTACAGTCAAGTTTTTTTCGACAGCCCTTTGAAGCTTTTGCACCTCGGGAAGTTGATTCAGAATATTCAATAATTGTTCCATAATTACCTCACTTCAAGGGTTATTTTAAAATTACCGATAGAAAAATTGGCGAAAATGCAAAATAAATTCTACCCTTTAAATTCCGATTTATCGGTGCGTTATGATTTTACTACCGTAGGGTAGGGTCAGAGCGCAGCCGTCAGCGAGGAACGAGCGCTACGGATGCGGCCTACCCCTTGTGGGCG
>CAYVLD010000051.1:0-11175 GCA_964452205.1 uncultured Oscillospiraceae bacterium
ATAACCCGATTGCCTATCGTGATGATTCCGGCGAGGCGATTTGGCCGACTACAACCGTAGATCCCGGACGAGGTGGTGCCTACGGAGCGATAAATGGTATTTATCCCACTATGGATGAGGCGGCTATCGTTGCCGGGGCAGCGATGAACATGGCAACACGAGAGGATAATCATGAGCGAATTGCTGGTATTTTTTACACAGATGAGGCTGGCGGCGGTTACTATGTAGGTACAATTTTCAGAGGAGAACATAATTATTCTTCAGTTGATTTAGTGTTTAATGAGAATGAAATAAGCTCGGATGAACTAGTAGCATTGATACATACACATCCGTACTGCACAGGCCATGAATCGAGCTTATACTCTGACGAAGATATGATTATTCAATTCCGATATGGTTACCCTTTTTACTTAGCGGATCCTCATGGGACATTGTATTGTCTGTATGCGCAAGCACCCGCTGACGAACCGATGTACAGAATTATCAAAAAATTATTGCCTTTTGACCGAACAGAGTTCGATTGCTTAAATTACTAAGGAGGGACACGTATGAGAATCACCATTCTGCTAATAGGTGTTATTACACTTGCAACTTTTGCCACTGCGTGTACATACGATAATTCTTCGTCAGAAAATACAACTGTCACAACAGAAAAATATATCGAGCAAACAACCACAGTTTTGGAAAGCGAGTCCTCAACAGCAGAGCAATCAACAGCGCCTATGGAAAGCGAATATCCGACACAAGAACAAACTATATGGGATATGGAAACAAAGCAAGAGCGGTGGGCGCAGTATTATACAGAGCTTTTAGAGGAAACGTTCAGCCAACCGCTGTGTGGACAGCTTCCGCCGCCAAACGAGGCGCTTTCGAAAGAACTTGAGATTGCACTGGGTCGTGAAGAATGCGTTTTTGAAGATCGTGCGTACAAAATGATCGCAAACAACTACGGCCGGACTGTTTTGGGTGGCTGGAAGATTGATTTGTCACATTTGAGTTTTTTGGGAAAATCAAAGGAAGGCTTGCTGATTTATGGGCTGTATGATGAAAGTCAGAAATTGATTTTTGTTGTGGTAGACCAAATTGAGAACGAACGTTATACTTGTGCGTGGTATGGCTTGGAGGATTATCATATGTCCTTGAACTATGATGATTTCACAGTATTGGGGGATTGCGCTTATCCGGAGCTGATCTGGAAATACCATACAAGTAACGATCTAAACTTGCGCAATTCGAGCGAATGGATGTACACGCATACATATTATTGGCTTGAACTCGTCAGCAAGAAAATTCCTGCTTTGTCTTACGAGATCGGGTACGCAATTCGGGATTGTGATGCCACCGTCACGGTCTACAATATCACTAAAAATGCAACTTATATTGTCCCGGTGAATTAGCTGTCAGGATACAGGGGATGGGTTCGAAACCACTGAAAAAGTCATAAAAAGTAGCAATCATACAGCCGATGTGGTATAATAGAAGCATCAAAAGAGAGAGGGAGCGTATAAAGATGCTTCGAAAAGAACCGGAACGGCAACAGAGTTTTTATTGCGCATTATATGACAAGATTCCCGAAGATCGCATTATTTTGGAAGCCATTTTGTGCAATTTAATTGCACAGACACCGGCTGCGAAGCGCATAACTCGGCAGGTAATTTGGGTGTTAGCAGATTTGAATATCCATCCGAATATGCGTATGACTATACAAGATTCTATGCTATTGGAATATTTATCTATAATCCTTGAGGGAGGAATGCCCTATGAAAAAACTTCTCAGTATAAAAAAGCATATCGTTTCCGTATTTTTAGTTTTGATTTCGTTATTAAGCGGTTGCTGCTCGGATCGCATTCCACAGGAAGGGATCCGGCGATGCAATGCGCTTAACATTACGATTTCCTTAGAGATGGGTACGCAGAGCACAATTGTATTAGATGGGCAGGAATGGCACTGCACATTTGAGCGAGCTGACAGAAACACAAACCTCTTTGGTTTGCGTTGTGAGGATAACGGTGAAAATTGGGGGCGTGTTCGCACGTACCCTTATTAATTTTTGGATTTTTTGTCCAAAAAATTGATGTGACCGAAGAATCTTTTGCGAAGCCCGTGAAATAGCAATATTTCGAAACTTTTGAAAGCTTCTTCGCTTAGGATGATATTAATCTGAGTTTTTTACAGCCCTTCAAATTTAGGGAATATTTTGATAGAAAAATGAATATTAATTTGCATAAAATGAAAAAACAGGATGTTTGAAAGGCTTGGTTCGGCGTTTTAACGGAATCGGCAAAAGAACATATCCTCATTTTGTAATATAATACAAAAAAATAATTTCTGCCAGATTTTGCTGGACTTTTTCTCATTAAAGTGATAATATAATGAAGAACTCATGGAAACACCATGAACTATTTGGAAGGAGAATTATTATGAAAAAATTGATCTCGGTCCTGTTGCTCGTCGCTATGGTTCTGAGCCTGCTCCCGGTCAGCGTTATCGCAGCCAAGAATGAGCAGCCTTTCGAAATTACTGCCAAGGCAACAGCCACCATCAAGGAAGATGTCTGGGACGTCATTGATGCGTACGAAGATGAAAATGTCGTCGCAAAGCGCGCAGGCAAGCTTTCTGCAAACGACTTTGCTAAGGTCTCTTACGAGATCGAGGAATTGGTCAAGAAGACCGATACCTATGTTGAAGGCTCCATCAACCGCAACGGCGACTTCTTCACTTGGGAAACCACCGAAGGTATCGTCTGCGGCTATTCCCCTGAGCTGCGTTACCGCGAGCGTAACGTTGACAGAAGCGTGATGCAGGGTGAGAACATCACCACCACTTCCTTCGCAACCAAGGGCGGCACCCCCAGCGGTAAGAATGTTTACCTCATTTCCCCGTACTACAACGATTCCTACTCTGCCGACAGCAGCTTCACCGATCAGTACAAGACTGAGGCTAAGAGCATTGCTTCCGCTACCGGCGGTACCTTCACCCAGTACGGCTACACTGCTGCAACGATCACCAACATTGCAAAGGCAATGCAGTCCGGCGCAGTCGTTCTGTTCGACTCCCACGGTATCACCGACTACAACAGCGGTGATGACTATGTTTCTCAGGCAAACAGCTCCTATCTCTGCCTGAATACCGGCACCGGCATCACCAGCTCTGATATGGCTGCTGTTACCGGCACCTACGGTACTTACTATCATGCATGGAACGGCGGCAGCTCTACCTACTGCGTTGACGGCACCGCGATTGCAAACCACATGACTTCCGATGCTCCCAACAGCCTGCTGTGGATGGCTATCTGTCTGGGTATGGCTACCGACGGCTTGAACAAGCCGCTGCACAACAAGGGCGTTGAAGTTGTTTACGGCTATTCTCAGTCCGTTTCCTTCACCGGCGACTATAAGTACGAGGCTTCCTTCTGGGATAGCATGATCGCAGGCAAGACTGTTGCTTCCGCTATCTCCACCATGAAGTCCACCTACGGCAAGTGGGATCCGGCTTACAGCTCCTACACTTTGAGCAATGCTCAGAAGAACTATGTCGCATTCCCGATCGTTGTTTCCAGCGAGGATACCTATCCCGGCCAGGGCAACGTTGATGCTTATCAGACCGTTAAGTCCACCTGGACTCTGTATCAGGATGATTCTTCCTCTTCCGGCAGCGACTCCGGCAGTAACTCCGGCAGTAACTCCGGCAATAGCGGCAGTTCCTCCGGCAACACTTCCACCAGCGGAGACAACACCTATGAGCTCATTACCAGCTCCTCCGCTCTGACGGCAGGCACCTATATCATTCTGGCAAATGCTGACGGCACCTATGCAGGTGATTACAGCTATTATGCACTGTCTACTTCTAAGGATGGCTCCTACTCTGCAATGAGCGCACAGGGCCTGTCCTTCACCAGCTTGCCCACAAGCCTTACCTGCAGCTCTTCCAGCGCTTCTACTTTCGAGTGGACGATGACCGGTTCCCGTACCAGCTTTACGCTGTCTTCCGGCAGCAACTATCTGATTAGTGCTTCCGGTTCTACCAAGCTCACTCTGAGCACCAGCTCTACTTCTTGGGCAGGTACCTATTCCTCCACCTACCAGGGCTTCCGTGTAAAGGGCAACAGCCGTTACATCTCCCTGCGTGATGACATCAGCACCACGGGCGACAATGGCAACCCCCTGTTCTGCACCGTCAGCTCTACCAGCTCCGGTACGACTTATCTGCATTTCTACAAGCTGACCGATTCTTCCAGCTCTTCCAGCTCCGGTTCCAGCACCACCACCTGCAGCCACAGCAGCACCAGCACCTCCACCACCGCTGCTACCTGCACTTCTACCGGTAAGACCACGGTTACCTGCAACTCCTGCGGTACTGTTGTCAGCACCTCCACCATTGCAGCACTCGGTCACAACTACAAGTACACCAGCAACAGCGACGGTACTCATAAGATTACCTGCTCTCGTTGCTCCTATTCCTCCAGCGCAAGCTGCACTTACTCCAGCAGCACCTGTAAGTACTGCGGCTACACCAAGCCGACTACCGACAGCGGTTCTACCTCTACCGGCTCTATCAGCGATGGCCAGTACGTCATCGCAGCCAAGGTTGGCAGCACCTACTATGCTATGAGCAGCACCTTTGCAAGCAAGATCACCGGTTCTAAGATCACCGTTTCTAACGGCACTGTCTCCGCTTCTGATGCAGAAGGCTATGCTGTTACCATTGCCAAGAACGGCAGCTACTACACTATCTCCAATGGTACTAAGTATCTGAAGTACTCCTCCAGCACCAACTTCTCCAGCAGCACTACTGCTTATAACTGGAGCATCGGCACCGGTACCAACGGCACCTACCGTATCACGGCTTCCACCAGCACCACCCGTGGCATTATCTTCTACAAGAGCTCCACTAAGTTTGGCGCATATGCTGTTAGCAACGCAACTTCTACTTCCAGCTACTACTATGATGTCGAGCTGATTCCTGTCAGCGGTTCCTCTTCCGGCAGCTCTGACAGCGGCAGCAACTCCGGCAACACCAGCACCAGCGGAACCTACACCTATGAATTGGTCACCAGCTCATCTGATCTGACCGCCGGCTCCTACATTATCGTTGCCGCTGCTGATGGTACCTACGCAGGTGACTACAGCTACTACGCATTGAGCACCAGCAAGGATGGCTCCTATTCTGCAATGAGTGCTTCCGGCCTCAACCTGAGCAGCCTGCCGTCTACTCTGACTTGTGATGCATCTTCTGTATCTTCCTTCGAGTGGACTCTGACCGGCTCCCGTACCAGCTTCAAGCTCTCCTCCGGCAGCAACTACCTGATCAGTGCTTCCGGCTCTACCAAGCTGACGCTGAGCACATCTTCCACGTCTTGGTCTGCTACCTATTCTTCCAGCTACAAGGGCTTCCGCGTCAAGGGCAACAGCCGTTACATCTCCCTGCGTGATGACATCAGCACCACGGGCGACAATGGTAACCCCCTGTTCTGCACCGTCAGCTCTACCAGCTCCGGTACGACCTACCTGCACTTCTATAAGCTGGTTTCCGGCTAATATGAGCTTCAACGCCTCTCACGAGTTTCGTGAGAGGCGTTCTTTTTCTGCATATAGAAATTTTCCTGCGGCAGTTTGCCGCAGGGAAATATACTTATTCTTATACTAATCGCTCATAAAAATGAGACTTGTCTCATTTTTATGGCAAAATCAGCATTCGTGATTGTATGAGACGAGTTTTCGCGATTTCTACATTATAATCGCGAAAACAGCAACGCATCCAAGCGTTGCCTCTCTGATTAAAAGTCTACTTTTAATCAGAGAGTAGTATTAGAAGCCAAGCGGGTAAGTCCAGCCCATATCGTCCTCGACCTTGCCCGTCTGGATACCGTAGAGATTATCATACAGCTTTTGCGCAATTTCGCCAACTTTGCCGTCTGCAACCTGATAGTCTTCGCCTTTGTAATTCAGCCAGCCGATCGGGGAAATGACTGCAGCCGTGCCGGAGGCGAAGATCTCCTGCAAGGAGCCATCCTTGGAGGCTGCGAAGATCTCGTCAATGGAGAGCTTGCGCTCGGACACTTTAACGCCCCACTTTTTCAAAAGCTGAATGACGGAGTTTCTCGTGATGCCGGGAAGAATGGTGCCGCTGTCAAGGGGAGCGGTGATGACTTCGTCGTTAATGCGGAAGAAAGCATTGGAGGTGCCGATTTCTTCGACATATTTGTGCTCCATTGCATCGAGCCACAGGACATCCTTGCACTGGTATGCAATTGCTTTTTTGGAGGCTCTCATACCGCCGCCGTAGTTGCCGCCGACCTTTGCGTAGCCTGTACCGCCGGGAGCGGCGCGAATATATTCGTCCTCAACAAAAATTCTGGTCGTTGTCAAGCCGCCGTCATTGGCTGCGTAATAAGAGCCGGTGGGGCTGAGAATGATCATGAAACGATAGTGCTGTGCAGGCAAAACGGAGAAGGAGGCTTCATCACCGAAGAGGAACGGACGGATATACAAAGAAGTACCGGGGGCAGAGGGGATCCAATCACGATCTTCATAAATGACTGCCTTCAAGCCTTCTAAGAACAGATCCTCCGGCACTTCCGGCATACACATTCGTTCACAGGTTCTTCTCATTCTGGCATGATTCATGTCGGGACGGAAGAGTTGAATGGAACCGTCGGGTTTGCGATAAGCCTTCATGCCTTCAAACATCATCTGGGCATAGTGTAAAACAGCGGAAGCCGGTTCAATGAGGAACGGAGCATGCGGCTCAATTCTGGGGCTGTGCCACCCCTTGCCTTCGTCATATTCCATGACGAACATGTGATCGGTGAAATAACGTGCGAAGCCGAGCTTGGTTTCGTCTTCGGGACGGGGTTTCGGATTGGTCGTTCTGGTTACGGGAATGTTCATAAAATAACCTTCTTTCTAACAAGTATAGACTGCGTCATTGCGGTCGCGCAGCACGGGAATAGAACTGCGGATACCGTCAAGAACAGAAAAATCACATTCAGCGGTCAAAAGCTCCTCGCTTTCGCCGGCTAAGGCGAGCGTTTCGCCCCAAGGGTCAATGATGGCAGAAGTGCCGCCGTAAACCGTCTCGCCGGCTTTTCCGCAGGAGTTGCAGCAGGCCAAAAACATCTGATTCTCAATGGCTCTTGCTGTGGTAAGTGTGCGAAGGTGGAAAGTGCGGATTTTAGGCCATTGCGAAACGACAAAGAGCAGCTCCAAGCCTTTTAAAGCGAGCGAACGAGTCAGCTCAGGAAAACGAATGTCATAGCAGATGATCAAACCGCAATCCTTGCCGTCTAATTGAAAACGGCAGAGATGATCGCCTGCTGTGAAGTAGTCATCTTCGCCCATTGGCGTGAACAGATGCGTCTTATCATAGCTTGCGATGCATTCGCCATCGCGGTTGAAAACCGTTGCAGTATTGAAAATCTTTTCACCGCGCACATTTGCGACGCTTCCTGCAATGATATTGACGTTATATTTCTTCGCCAATGCGCCGATTTCTGCCTTTACGCGGAGGCAATCGTTGTCGCTTAATTCGAAAAGCGCTTCCTTCGGGAAGAAGCCCGTGTTCCACGTCTCAGGCAGAACAATGACGTCAGGTGACTGCAGCATGGCTTTTGCGATCAGTTCCTTTGCTCGCGCAAAATTCTCGTCAGGCTGTTCAAATGCCATGTTCATCTGAATGCAGGTGATTTTCATGCTTCATAATCCTTTCCGAGAGCAAGAGCCTTGCGGTTTAAGTCGATCAAATCTGCTTTACGCGGCGGAACGACTTTCAAAAGTGCTGCATCCAACGTTTCTTCTGAAATGCAGCCGGTCTGCTTCACAAGCGCGCCGAGAAGAATCATATTAGCAAGCGTGGGCGCACCCATTTCGTGTGCCATTTCGGTTGCGGGGATATAGAAAACCTCCACATCCTCTCTTTGAACCTTACGGTCGATCAGAGAGCTGTCAATGAAAATCTTGCCGTTCGGCGCAACCTCGGATTCGTACTTATCTAACGACGGCGTGTTCATGACCATCAAAATATCCGGATGGTGAACGATCGGGGAGCCAACCTCGCGGTCGCTCAAAATAACGCTGCAATTTGCGGTGCCGCCACGCATCTCAGGACCGTATGAGGGCAGCCAGCTAAGCTGTCGGTTTTCCAAAAGTCCGCCGTAGGCAAGAACCTTGCCTGAGAACAACAGACCCTGACCGCCGAAACCGGCAATGACTATTTGATTTTCACGCATGATTAACCCTCCTTGTCCTTGTAAACGCCCAAGGGATAGTAGGGGATCATCTTCTCATCAATCCATTCTAAGGCTTTTTGCGGTGTCATGCCCCAGTTGGTCGGGCAGGAGGAGAGAACCTCTACCAAAGAGAAGCCCTTGCCATCAAGCTGGTTTTGGAAGGCTTTCTTGATCGCCTTCTTTGCGCGGTTGACGTTTTTAACATTGTTGACGGTAACACGCTCAAGATATACAGGTCCGTCTAAAGAACTGAGCATTTCGCATACACGGACGGGGTAACCCTGTGTATCGACATTCCTGCCGTATGGCGAGGTTTGGGTGACCTGACCGGGCAGGCTGGTCGGAGCCATCTGGCCGCCGGTCATGCCGTAAATGGCGTTATTGATAAAGATGACGGTTATATTTTCGCCTCTGGCTGCGGCGTGAACGGTTTCGCACATACCGATAGAGGCAAGGTCGCCATCGCCTTGATAGGTGAAAACGATGTTTTCCGGCAAGGAACGCTTAATGCCGGTGGCAACGGCAGGTGCACGTCCGTGAGCGGCTTCGACCATGTCGCAGGTAAAATAATTATAAGCAAGTACGGAGCAGCCGACAGGTGCAACGCCAACAGTCTGACCTTCGATACCAAGCTCGTCAATGACCGCGGCAACCAAGCGGTGAATAATGCCATGGGTACAGCCGGGGCAGTAGTGCAGTACGGCATCGGTCAATGCTTTGGGTTTTTCAAAAACAATCATTTTCCTGCCTCCTTATTCTGCAATTTCGCTGATTTTTGCCAGAACCTCTTCCGGCGAGGGAATCATGCCGCCAACACGAGTGCAGCCGTAAACGGGCTTCTTACAGCGAGTGGCAAGCTCGACATCCTCTTTCATCTGTCCCATACTCAACTCAACGACTAAGAATGATTTGACGCGTTCGGCGGCTGCGAGCAACGGCTTTTTTGGGAACGGCCAGAGGGTGATCGGGCGGATCATGCCGACTTTGAGCCCCTTCGCGCGAGCCTCAAGGATCGCGTTGCGCGAAACACGGGCGGTGATGCCGCAGGAAACGACACAAATTTCGGCATCCTCCATCATAAATTCTTCCCAAAGGCACTCGTTTTCCTCAATCTGCGCGTAGCGTTCAAAACGCTCTAAATTCAGCTTTTCCAGTTCGGCAGGGGAAAGGTAGAGAGAGTTTGCGATGTTATGCTTGCGCTTGCCCTGTGTGCCGGTTGTTGCCCAATCGGGAGCGGCAGACAGTTCTTCGCACTTTTCGGGCAGAATGACAGGCTCCATCATCTGACCCATCGTGCCGTCTGCAAGGAGCATGGCCGGCATGCGATACTTTTCCGCAAGCTCGAAGCCCTTAAAGGTCAGATCGGCCATTTCCTGCACGCTTGACGGTGCAAGCACGAGCACATGGAAGTCACCGTGACCGGGACCTCTGGTGCAAAGGAAATAATCCGACTGAGACGGCTGTATACCGCCCAAACCGGGACCGCCGCGCTGCACATTGACGATCAGCGCAGGAAGATCGGCACCTGCCAAATAGGAAATGCCCTCACACTTGAGCGCGATGCCGGGGCTGGAGGAGGAGGTCATTGCACGTTTTCCTGTTGCGGCAACGCCGTAGACCATGTTGATCGCAGCGATCTCACTTTCTGCCTGAAGGAAGACGCCGCCGAGCTTCGGCATCCTCTTTGCCATATAAGCGGCAACCTCTGTCTGAGGCGTGATGGGATAACCGAAGTAGTGGCGGCAGCCGGCCAAAATCGCAGCTTCCGCTATGGCTTCGTTGCCCTTCATCAATACTTTTTCCATGCTTTCGCCTACCTTTCTACCGTGATAACGCAGTCGGGACACATCGTTGCGCAAAATGCGCAGCCGATACAATCCTCCGGCTTCGTCAGCTCCACGGGGGAATGACCCTTTTGATTCAGCCTGGTTCTCGAAAGTGCCAAAATGCCCTTCGGACAGGCGTTGACGCAAAGGCCGCAGCCCTTGCAAAGCTCTTCCTTGAATGTCAGTTTAGCCATTTGAGTCCTCCATTCGTAGTTCATAGTATTGTTCTTGTAAATGTAAGGGGAATAGATTTTTTATATGCTGCTTGAGGGCAGAAAGCAACGGATGGTGCACCGTTGTCATACGGATGGGAAGACCGCTTGCCTCGGATACCGCCTGCGCATAGGCGGTGGAGGAAAGAACATCTTCTGCCGTGGTATATCTGCCCAAATTTGTATTGTTCACGATCGCAGTAAACGGCAGTGCGCACGCACTTTCGATCTCGTGCATTACGGCAAGCGTATCGCCAACGGTTCTTGTCAGCGGTCGGGATCGGTTGATAACGAAAAGCATTTCGTAATTGTTCTCGCTCAGAATCGAGGGAGAATACCGCCCGAGTGCCAATGCACCGCGGTCATCGCCGCCGATGTCTAAAACGCCGTAGCGTGTGCGGCTGTCAATCAGGGAATAGACCTTCGCAGGCATGGCAGGCACATCTAAATTGCTGTTGGCAAAAGGGGAACAGATCAGTTCGATCCCAAGCTCATTTAACAGCGCTTCGCTGTCTTTTGTGCGGAAATAAGGATTTACAATGTCCAGATCCGCAATCGTGACGGGTAAGCCCTGCCTGCGCAAAAAGGCAGCATAATTAACCGCGATATTGGTTTTGCCGCTGCCGTAATGTCCTGCGAAAAGTGTCAGCCGTTTCATCATAGCTTTTTGCGGATGATCTTTCCGCTGGTCGTTTTGGGAAGACTTTCCCTAAATTCGACAATTCTCGGGTATTTATACGGTGCGGTTCTGGATTTGACATAGGCTTGGATTTCCTTCTTCAAGGCATCCGTTGGCGCTGTGCCCTTGACCAGAACGATGCTTGCTTTTACGATCTGACCGCGCACCTCGTCGGGAGCGGCAGACACACCGCACTCTAAGACATAGGGCAGCTCCATAATAACGTTTTC
>CAYVLD010000052.1:0-10898 GCA_964452205.1 uncultured Oscillospiraceae bacterium
AAAAACTGTTGCCGATGCAAAGGATCGACAGCGTACCGTCGCCGTCAACGTCCCAGCTTTCCGCCGCCGACACGCTGAAAACAGGTACGAGCCCTGCCAGCATGCACAGCAAAAGGAGAAGGGATATAATGCGCTGAGAAAGTTTCCTGATTTGCATGTAAAGTGCCTCCTTTGAAAATGGTGGAAGTAAACTTATATTTGCTTTCGTTAAGCAAATACTTATACATAAAACATTATACAGCAAATTCCGAACTTTTGCAAGTGATTTTTTAAAGAACCAGCCCTCAAAAAAAAAAAAAAAAACAAACTTTTTCGCACAAAATGCGAATAAAAACGAGTGATTTTTATGCAAATAATGAAAAAAAGATGTTTGCTTTTTCAAATAGAAAAAATCTGCTTCTTTCTTCAGCACGAGCAGCACGAGCCTGTTTATCAATTATTAGTCCTATCTTTTAGACAGTGCGCATAGAGTGAAACGGGAGGGACACAGATGGACGAGGTCAAACAAGCATTGGCGGTCTGTCCGCAGAGCATTGCGCGCGCTCTCATGCAGCTACCGGATGCGCAGATCGCAAAACTGGAGGAAATACGGCTTCGCAACGGGAGCAGTCCGTCTTATTTGGTCAATGACCGTGAAAAGACGCTTTGCTCGAACCAAATGACATCCGCCGTACTGCAGGAGGTGCTCGATCTGGCAGGCAATCACTCTGTTTATGCCGTGCAGGATATGCTCAAAAGCGGTTATTTGACGATCAACGGCGGACACCGCATCGGCATTTGCGGCCGCGGCGTGTACAAAGACGGAGAATTTTACACGCTTAGGGATATTTCCTCCGTGAACATACGCATCGCGCGACAGATCAAGGGCGCCGCCGATGATGCAATCGGCTTTCTTTGGACGCATCCGAGGTCGACACTGATTATCGGTCCTCCCGGGCGTGGGAAAACAACACTGTTAAGGGATTTGATCCGTCAGCTTTCCGATCGCTTTCTTTGGCGCATCTGCGTGGTGGACGAGCGGATGGAGCTGGGCGCGTGCGTCGGTGGGGTTGCGCAGTTTTCTCTGGGCGGCTGCACGGATATTCTGAGCGGAACCAAAAAAGCCGAGGCGATCGAAATGCTGCTTCGCTCGATGAATCCGCAATGGATCGCGCTGGATGAAATTACGGCGCAGCAGGACATTGAGGCAATTTGCCGAGCCTCCTACTGCGGCGTGAGGTTTTTGGCAACCGCGCATACATCCTCGGTCAAGGAGCTGCACAACCGCCCCTTATATCGGCACCTTCTTGAAATGAAGGTGTTTGAGAATGTGATCGTGATCGATACGTTAAGGAAATTACATATGGAGGTACTGACAAATGATTAAATGGATCGGAGCAATTTTGATCCTGTGCGCCGCCGGCGGGACAGGGATCGGAAAAACGCTGCATTTTTATCGGCAATTGCGGCAGCTGAATCAAATGCTCGGTGCGCTTGAGATCATAAAATGCGAGCTGAATTATACGCTCAGACCGCTGCCGCAGCTTTGCAAGCATACCGCCGAGCGGACAGACGGCGCGGTGTCATGCTTTTTTGCGGCTTATGCAGATCACATAGAGGCAGGACTTCCGAGAAACAAGGCGGCTGAAAAAGCAATCGACGAAACCCCCGGCTTGTCTTTGCCGAACGATGCGATGATGGTGGTTCTGGAGCTCTGCTCGACAATTGGGCGCTACGATCTGGACGGCGAAAACCGCATGCTTCAGCTCAGCGCGCAACGCCTCAAAAGTGCGATCGAACGCTTTGACAGCGAGAAGCGGCCGCTTGCCAAAAGCTGCGGCATCCTCGGCGTTGCGAGCGGAATTGCCATGATTATCCTGTTTGTATAGCTATGGAAATCGATCTGATATTTAAAATTGCTGCAGTCGGCATCATTGTATGTATTTTAAATCAGGTGCTTGTCAGCTCCGGCAGAGAAGAGCAGGCGACAATGACAACGCTGGCAGGTTTGGTGGTCGTTCTGCTGATCGTGGTGCAAAAAATTGCACAGTTGTTCGATCTGGTTAAGAATTTATTCAATTTCTGATGGACAGCATGATACAAGTAGCGGTCATCGGCCTGATGGCGGTCATTTTTGCAAATCTTCTGCGCAAGAACAGCAAGGAGCTGGCAATCGTGCTTACCGTAGCGGCGTGTGTGCTGATCGGAGTGCTCCTGATCCGTATCGCAGAGCCGGTGATCGATTTTATGGAACAACTGCGAAATATTGCAGGGGTGGACAAGGCACTGATGGAGCCGCTGCTTAAAACCATTGGCATCGGACTGCTTACACAGCTTTGCGCGAATGTTTGCGCTGATGCGCAGGAAAGCGCAATTGCCAAAATGATCGAGATCTGCGGCTCCGTGCTTGCGCTTTATACCGCGATTCCGCTGCTCGAGGCGGTACTACAGATGATGGAAGGCTTGATTGGCGGATGATACGGAAGATCATAATACTGTTGCTCCTGCTTGCGCTTTTAACGCCGCTTGCGAAGGCGCAGGAGACAATTGACATTGAAACGGACGGCTTGACCGAGGGACTGGACGATGAGGTGGCAGAGCTTCTGCCGAAATTCGATCGGCAGGAAACGGTCGATTTTTGGGACACGCTTAAAAACATGCTTTTTGGCTCGTTCATCAAAGCGAGCGATGCGTACAAGGAGGCGCTGAAGCTGTGCGCAATACTGCTTTGCGTGCTGACGCTGTGTGCGCTTGCGCACATGAGCGGCGGCGAACATTCTTCCAATGCGGTTGTGGTTGTCGGCGCAATCGGGATCACCGTGGCTGTGATGGGAAGCATGCAGTCTATGGTGCATCTTGCGCAGAAAACGATTGAAGATATGTCAAGCTACAGCGCGTGCTTTTTGCCCGTCATGGCATCGGCAACCATGATGTCGGGCGGTATTTCCTCGGGCAGTATTCTCTACAGCGGAACGGTGCTGTTTTCCCGGCTTCTGATGTCTCTGATCAAGAATTTGCTCATTCCGGGTGTATGGTTTTACATAGCGGTCGCTGCTGCCGAAGCAGCAATCGGAAACCAAACGCTTTCGGAGATTCGCGAATTTATCGGCTGGCTGATTTCAAAATGCCTTCGCATCATGATGTTCATCTTTATCGCCTATATGACGATCACAGGCGTGGTCAGCGGTTCCTCGGATGCAACGACACTCAAGGCAACCAAAGCGGCGGTTTCCGGTATGATCCCCGTGGTCGGAAGCATCGTGTCCGATGCGTCCGAGAGTATGATCGCAGGTGCGTTGATGCTCAAAAACTCGGTAGGCATATTCGGCATGCTGGCGGTCATTGCAATCTGCTTGCTACCGTTTTTACGCGTGGGCGTGCAATATCTGCTGATGAAAATAACCGCTGCGGTCAGCGGTACGGTCGGTCTTGAGCCGCATGTCAAGCTCGTGAAGCATTTTTCGCAGGCAATGGGCTATCTTCTGGGCATGTGCGGTGCGTATGCGCTGATGCTGCTTATTTCCAGCGTATGCTTTCTCAAGGTGGTGATATGATGGATTCGCTTCGCAGCTATTTTCTGCAGATCGTCGCTTCTTGCATGATCTGCGCCATCGCGGCGGTCATGGTCAAAACACCGTCGATTCAAAAAATCGTGCGTTTGCTCGGCGGACTGCTTATTTTGCTGGTTGTCCTGTCACCGCTGATGGATTTGGATCTGCAAGGGGCGGCTTCGTCGCTTACGCGCGCCTTTGGCGACGACAGCGCCGAAATGGAACAGGCACAGGCGGATGCTGCGGAGCACTTTGCAACGCAGGTGCGCAAGGCGACCGAGGATCATATCGAGCTGATCGCCTCGCGTATGGGCTATACCGTACAGGCGCAGGTCACGGTGTCACAGGAGGAAGTGCCTGTACCGACGGCTGTTGAGATCAGCGGTTCGCTCAGCGCGGAAGAAATACTTGCATTATCGGAATACCTGGAGCTTCAGCTCGGTATTGCGAAGGAAGATCAAACATGGAGGCCTTATGAAACTGTCGATTGAAAAAATCCTTGCGTGGGGAAAAAAATACAAATACGTTGTACTCGTGCTGCTGATCGGCATCGCTTTGCTGCTGTATCCTTCGGATGAGGGGGAGGAACAACCGAGGCAAACGGTGGAAGAATCATCGGACGAGGAATACAAACAGAGCCTTCAAACGCAGCTTGCCGCCATGCTCTCGCGAATCGACGGTGCGGGGGCGGTTGAGGTAATGCTGACGCTTGAATACGGCAGCCGAACGGAGTATCAGACGGATACGCAGACAGAAACGACGGATGACCGATCCAGCCAAGAGCAGAAAACAGTGATTTTGTCCGAGGGGAGCGCATATGATAAAGCAGCAGTATCTGCAGTGCGTTATCCGCGTTTTCAGGGCGCTTTGGTGATCTGCCAAGGAGCAGATCAGCCGTCTGTGAGGCTGAACATAATGAATGCGGTCAGCGCGTTGACAGGTTTGGGAAGTGACCGAATCACGGTCGTAAAAATGAATTGATGGAGGAATCGGTATGAAAATTTGGAAACGAAACGCGGTTATTGCCGTAGTGTTGGTGCTTGTATGCGCCGGCATTTATTTGAATTGGCTTTACGGAAACGACGTTCCGGAGCTGACAAAAACGCTGGATGCGGATAAGATTCTGGGCGAAACTACCTTGGTTCTCAGCGATGTGCAGGATAATTCCACGCCCGTGAGCACCACGCTTGCAGCAGACGAGTATTTTGCGCAAATGCGTTTGTCAAGGCAGACTGCTCGCGACGAGGCAGTAGAGCTTTTGCAGGAGACGATCGCCTATGCCGAGGGTGAGGATACGAGCGATACGAGAATTGAGCTTGAAAAAATCATCTCCGATGCGCTGCGTGAGTCGCAAATCGAGAGCATGATCGTCGCAAAGGGCTATGCGGATTGCGTGGCGTACATCAATGACCAGATCATCAGCGTAGCGGTTGCTTCCCCCGAAAATGGCCTGAGTGAGTCGGATGTTGCGCTGCTTGCGGACATCGTGATGGCGCAGACAGACTATAATCTTTCGCAGATTCGTATTTTTGGTGTATAATAGGGTATTGTTTTTTTCGTAAAATGTGGTAGAATATAAGAAAAAACGAAGGGACGGTTCTGATTATGGCCGATAGAAAAGATTATCTTGTACAATCTCTGGAGAATGGCAGTATTATGATCTCCGAGGAAGTGATCGCATCGATCTCTGCGCTTGCGGTGCGTGAGGTCAGCGGCGTTTACGGCTTGAGTGCAACGGCAACGTTGGATCTGAGCAACATCATTGGTAAGAAAAATCTGCGCAAGGGCATCCGCGTGGTCATCGACGGTGACGAGCTCGAAATTTCCTGCAACCTCGTTGTAAAATTTGGCGAGCCTGTGATGGAGGTTGCCAAGCAGGTGCAGGAAGCCATTGCTGCCGAGGTTCTGTCGATGACGGGTACTGCACCGAAGCGGGTCAATGTCAACGTTTGCGGTGTTGCTGAACCCAAGACAACGGCGAAATGATTCTTTGGGGTGCTGAAAAGCACCCCGGCAGTCTGTATAATACGAAGGAGAGTACTATGACACGGTCCGAAGCCAGAGAGCTTGCCGCTCACTTGATTTATGAACTGGATTACAGCGACGAAACTCCGTCGCAGGCGATCGAAGCGCGTATGGAGCGCGGCTACTATGACGAATTGGCAGACGAGAATCCGATTTATGCCGAACGTCCGAGCAAAAAGCAGATGACTTATATCCGCCTTTGCGTTGAGGGCGTTGCGGAACATAGCGAGGAATTGGATGCTTACATTACCAAGTTTTCCGTCGGCTGGAATTTAAAACGCATTTCCCGTTTTACCAAGGCAGCACTGCGCCTTGCGATGTTTGAGATCCTCTATGTTGATGACGTTCCGACGGGCGTTGCGATCAACGAATGCGTGGAATTGACCCGCAAATACGAGGACGAGGAGATCGTTTCCTTTGCCAACGGTATTCTGGGAACATTTGCGCGCAGCTTGAAGGAGCAGGCGTGATGACCGTCCTTGGATTCGATACCAGCAATTATACGACCTCTGTTGCCGTTTTTGACGGCAAACAGGGGCAAAATATCTCGCGCCTTCTGGATGTGGAGCAGGGAAGTCTGGGCCTGCGTCAGAGCGAGGCGCTGTTTTCCCATGTAAAACGCCTGCCGGAACTGACCGACAGGCTGTTTTCCGGTTTGGGAGCAACGAAAATTGATGCCATCGGTGTCAGTACGCGTCCGCGTGCGCTCGAGGGTTCATATATGCCGTGCTTTTTGGCAGGTCATTCGCAGGCGCTTGTTTTGGGCTCTGTGCTGGGCGTTCCGGTTTATGAGTTTTCTCATCAGCAGGGACACATTGCCGCATCTTTGTTTTCCTCAGAGCATATGGAGCTGATGGATGTGCCGCATTTGGCTTGGCACCTGTCCGGCGGCACGACGGAGCTTCTTTTTATCACTCCCGACGGCGTCAGCGTGCATGCGCAGAGGATCGGCGGCACGACGGATATTTCAGCCGGTCAGCTCATCGACCGCACGGGAAAGCTGCTCGGCTTATCCTTCCCGTCGGGCAGGCAGATCGATGCACTGAGCTTGACGGCGCAGGATCGGACAAGCTTCCGAGTGAAGGTGCACGGTACTGAATTTTCACTTTCCGGCGTGCAGAATAAGGTTGAGCAATATCATACGGGCGACCCGGCCGAAACGGCAGCCTATGCTTTGCGCTGCCTGATCGGTGCAATTGTCGAAGCAACGAAGAACGCGCTTTCGCAATATCCTTGCAAGGTGGTTTTTGCCGGCGGTGTTGCCTCAAATACGCTTTTGAGGGAGAAAGTAAAGCACCTGCCGTGTGTTTTTTGTCCGCCGCAGTACGCTACGGACAATGCGCTTGGTACGGCGGTCTTGGCATGGAGGGCACATCATGCAGCAGGTCTATGAGGTTTCTCAGATCAATGAATATCTGCGCTGTCGTTTTGAGGATGATCCGTTTTTGTCGGAGCTGCTTATCCGCGGCGAGATCAGCAACTATAAGCTCTACCCTTCGGGACATCACTATTTTTCTCTCAAGGATGCAAACGGCTCGATGCGCTGCGTGATGTTTAAGGGGAACGCTTTTCGCCTGAGATTCCGTCCGGAAAACGGGATGAAGGTTATTGCAGGCGGTCGTATCTCGGTCTTTCCGCGCGATGGAGCATATCAGCTCTATTGCACGAGCCTGACCCTCGACGGCGTAGGCGATCTGCATGTTGCCTTCGAGCAGCTCAAGGCGCGATTGCAGGCTGAAGGACTGTTTTCTCAGGACAGGAAGAAGCCGTTGCCGCGCTTTCCGCATACCATTGCGATCGTAACATCCTCGGCCGGTGCGGCGCTTCGTGATATGCTCCGTATTTTGAGAAAGCGTTATCCGCTTGCAAAGGTAAAGCTTCTTGCTGTCCGTGTGCAGGGAGCGGAAGCACCGGCGGAGATTGCAGGTGCGATACGATATGCAAATTTATACCGCGTTGCCGATTTGATCATCACAGGCCGTGGCGGCGGCTCGATCGAGGATCTGTGGGCATTTAATGATGAAAGGGTGGCGTATGCCATTGCAAATTCCGAAATTCCCGTGATTTCCGCTGTCGGACATGAGCCCGATGTTACCATTTCGGATTTTGTGGCAGACCTCCGCGCAGCTACGCCGTCGAATGCCGCAGAGCTTGCGGTTCCCGATCAGATCGAGCTGCGTGAGCACCTTGCTTCGCAAAGGACGATGCTTCTGACCCTGATGAATAAGCGGCTGAAGCATGATCGCCAGAGAGTTGAGGCATTGGCGCTCTCACGCAGCCTCAAAAGTCCGCTGAATTATTTTGCCGACCGCAGGATGCAGTTGGATTATATTCATCGCCGCCTTTGTGCGGCATCAGGCAATTATCTTGCCAATCGAAAGCAGAATTTTGTGCGCTTAACGTCCAAATTGGATGCAATGAGCCCACTCAAGGTACTAAGCCGCGGCTATACGATGGCACACAAGTGCGACGGAAGCGTCGTAAAGTCCATTCAAGATGTGACGTCGGGTGAGCACCTGACGCTGAGACTTGCCGACGGCAGGGCTGAGGTCGAGATACAGGAGGTTACGAAGTGAATCAGGAATCTGTCAGTTTTGAACAATCGCTCAAGAGACTCGATGAGATCGTAAAACAAATGGAGCGCGGAGATGTTCCGTTGGAAGAGGCCTTAAAACTATTTGAGGAGGGGACGAGCTTGGTAACGCTCTGCAACCGACAGCTCGATCAAGCCGAACTGAAGGTCGTTCAGCTCAGCAAGAGCTCTGACGGCTCTCCTCAAGAAACGGAGTTTGAAGATGAAGCATAAAATGCAGCAATATATCGATCGGATCGAAGGATATTTAAGCACCTGCTTTCTGGAAGACGAACCGCAGAAGGCATTGTTTGAGTCGATGCGCTACAGCCTGCTTGCCGGAGGTAAGCGCATCCGTCCGGTGCTGGTGCAAGCATTTTGCGAGCTTTGCGGCGGAGATGCGGAGGCTTGCCTTCCGTTTGCGGCAGCCATTGAGATGGTGCATACCTACAGCTTGATCCATGATGACCTGCCGTGCATGGATAATGACGATTTTCGCCGCGGAAAGCCGACAAATCACCGTGTTTTCGGTGAGGCAACGGCGGTATTGGCAGGCGACGGACTGCTGACGGCGGCGTTTTCTCACCTCGCAAAGGCAAAACTGCCGCCGGAACGTATCGTGCAAGCGGTTGCGGTTTTGTCCGATTGTTCCGGAGAAATGGGAATGGTCGGCGGTCAGATTTTGGACATGGCTGCGGAAGAACGCGTCTGTACCGAGCAGGAGGTCATTGACATTCAAGTTCGCAAGACAGGCGGACTGATCGCAGCGGCCTGTCAGCTCGGAGCCATTGCCGCCGGAGCGTCGGAAAAGCAGTTGAAGGCAGCCGATACTTATGCAAGATGCTTAGGTCTGGCGTTCCAAATTCGAGACGATATTTTGGATGTGATCGGTGATGCGCAGAAGCTCGGAAAGGCAACTGGTGTGGATGAAAACAAAAATACCTTCGTGCGCCTTTACGGAGTCGCAGCCTGCGAGGAAAAGGTGCATTTACTGACGCAAGAAGCAGTTGCAGCGCTGTCGGGCTTTGATGACCCCTCTTTTTTGATTTCGCTTGCCGATACGTTAGCCGATCGCTTGTCGTAAAAGTTCATACATGAGGACTTGCCGCCTGCGAATAGATTATTTCGGAGGTGGTCTCATGTTTGGCGCGGCTGTCTGGCTGATGCTCAGCAGCATTATGTATTCCCTTCGACTGGCCAATGGCGGCGGTTCTTTTCCGAAACCATTGTCTGCCAAGGAGGAGCAGCACTATTTACTTCTCGCTTCACAGGGAGATATTGAAGCTCGGAATATTTTAATCGAGCGGAATTTGCGCCTTGTCGCGCACATTATGAAAAAATACTATACACAGACCTCCGATCAGGAGGATCTGATTTCCATTGGTACGATCGGCTTGATCAAAGGCATCTCGACTTATGATGCGTCAAAAGGGGCAAGGCTTGCAACCTATGCCGCTCGTTGTGTGGAGAATGAGATTTTGATGTATTTTCGCGGCCAGCGAAAGAGTGCTTCGGACGTATCGCTGTCGGATTATATCGAAACGGCGAAGGACGGAACGGCACTTTCTTTGATGGATGTGATCTGCTCGGATGAGGATCTGTTTGAGCGAATGTCGGACAAAGAAATCTATGCGAAGCTCTATGAGAAGATTCAAACCTGCTTAGAGCCGAGAGAGCGCAAAATCATCATTCTGCGTTACGGCATTGGAAATCGAAAGCCGCTGACGCAGCGTGAAATTGCCGATGTATGCGGAATATCGCGCAGCTACGTCAGCAGAATTGAGCGCAAAGCGTTGGATAAATTGGAGGCTGCGCTCAACGAATAGGAGAAAGATATGAAAGCATGGAAGCATTTTTGCACGATCACAAAGCATCGCTGGCAGGTTCGAAAGCATTGTGCCAAAGTGGGCTTATATTGGCGCGGCTTGGTGCATGATCTGTCAAAATATTCTCCGACGGAATTTTTTGCAGGTGTAAGGTATTACCAAGGCACCAGAAGCCCCAATGCACGCGAACGTGAGCTGCTGGGCTATTCGCAGGCTTGGATGCACCACAAGGGCAGGAATCGCCATCATTTTGAATATTGGACGGACATCAATCTGCAAAGCAAGAAGTATGAGCCGGTTGAGATGCCGAAGAAATTCTTTGTTGAGATGGTGATGGATCGAATTGCAGCCTGCAAAGTCTACCACGGCAAGGATTATAAAGACGGCGATGCTTTGGAGTATTTGCAAATATCGCTTGAGGCGAAGGAAGCCTCGTCCATGCACCCAAAAACAAAAGAAGACTTGATCTATATTCTGACGATGCTCCGCGATAAAGGAGAAAAAGAAACGTTCCGATATATTAAAAAACTTCTGAAAAATGAAAGAAAGAAGGATGCGTTATGAAGAAAATCATTGCATTATCGTGATGCGATGATCGTTCGGCGCAATATTGACATGGCAAAGAAGGCACAGGAATATTTGCAGGAGGGTAAAACCTGCTTCTTTGTTGTCGGAACAGGTGATATATTGGGAGAAGACGGCTGCATGGAACTGCTGACTCAGGCCGGTTGCCATGTTGAGCTGATACAGCCGTAATAAAAAAGAGACGGACAGTTTTTAGCCGAGGTGCGATAACGAAGTATTTATGTAAGGTGGCGGTACAGCGAAAGCTGTGCCGCCACTCAATGTTGTTTATTTGTCGTTCATTTATCAGTTGTAGACGGTGCTGTTATTTAATGTGTACTGAACAACGCACAAGCCCTTGCAAGCCAAGGCTTACAGGGC
>CAYVLD010000053.1:0-10797 GCA_964452205.1 uncultured Oscillospiraceae bacterium
AATTCTTCGGCGGCAGCAAGCTCGTCGGTATGTCCTTCCTGATTTTCAACCTCCTGTGTGCACCGTGCTTTGCTGCAATGGGCGCGATCAAGCGTGAAATGAACAACTGGAAGTGGTCCGTTGGCGCAATTGCTTATATGTGCGTTTTTGCCTATGCAATCAGTCTCATCGTCTATCAGATCGGCGCGTGGTTTATCGGCGCCGGCAGCATCCTTGGTACAGTTGCCGCCGGTATCGTTCTGCTGACGCTGCTCTACCTCCTGCTCCGTAAAAACAATGCTGTAAAATCCGTGAGGTAACAACTATGAATTGGCCTACCATTTTAATTGCAGCGGCGGTCGCGGCGATTTTTGCGGCGATCGTTGCAAATGAAATCCGCAAGAAGAAAAAAGGCACCTCC
This sequence comes from uncultured Oscillospiraceae bacterium, assembly GCA_964452205.1. Taxonomy (GTDB): domain Bacteria; phylum Bacillota; class Clostridia; order Oscillospirales; family Oscillospiraceae; genus JAZOXB01. Next base: position 401 of record CAYVLD010000053.1, read on the forward strand.
TCCTGCTCTTGCGGCGGTTCGTGCGGCGGCTGCGCAATGAATGGCAGTTGTCACGGCACAAAGGAAAAATAGACGAAATAAATGACGAAAGGGAGCTGCTCCCTTTCGTCATTTTTCTAATACGATTCACCGATTGAAATACTCATTTTAAGCGGTGATTGGTATAAATGCCCCTTGTCAACTGTTTTGGTCTGTGCTAAAATGTTACTATTACATTTGGATGGTCGATTTATGGAAGTGTTAAAAAAATTCTATTCTCTGCATGTGCGTGATCTGCTGCGGCGGATTTTGCTTGCGTGGCTGCTTGCTTGCACATTGGAGTATCTTCTTGCCTCCTCGCATGATTTAAGCGGTGTGGACTGCCTGCGCAGCATGTCGCTTTTGCGTGTGTGCGGAATCACGGCGGCAGTCGCTGCAATTTTGCAAGGCTTTTCGCATCATGTGTCGGCAGAACGATGGGCGATGTTTGCCTGCGTGTGCGTTTTGAGCGGACTTTGCTTGATTTATAATTTCTCGCTCGGATTTTTGGCGGCCTGCCTTGCGTTGGCGGCGATCGTCCTTGTCTATGCGCTGCGCGGCTGCGATCTGCGCGCAGATGCGTTACGGCCTGCGCCGAAGGAGAAAAAACGCTGTCTTCTGATTTTATCGTGCATTACCGCCGGATTCTTCCTCTTCGTCAGCGTTTGGACGGTGTGCCGTGTGTATATTTTCTATAGCTCGACGTATGATCTTGGGCTGTTTTCCCAGATGTTTTACAGCATGAAGACCACCGGCCTACCCATAACGACCCTGGAGCGCGCAACGACCATGTCGCATTTTCAGGTGCATGTTTCGCCTATTTACTACTTAATGCTGCCGTTTTACTGCATCTATCCATCGGCACAGACCCTGCAGGTTTTGCAGGCAGCGGTCTTGGCTTCGGCGGTCATTCCGCTGTGGAAGATCGGACGCTTGCATGGGTTGAAGGCGCTTCCGCGCCTGCTGGTTTGCGCCGCGCTGCTGCTGTTTCCTGCTTATTCCGGCGGTACGGACTTTGATCTGCATGAAAATTGTTTTTTAACGCCCCTGATCCTCTGGACGCTCTACGGCATTGATTCAAAAAAGATCTCTGTGAGTGTGATTTTTGGTGCGCTGACATTGACGGTCAAGGAGGATGCGGCGGTCTATGTCGCGGTGCTTGCAATTTGGCTGATTCTGAAAACCGTCCGTCAGCAAGGGGAAAAACGGGAGCTTTTGCTCGGCTTCGGGCTGCTCATCGGCGCGATAGCGTGGTTCCTCGCGGCAACGAGCTACCTGCAAAACGTGGGTGACGGCGTGATGAGCTATCGGTACAACAATTTTATCTATGACGGCTCATCCTCCCTCTTCACCGTGATAAAGGCGGTCTTGATGTGCCCGATGAAGGCATTGGCGGAGGCGTTTGAACCGCAGAAGTTGAACTATGTTCTGAAAACGATGCTTCCGGTGTTGTTTTTGCCGCTTTTTACGAGGAAATACGAGCGTTTTGTCCTCCTGATCCCTTATTTTTTGGTCAATCTGATGTCGGACTATAAGTACCAGTACGACCTTTTCTTCCAGTATTCTTTCGGCTCGGCGGCTTTTTTGATCTATCTGACGGCGATCAATCTTGCCGATTTGAAATGGCAGAAGCTTCGCGCAGCCCTGCCTGCGGCTGCCTGTGCGTTTGGCTTCGTGTTTGTTTGCACGGACATTTTGCCGGCGGCGCAGACGGTTATTAAGGCGTATCGCGATTATCACGACCATTACGAGCGCATCGAACAGACACTTGCGCTGATTCCCGAGGATGCGACGGTGACCTCCGGCGCGTTCTACACGCCTCAGCTTTCCGAGCGTGAGATCATTTATGATGTGTTCTATTGCTCAACGGAGCAGCTTTTGAGCACGGAGTATGTGGCGCTTGACATGGATCTGAAGCTGGACTACCGTGCTTATGCCACAAAGCCGGATTACAGCGACGGGCTTGCAAATTTGATCGCCCTGCTGGAGGCAAACGGCTACGAGGTTTTTGCAGAGATAGAAAACGAACTGATCATCTATAAAATGTCTGCTGAATAAGTCGCCCTTGTGACTTATTCAGCAGACATTAAATACGCTTCAAGCCCCTTGCGCAGCACATCCAGCGCGCGCGCAAGCTGCTCGCAGCAAAGCACATACGCAAGACGAATCTCACTTCTGCCTGCGCCCTCGGTGGCGTAGAAGCCGCTGCCCGGGGCGAACATCACGGTTTCACCGTTGTCGTCAAATTCGCTCAGCAGGAATTTTTGGAAATCCTCGGCATCCTCGATCGGGAGCTTCGCCATCATGTAGAATGCACCCTTGGGCTCGGCAACGATCACATCGGGAATTTCCTTGAGCTTTTGGTAGCAAACGTCACGGCGGCGGCGATATTCCTCGCGCGTGGCATCAAAGTAGGATGAATCGACACCGTAAAGCGCCTCTGCGCCGACCTGATCGAGCGTTGCGACGGACAGACGAGCCTGCGCGATCTTTACGGCACATTCGATCAAAGCCTTGTTGCGGCTGATGAGCGCACCGATTCTCGCGCCGCAGGCGCTGAAACGCTTGGAAACAGAGTCGATCATGATCAGATTTTCGTCCATGTCCTGCAGCGCCGCAGCCGTGGTCATCTCGCCGTCGTAGATAAACTCGCGGTAGACCTCGTCACAGATCAGATACAGATCGTTCTCCTTGGCAATGTCGGCAAGCAGGCGCACCTCTTCGTCGCTCAACAGCGTGCCGGTCGGATTGCCCGGGTTGGTGATCAGGATCGCACGCGTTTTTTCGTTGATGAGCGGCTCAATCATCTCGCGCTTTGCATAGCGGTAGCCGTCCTCGGCGGTGGTCGGAAGCGGACAAATCTTGCCGCCTGCCATGCGGATAAAGGTGTGATAATTCGGATAAAACGGCTCGGGTACGATAACCTCGCAGTCTTCGTCCAAAATGCTCAGCATCGTCATTAAGAGCGCTTCGCTGCCGCCGGTCGTGATAACGATGTCGCTTGCATCATACTCCACACCCAGACGGGCGTAGTATTTGCGCACCGCATCGATCATCGAAGGGATACCGGGCGAGGGCGCGTAGGACAGCACCTTCTCGCCGTAGTCCTTGATCGCCTCGACATAGGCTTCGGGCGTATGGATATCGGGCTGACCGATGTTCAAAGAGTGGATCTTGATGCCGCGCTGCTCTGCAGCCACCGCATAGGGATAAAACTTGCGGATGGGGGAGAGCTGACAGGCCTCAATTTTGCGGGATAATTTCATAGGGGTTCCTCATTTCAGGCATTTTTCAAAATGCGCTCGACCGCATCAATCTGCTCCCAAGGCAGATTCAGATCGTTTCTGCCGAAATGACCGTAGGCTGCGGTCCGGCGGTAGATCGGGCGGCGCAGGTCAAGAGAAGCGATGATCGAAGCAGGACGCAGGTCAAAGCATTCACGCACCAGCTCGCTCAGACGTGCATCGGACATTTTGCCGGTGCCGTAGGTATCGACCAGAACGGAGACGGGCTGCGCAACGCCGATGGCGTAGGCAAGCTGGATCTGGCACTTCTTCGCAAGACCGGCGGCAACGATGTTCTTAGCGATGTAACGAGCCATGTAAGCGGCGCTGCGGTCGACCTTGGTCGGATCCTTGCCGGAGAAAGCGCCGCCGCCGTGCGCGGCATAGCCGCCGTAGGTGTCAACGATGATCTTTCTGCCGGTCAAGCCGGTATCGCCAACCGGTCCGCCAATGACAAAACGACCTGTGGGGTTTACATAAAACTTGGTATCTGCATCCATCAGAGCTTCGGGCAGGGTCGGCTTGATGATCGCAGCGACGATCTGCTCGCGCAGGTCGTGAATATCGATCTTGTCAGAGTGCTGTGTGGAAATAACGACGTTGTCGATGCGCTTAACGCTGCCATCTTCATTATATTCCACGGAAACCTGGCTCTTGCCATCCGGACGCAGCCACGGCAGATTGCCGTTCTTGCGCTCGTCGGTCAGGCGCTTGGTCAGCTTGTGCGCAAACGAGATGGGCGCAGGCATCAATTCTTCCGTTTCATCGCAGGCATAGCCAAACATCATGCCCTGATCGCCTGCGCCGAGGGTGTCGGCATCGTCATAGGAGTTGTTTACGCCCATTGCAATGTCGCCGGATTGCTCATCGATGGCGGTCAGAACGGCGCAGGTATTGCCGTTAAAGCCGGCTTCGGCGCTGTTATAACCGATGTCACACAGGGTCCGGCGTGCAACATGGGGAATGTCAACATAGCAGTTGGTGGAAATTTCGCCCATGACGACGACCATGCCGGTCGTTGCGGCGCACTCGCAGGCAACGCGTGCGTGCGGATCTTGCGCCAAAATTGCATCCAGAACGCCGTCGGAGATCTGGTCGCAGACCTTGTCGGGATGTCCTTCGGTTACGGATTCGGAAGTAAAAATTCTCTTTTGCATAATAAAAACAGGCTCCTTTCAAATTTCTTTCAGAACCTTACGATACAAAAAAATACCCTGCTTTCGACAGGGTACGGCCTTGTCCTCATCTGTCGATCTGATCGCCGGAATTGGCACCTTGCATAATGCAGGTTGTCGGGCTTCATCGGGCCGGTCCCTCCGCCACTCTCGATAAGGTTATGAAATTAACAATATGATAGCATAAATTTGTACAATGTCAAGAAAAAAATCGCATACAGACGAAAAAACGCCGCGCAGAGAGGATCACCCTGCACGGCGCTGTATTTTATTCATGATTTTTCCAACCGGCGATATCGCTCGGCTCAAAATTGTATTCGAGCTTTTTGCCGTAAATACGCTCGTAGGCCTCTTTTTTCAGCTCGTAATCGAGCTTACACAGCTCCTCGCTGCAGACCTTTGTGCTTTTGCTCGTGTCGGGCAGCAGCGTTCCGAGAATGTGCAGGCGGTACTTTACCTTGTTAAATTCCTCGGTGTCTTTTTCGTCCGTGTCGATCATCTCCACGAAGCAGGAGATGACCGGCACATTTAATTTTGCGGCAAAATGAAACGCGCCTCTTTTGAGCGGTCGCGGCTTGCGGTAGTTAAACCACATCTCCTGCTCGGGGTAGATCAGAATCACCTCGTTTTGCGCGGTGAGCTCCTGCAAAACGCCGATAAAATCCGTGGTCAGATACCGAAAATCCATACTCAGGGGGATGGTATCGCCGTAATTCATCAGAAAACCGAGAAAGCCTGTCATCGCAAAATTTGTCACCTGCGAGACCACATTCAGACGCTTTTTCCCGTGCTTGCGCACCAAATAGCGCAAAATCGTGTTTTCCAAAGGACCGAAGTGGTTGCTCGTGAGGATGGCACCCTTGGAAAGATCGGGCAGCTTTTCCTCCCCGACAATCTCAAGGCTTCGATTCAAAATGTCCGAGCCGATATTTGCGATTTTTCGCGCAAAAAACGACTTGAACCGATAGCCGAAACGCTTCCGCTCAACGAGGAAACGGTCTGTGATCGCCTTGCTTTCCTGCGCGGTCAGATTGGGATCATCCACCTCGACCTTGCGATAAAAATCGTTCTCCTGTGCGGCGATGCGGATGTTTTCGATCACCGCGTCGCGATGCTTTCCGATCAACATAGTCTGATTTTTTCCCCTTTTTCGTGCATTTTTCGCAGGGTGATCTCCTCTGTGCGGCTGATTTTTACCGCACGGTCGATCAAAATCTGCACGCCGTTTTGCTCGCTCCTGTTTTGCGCGTAATCCTTCCTATACTGCTCAATTTCCGCAAGGTAGCCGCTTTGCTGCGCATATTTCCAGAAATATTCACCGTATTGAATACCGTCATAGCACCACGGCTTGGAATACAAGTTGTAATGCACCAGCTTTGCATCGTTCACGGGCGGCTTGCCGGCATTTGGCATCGTGTTCCACGCGTGGTCGAGGTAATGGATACCGCCGCTGCACAGGGCGTTGAGATAGTCCTGATCGGGCGCAACGCTGTCAAAATGGTAGCGGTTTAGCAGGCGCAAAAAGTGCTTCTCTATCTCCGCCTCGCGCAGCTTTTTCAGATTCATCAGAAGCACGCCGGAGTTGATGTAGTCTGTGCTGCGCACGCCGACCACGTTTTCCATGTACTCGCAAAGCGGCTCGACATCCAGAACGGACAGGTCGCTGCATGCGCCGAAGAAGCTCTCACCGATGTCCGTGTCAAAAAGCTCGGCCAAATCGCCCAGAAGTACGATGTCGCTGTCGATATAAATGCCCTTGTCGTACTGTGGGAACATCGCCGGAATGAAGAGGCGGAAATAGATCGTCAGCGTGAAGCAGTCAAAGCGAAGACGGTTGGAGAGCTTGTCGGTGATGCTTTCCAGACCCGAAAGGATGGGAAAAAACTCGATGGAAAAATGCTCCGCAGCCAAGGAGGCGATGCGGCGGCGATTTTCTTCGCTGAGGCTTTGGTGCAAAACGATGGCGCGATAGCGGCGATCGGTGCCGGAATTTTGGATAGCGGAGTGCAGCGCGGTTGCAAGGAACGGCGCGTAGGCATCGTCGATGGAAAAAAATATCGGAATTTCATTCATGGCCGTCATTTAATAAAAATCTCCTTTTTTGGTTGGGCTTCTGCAAAGGAAGCGAAGCTTTGGTATTCATCATAGGCGTGCGCCTCCGAGAGCGCCGCACCGTGTAAAACGATGGGAATGCTTTATAAATTTCGATTTATCGGTGAGATGGAGGAGTCCGAATTTGTCCTTCTGAGCGAATACGTTTTATTCGACTTTCGCATATCGGTAACATAAAACCATGGACGAGTATATAAGAAAATATTTCCTGAGGCAACCTACTGTTCTATTTTTGGCTCTACTCTTGCAATTTCAGACGGTAGAGAGCAAAAAAGCAACTCTACCGTTAGTAGAGTTGCTTCAAATATGCCAATAAAGTCCTGTTTATGTCATACAAAGCGGTATGTCCGTTTTGGATTTCAGCCCAGCGCGACATCCAAAATCATCATCAAGCAAAAGCCGAGAGCAAAGGCGAGCGTGCCGAGGTTCGAATGCTTACCCTGCGCACTTTCGGGGATCAGCTCCTCGACAACGACATAAACCATTGCGCCTGCGGCGAAGCTCAGAAGATACGGCAGGATCGGAACGATCAGCTCCGCTGCCAATACGGTCAAAAGTGCCGCCAACGGTTCGACCGCGCCCGAGATAAAACCGAGCAGGAAGCTCTTGCCCTTAGGAACACCCTCTGCCTTGAGCGGCATGGAGATGATCGCACCTTCGGGGAAATTCTGGATCGCAATGCCGATCGATAGTGCCAGCGCTCCGGTGAGGGACAGCTCGGAGCTGCCGCTTGCCAGACCTGCGTAGACCACGCCGACAGCCATGCCCTCGGGGATATTATGCAGCGCGACAGCAAGAACCAGCATCGTGCTTTTCGGCAGCTTGCAATTCGGGCCTTCACATTCGCCGTCCATGTGTAAATGGGGAATTAGGCGATCGAGCGCAAGCAAAAACGCAATGCCGAGCAAAAAACCGACCGCCGCAGGAATGAACGCCAGCTTCCCCATATCGCTTGCGTAATTCATCGCCGGGATCAGCAGACTCCAAACGGATGCTGCGACCATCACGCCGCCGGCAAAGCCGGTCAAGCCTCGGCGCAAAAGCGGTGACATGTCTTTTTTCATGAACAAAACGCCGCCTGCGCCCAAGGTCGTTCCGAGCAAGGGAATCAAAATTCCTATCCACATTTTAAAATTCATGCAGACCCTCCCAAATTTGCCAACAGATACGCCTCGGCCTGTGCAGCCGCCACGGCACCGTCAGCGCACGCGGTTACGATCTGCCGCAGCGGCTTTGTGCGCACATCGCCGGCGGCAAACACGCCTAAGAGATTCGTTTTTGTGGATTCGTCAGCGAGGATATAACCGTTTTCCAGCGTGAGCTGCCGGAAAACAGCCGTATTCGGACTCTGACCGACGCTGACAAACACGCCGTCGCAGGAAATTTCCTCCTGCGCGCCTGTGATCACGTCCTTCACACGCACACCGTTGACGCGTGCCTCGTGCAAAAAGGCCGTGATCTCCTTGTTCCGGCAAAATTCGACATTTTCAAGCTGCAGGAGCTTTTCCTGCTCGGCTTTGCTCGCGCGCAGCTTGTCGCGGCGATGCACCAAGATCACGCGCCTGCACAATCTCGACAAATACCGAGCAGCACCGACTGCCGTGTTGCCGCCGCCGATGACGACGACCGTTTTGCTGCGGTAAAACATCCCGTCGCAGGTGGCGCAGTAATGTACGCCCTTGCCGATCAGGCTCTCCTCCTCGGCGATGCCGAGGTGCTTGTGATCCGCGCCCGTGGCGATAATAACACTTTTTGCCTCAAAATCGCCGCTGTCGGTCGTGATTTTCTTGACCGCCTGCGAAAGCTCTGCGTCCAGAATTTCGGCAAAAACCGTCTTCGCGCCGGCAAGCTCCGCGCCCTGCTTCATCGCCTGTCCGAGAGAATATCCGTCGATGCCTTCGGGCAGTCCGGGAAAATTGTCGATGCGGTCGGTTAAAACCATCTGTCCGCCGACCGAGAGCTTCTCGAGCAGTACCGTATTCAGTCCCGAACGCGCAGCGTACATCGCGGCCGTATAGCCCGCGGGGCCGCCGCCCAAAATTGCAACATCATATATCATTGGTCAATCCTCCTTGTTTCATAGTATATCATTTTTTCAAAGATGCAATCACCGAATTTTGATGAGCTTTTCTTCCTTGAGTGTGGTGATCAACAGGGGAATGAGCACGAGCTGAAGGATGATTCCGGGCAGACCGGTGACAAAATACGCCGTAGCGATCTGCGAGATCGAAAAATTCTGCACACCGAATACACCGATGATGTAAAACACCGCCTTGCACAGCGCACCGATCACGCGCCCGAGCAGCATGGTCGGAATTAAGGAAAGGTAGACATTGGCAAGTGTGCTCTTTGTGCGCACAGCGCGCATCAAAATGCCGCTGAAGATACCGTAAGTCATCAGCTCGGGGAGCATCGACGGCAAAAGAGCTGCCGCAGGCATTCCCGTCAGGATGCTCGACAGGATCGGCCCGAGAACACCGCAGACCGCACCGTAGACAGGGCCGCAGATCAGGCCGCATACCAGCACGGGAACATGAAGCGGTGAGAGAATCTGCCCCAAGCCCAGCGGATGCAGCACCGCAGGCAGCACATAGCACAGCGCAATACAGATCGCACAGATGCAAATCCTTTTGATCACAGACATGAGAATACGCCTCCTTTTACGTTCATTATAATCGACAAATTCTGACGGTACAAGTATTTTTTTCATGATAGAGTTTTTTGCCCTGAATGATTGACAATTTGCCTTATTTATGGCATACTGAAACAAAGGAGGTTGATGCTTATGCAATGGTTTTGGCTGAGTGCGCTCGTTTTATTTCTCATTTTAGAGGCATCCACCAGCGCGCTGGTCTCACTGTGGTTCGTCGGCGGCTCGTTCGCTGCGCTGCTGGCACAGATGTTCGGTGCACCGATCTGGATGCAGGTCATTTTGTTCGTGATCGTCTCGGTCGCACTGCTGTTTGCTTTGCGTCCGCTGATGAAGAAATACGTCACGCCGAGAAAAATCGTGACAAACGCCAGAAGCAACATCGGCAAAACTGCCCTCGTCACCGAAACGATCAACAATTTGCTCGGTCAGGGCGCTGTGAAAATCGCAGGCGTTTTCTGGTCGGCGCGCAGTGCGGATGATTCCGTGATCGAAGAAGGCACCGTCGTGCGCATTGTTGAGATCGAGGGTGCGAAGGTCTGCGTTGAGCGCGCAGAGGTAAAACAGGAGGTAAGAAAATGATTTTTGCAGCAGCGGCGGCAAATCCTGCCGCCATCATCATCGTCGCAGTCATTGCGATTTTGTTCATTATCGTTATTAAGAGCATTTATATCGTTAAGCAGTCGTATGCCTACGTCATTGAGCGCATGGGCGCGTTCTCGGCGGTCTGGGAGGTCGGTCTGCACTTTAAGATCCCGTTCATTGAGCGTGTGGCAAAGCGCGTGACCCTCAAGGAGCAGGTTCTGGACTATCCTCCGCAGCCTGTCATCACCAAGGACAATGTCACCATGCAGATCGATACGGTCGTTTATTTTTCCATCACCGACCCGAAGCTGTATACCTACGGTGTTGAGCGCCCGATGCTCGCAATGGAGACGCTGACGGCAACAACGCTTCGTAATATCATCGGTGATCTGGAGCTTGACCAGACGCTGACCAGCCGTGACGTGATCAATACGAAAATGCGTTCCATTTTGGATGAAGCAACCGACCCGTGGGGCATCAAGGTCACCCGTGTTGAGCTGAAGAACATCCTGCCGCCGCAGGACATTCAGGACGCGATGGAGAAGCAGATGAAGGCCGAGCGCGACCGCCGTC
>CAYVLD010000054.1:0-10726 GCA_964452205.1 uncultured Oscillospiraceae bacterium
TCATCGCGGAAGCAGGGAGCGATCTGGAAATAGCGGTCAAAGCCGGAGGTCATCAACAGCTGCTTAAACTGCTGAGGAGCCTGCGGCAGAGCGTAGAACTTGCCCGGATGCTTTCTCGACGGAACGAGGTAGTCTCTCGCGCCTTCGGGAGAAGAAACGGTCAAAATGGGAGTCGTGATTTCCAAAAAATCGTGCTCAGTCATTGCCTTGCGCAGAGCCGCGACCACGTTGCAGCGCAGAACGATATTGTCCTTCACCGCAGGATTACGCAGGTCGAGGTAACGGTACTTCAAACGAACCGCTTCGTCTGCATCACGGCTGCGGTTGATCTCAAACGGCAGCTCGTTATAACGGCAGCGACCCAAAACCTCGATCTTGGTCGGAACGACCTCAATATCGCCGGTCGGAATCTTGCTGTTCTTGCTTGCACGCTCGCGGACAACACCCTCGACGGAGATCGTGGACTCCTTATTGAGCGGCTTGATGATCTTCATCATCTCTTCATTCTCGATGACGACCTGCGTCGTGCCGTAAAAATCACGCAGGATCACAAACGCGAAATTGCTGCCGACCTCGCGGACATTTTCCATCCAGCCGACGATTTTGACGCTTTCACCGACATTTTCCATGCGGAGCTGACCGCAGTTATGGGTACGGGATTGGAACATTTTTTCTTACCTCTCTTTTTCTATGATAACGGTACCCTCATTAGCGATACCGTCTAAAATCAATTTTGCTGCCTCTTCAGGCGAAACGCTGACCTGCTCCCCCGTCGCGAGCTTCTTGACCGAGCAGACACCCTGTGCAATCTCATCATCGCCCAAGAAGATGACATAGGGAATGCCGAGCTTGTCTGCATATTGGATCTTCGCCTTGAACTTGCGCTGTTCGGTATAGATCTGCGTGCGCACACCGGCATTTCGCAAAAGTGTTGCTATCTTGACCGCTGCACCGATATCTTCGGTCATCGGAATCAGCATACAATCGGCAGGCGCAGTCACAAGCTCGTCGTTGAGCAGACCTTGCTCTCCCAAAACGTAGAACAAACGGGTCAAACCGATCGAAATACCCACACCGGGTAGCTGACGGTCGGTATAATACTCCGCCAGATTGTCATAGCGGCCGCCGGAGCAGACCGAGCCGATCTCGGGATAATCCAAAAGGGTCGTTTCGTAAACCGTGCCTGTGTAATAATCCAAGCCGCGAGCGATGGTCAAATCAACCGCAAAATTCGCCTCCGGCACGCCGAATGCCGTCAAATGCGCCGCAACGGCGGTCAATTCAGCCAAGCCGAGGTCAAAGATCTCATTCTTTCCGCGCCATGCCTCAAGCGCCGCAAGCACCTCGGCATTTGTACCCTTGATCTGCATAAAGCGCAGAATTTCCTCGACATTTTCCGCACCGATGCCCTCATCGAGCAAGATTTTCTGCACGTTTTCCACGCCGATCTTATCGAGCTTGTCCACAGTGCGCATGATGTCGCCCGAACGTTCGCTCAAACCGAGTAGTGCGTAAAAACCGTTTAACAGCTTGCGGTTATTGACACGGATGACAAAGCGCGTCAAGCCAAAACGCTTAAAAATCGTGTAGATGATGGACGGAATTTCCGCCTCGTTCAAAATATCCAGCTTTCCGTCACCGATAATGTCAATATCCGCCTGATAAAACTCACGGAAACGGCCTCTTTGTGCGCGCTCACCGCGGTAGACCTTGCCGATCTGGTAGCGTCTAAAGGGGAAAGCGAGTTCTCCTGCGTGCATGGCAACATATTTTGCCAGCGGAACGGTCAGGTCGAAGCGCAGCGACAGGTCGCTGTCACCCTTCTGGAAACGATAAATCTGTTTTTCCGTTTCGCCGCCGCCCTTCGCCAAAAGGATCTCCGAAGATTCCAAAAGCGGCGTATCCAGCGGCGTAAAGCCATAAAGTTCATACGTCTCGCGCAGAATCTGCATCATGCGCTCAAGCTGCACCTGCGGCGCAGGCAGCAGCTCCATAAAGCCGGACAAAGTCCGTGGTCTGATTTTCTCCATAATTTCTGCCTCTATCTTAAAAAATTAGTTCTTCCAATTGGTACATACCGGGCTTCTTCTGCGCCAAAGCCTCCGCCGCACGCAACGCGCCTGCGGCAAAGATCCGACGGCTTGCTGCCGTATGGGTCAGCGTCAGGCTTTCATCCTCTCCGAAGAAAAACACGCTGTGTTCTCCTGCGACCGTGCCGCCACGGAGGGCAAACACGCCGATCTCATTTGCCTTTCGTTTGCCGCACATACCCTCACGCCCGAAAATCACGTCTGCCTCTGCGTTCGGGTCGAGCTCCTGCAAAAGCACCTTCGCCGTTCCGCTGGGGGCATCGACCTTTTGATTATGGTGCTTTTCGACAATTTCCTTATCCCAATCCGCAAGCACGGGCGCATATTCCCTCAGCATTTTGCGCAGCACCGCGATGCCTGTAGAGTAGTTCGCCGCCCAAATCACGGGCACACTCTTCGCAAGCTCCGCGAGCAGCGCAAAATCCGGCTCGATCAAGCCCGTCGTGCCGCATACAAGCGGTGTTTTCGTGCGCTCGCAGTAGGAAACCACCTTTTTTAATGCGCCTACACCCGAAAAGTCGATGCAAGCATCCGCCTTTTCTGCCACGTCGTAATTGGCAGGACAGTCGATGTCCGCATGGCCGATCACCTGCCAGCCTTTTGCATAGGCGAGCTCCTCGACCATTTTTCCCATGCGGCCGTAGCCGCTTAAAAATACTCTCATGCGCCATCCTCCACCGTAAGACCTGCCTCGCGCATGATCTTGGCAAGCTTTTTGCGGTTGTCATCTGCCATCGGGTACATCGGCATACGGAAATGCCCTGCCTTGAGTCCCATCAGATTCATCGCTTCTTTTACGGGAATCGGATTGACCTCCATAAACAGAGCGTTGATCAGATCCAAATACCGCAGTTGCGTATCCAGCGCCGCATCATGGCGTCCTTCCAAATAATCCTTGCACATCTGATGCACCGTTTTCGGCATGATGTTCGCCCAAACAGAGATCGTACCGACTGCGCCGACCGACATCAAAGGAACGGTAATATCATCGTTACCCGAATACATCACAAAATCATCCGACAAATATCTTGCGATCTTCATCGCATAGCCAATATCGCCGCTCGCCTCTTTGATACCCATCACATTCGGATGCACAGACAGACGGCGCACGACCTCGGGCGAGATCCTGCAGCCCGTTCTTCCGGGCACATTATATAAGATAATCGGTGCGCTTGCCGCATCAGCAGACATCAAAAAGTGCTGATACATGCCCTCTTCATTGCTCTTAACATAGTACGGGCTGATGCAAAGCAGGGCATCTGCCCCCATCTGCGAATACAAAACGCTCTTGTGCTGCTGCATCCGGCTGGAGTTCGAACCGCTGCCTGCAATCACGGGGATTCTGCCATGCACCTGATCGATCACGGTCTGAACGGTGACAATATCCTCCTCTAACGTGGTCGAGGCCGTCTCGCCGGTCGTGCCGAGCACCAAAATAGCATCGGTCTGATTTTCCACATGCCAATCGACCAGCGCACGAAGTCTTCCGAGATCCACAGAACCATCGGCATTAAACGGAGTCACCAGCGCAACCACAGAACCGGTAATTTTTTTCATCATAAAAACCTCCTTGTTTATGTCCAAAACAAGCCGAATTTCTACCACATAAAGAATACCATTATTTTGCCCAAAATGCAAGGGGTTTTGTGGCGAAATCCAAAAGCCGTCTGATCTTTCTTACGGCGTAGGTATTTTTCTCAAGCACGCAGAAAATCAATTACAATTTTTCTGTTTCCTTCATCGCTTTTCAATATTTGCACAGGCTGTCAGCATTGAGCCCGAGCAGTCGGCAACGCTGCCCGTCGAGGAGCAGCGATACATTTTATATTAATGTCTACTGAATAAGTCGCTGTTGCGACTTGTTCATGCGGCATCGCCGCATAATTCCACAAAAACGGCTCTTTTAAACCGTTTTTGTGGAATTTTGACATGTATTCAATGTGTTTATTCGTTGGTGCATCGCAATGCGCCGACGAATGGTGCAAGGTTTCTGCGGGATTTACCGCCAAAACCTTGCACCGGAACAACGTAAAACAGTCCTGTAAGCCTTGGCTTGCAAGGGCTTGTGCGTTGTTCAGTACACATTATATTAGTTCTTGTTAAAAAGGTTTAAGAACCTTTTTAACAAGAACCGCATGAGACGGCGCAGCGCGCTTTTGCACAATACGAGTGTGCGTAGCACACATAATTGTTGTCGCAACCATGATTTGCAGCGCAAAAAACAAACTATTACCCTATAATATATTGATTTTCTTTAATATTAATGTTAGTATGGGATTATAAACCATATAACAGGAGGAATCAGCAATGAAACGCACACTCTCCCTGCTTTTAATTCTGGTACTTTTACTCGGCATGCTGCCCATAACCAGCGTCAGCGCGGCTACCTACTCCGGCTATGAGGGCAGCCTGAAATGGAATCTGGACACCTCCACGGGCAAGCTGACCATTTCCGGCAACGGAGCCATGCCAAACAACAGCAATGCCTATTCCTATAGCTGGTTTAACTATGAGGACTACATCAAGAGCGTCATCATAGAATCCGGCGTGACCTCCATCGGGGACTACGCCTTCTATGCCTATTCCAATCTAACCAGTCTCAGTCTGTCCAACACCGTCACCTCCATAGGTCAGTACGCCTTCTATAACTGCGACAAGCTTACCTCTCTCACCAATACCGGTTATGTGACTTCTTTAGGCCGCAACGCTTTTTATGATTGCGACGCACTGACCTCCGTAACCCTTTCGGGTCAGACAACTGAAATGGGCATGGCCGTCTATGCAAACTGCGATGCTTTGACAACCGTTATCATCGGCAACGGTGCATTCATCGGCAGCTCTGCCTTTGCTGATTGCAGAAAGCTCAGTTCTTTGTATTTTTCTCCCGACATTTCTTACATTGGTCCCTCCGCTTTTGAAGACTGCGATGCCTTAACCTCTGTTACACTCCCCACAGGCTTGAAGACCATCGACAGTGCTGCCTTTGATAACTGCAACGCCCTATCCTCCATCACCATGCCCGAGGGGCTGGAAACCATCGGAAGCTTTGCCTTCAGAAACTGCGACGCACTGAGCAGCATTATCATTCCTTCCAATGTCTCGCAGATCGGGCAGAATCCTTTCGCAGGCTGCGACGGTCTGACGGGCATTTACTTAGACGATGGCAACGAATATTATAAATCCAACTACGGCGTGCTCTACACCAAGGACGGCACCGAGCTCATAGCCTATCCAAGCGGTAATACCACCGCTTCCTTTAGCATGCTGAGCACAGTAACCTCCATTGCTCCCTACGCCTTCTATGCCTGCAGCAATCTAAGCAACGTTTATTTCTCATCTTCCCTGACGACCATCGGAAACAACGCCTTTGAGGACTGTACCGGTCTGCGTACCGTCAACGTTTCCGGTGCCCTGCGGAACATCAATGTTCAGGTCATCGAGGACTATGCTTTCTCCGGCTGCACCACCCTTTTGGATGTCACCATCAACGGCATAGAGAGTATTGGAAAAAACGCCTTTGAATATTGCAAGACCCTTTACACCCTTAAGATCAACGGCAGCCCGAAGATCGAAAAGGAAGCCTTCCTGAACTGTTATGACCTGGCCTCCCTCGATCTGGGCGGCACCTACAGCATCGGCGAGCGCGCCTTCTATGGCTCCGGACTGAGTGCCTATACCCTGCCCGCCAGCGTGCGTTATGTGGGCAGAGAGGCTTTTGCCAACTGTCTGGAAACGAAAAAGATCACCGTCCTCAACCCGGGCTGTCAGTTCTACGGCATGGGATACTACGAGACCTTCAGCGGCCTTACAAGTCAGACCATCACCTTCCACGGCTATGAAAATTCCTCTGCCAAGGCATACGCTGATCTCTACGGCCACAGCTTCACCGCCCACACCTTTGACGAGAACGGAAAATGCACCCGCTGCAACTACGGCCGATATACCTATGATGACGGTCTGTGGTCTTTCGAGGCTGATTCCGGCGTGGCCTATATCTACGGTTTTGAAACGGTACCCACATACTCCTACGAAGGGGCTCAGTCCTGGCAGGATTTTAATTGCGCCATCACAGACCTGGTCATGGGCAACGATGTAAAGGTCATCAGCGACAGTGCCTTCAAAGACCAGACGAAGATGGAAACGTTGAATTTGGTCAACGTTGAGGAGATCAAGCCCGGCGCTTTCTCCGGCTGCACCAGTCTGGAGCGACTGTATCTGCCCGACACGCTGAAATCCTTGGGCGAGCAGGCATTTTACGGCTGTACCTCTCTGCTTTCCGCTGTTCTGCGGCCGAACCTGGAAAGCGTGGGCTATAACGCCTTTTTCGGCTGCACCACCCTGCTTGAGGTCAATGTTCTCAATCCCAACTGCCGTATTTCGGACTATAAGTACACCCTGGGCGATCCCGAAATTACCACAATTTTCGGCTTTGTTCCCTCCACGGCTTATGACTATGCCACAAAACATGGCTACGATTTCGTGCAGCTTGACGGTTGCGAATACGGCTACCACAGCTATGAAGTAGCAAGCCAAGTCTATGCCACCTGCGAGAGCGCAGGCAGCATAACCTACCAATGCACCGGCTGTTCCGAGGGCTGTACTGAAACGATCGATGCCTTGGGACATGACATCTATGAAACTATCACTGAGCCGACCTGCACACAAGAGGGTTATATTCTTGAAAACTGCACGCGTTGCGGCTACATCAAGCTGGTCAGCACCATCGATCGTCTTGAGCATAATTACGTTTCCTTTACGGTCTCCCCCACCTGCACCGAGCAAGGCTATACAGAATACTCCTGCCACGGTTGCGGCGACAGCTACATTGTAGACTACACCGATCCCACGGGACACAATTATATCCCCGAAACATATCATGCCACATGTACCGAAGACGGCTATACCCGCTGGGTCTGCCATGGCTGCAGCGACAGCTATGTGACGGATTACATCACAGCTTCGGGTCACAACTACACGCCGCAAGTCGTTTCTCCGACCTGCACCGAAGGTGGTTACACCATATACCGCTGCGAGGGCTGCGGTGACAATTACAACGCAGACTACTCCGAACCCACAGGTCATAATTATCAGTCCGTTGTCTTCTACCCCACTTGCACCGAAGGCGGCTACACCAATGTTTTCTGCGAAGGCTGTGGCGATAGCTATAACACAGACTTTACCGATCCTACAGGGCATCATTACGACGCATTCACAATGTATCCCACCTGCACCGAGGACGGTTACACTACCTATATCTGCATCTGCGGTGATTCCTATATTTCAGATTACACCGAGCCCACCGGTCATATTTATATGAACGGCTACTGCATCGACTGCGGTCGGCCCAATTCCAACGGCGGCGCGACCTCCCCCTTCTCCGATGTTTCCGAAGGAAGCTGGTATAAGTCTGCGGTAGACTACGCCGTGGCGAAAGGTCTGATGAACGGCACGGGTAACAACAAATTTGAGCCAAATACCCCCATGAGCCGAGCCATGTTGGTGACGGTTTTGTGGAGATATGAGGGCGAACCCTCCGGCTATGTGAATATCTTCACGGACATAAAAGAAAGCCAATGGTACACCGATGCGGTTGCTTGGGCAGCAGCAAACGGCATTGTCGGCGGTGTCGGCAACAGCCGCTTTTCACCGAACGGCAATATCACCCGTGAGCAGCTTGCAACGATTCTGTTCCGCTACTGCAGCTCCGTCGGCATCGACACAAGCGCGAGAGCCGATTTGTCCGCTTTCCCGGACAGCGCAAAGATCAGCCCCTATGCTAAGGATGCAATTTCTTGGGCAGTATCAGTTGGCCTGATCACCGGCACAAAAGTCGGCAATTCCACCTATCTTGATCCGCAGGGCAACGCCACACGCGCCCAGGTCGCAACCATTCTGATGCGCTTTATCGAAAATATCGCTTCCGCCGGCGAGGAAACCCCCTCCGGCGGCGGCTACGGGGCTGTTGTGCAGGAAATGATGGAGGTCTATGACAGCAACGCCGAAGGATTGCTGTATGACATTGACGGAAACGGTGTTTTGGAGCTGGTCTTGATCTTCCATGTATCCGCCAACCCCGATGACCCCTACGGCATGCCGGTTACGGCCTATTCCGTCTTTACCATGCAGGATGAGACCGTCATTCCTCTCATTGAGAACCAGACCTTATACGCACACGCAGGGGGGTCCCAAGGCTGGGTCGGCGTTGTGGAGATGGGAGGAGAGCAGTTCTTCGCCGCCTATTGTGAAGGCGGAGAGGTTGGCTGGTTGTACGGCGGCTGGGAAATCTACCGTATTAGCGACAGCGGCATAGGACTTCAGACCAAGGTAGATTACCTGCGCGTCACCGATGAGAACGATGCCATCGACTACGCGCAAAGCTACTCCAACTTTAACGGTGAGCGCTTCGGCTACGAAGCCTACGAATCGTGGGCATCTTCGGTCATGCAGATCGCAGTCATTGACGGATCCTGCAATAATTTAGAGGCGCTTCTGGCGCAGCTCTCATAGGAAATTGCTAACCCTGTGGGAACACTCCACATGTTCGGATCTCCTCCATCTTGATGCGATTTATTGAAAACATTGTAGAGTGATAATAAAACCCGATGCAGTATCAACGACTCTGCATCGGGTTTAATCTATATTCGGCTTATAGCGCTCAGGGCGATCGGTTTGCAGGAGCAGATAGTCAATGCTGACCCCGTAGAAATGAGAAATCTTCACTAAAAACTCATCTGTCCATTGTTGTACGCCCGTCTCTAAATAGCTGTATTTCCGTTGCGTGATACCCAACGCATCCGCAACCTGCTGTTGGGTATAGTCGTGATCTTCCCGCAGATCACGGATTCGGTTTCTCAAATCGCTCACCACCCTCTTATTATATTATACTTAGATAAAATTTATCTATTGACTTTTAGATAAATTTTATCTATAATACAAATATCATAAGAAGGAGGTCTTACCTATGAAACACAAAATTCTAAGCTTTTTCCTAATTTTCGCATTAATACTCACACTGTTACCCACAGGGACATTGACAGCGCACGCCTATTCAAGTACCGACATTCCTTATGCCGTCGAAGGCGGAAACATTTATTTCGACAAGTCAAGCGGCAGTATTACCGATTGTGACCGCAGCGTAACAAGCGCCGACATACCTTCTGAAATTGATGGAGTCTGTGTAATAAGCATCGGTGATTTTGCGTTTTCTTATAACAGCAACCTGAAAAACGTTTCTATTCCAAAGACTATTACAAATATTGGTGTCGCTGCCTTTGCTATGTGCGACAACTTAAATTTCATTTCGGTAGACAATTCAAATGAGTTCTACTCCAGTGATGAAAACGGTGTATTGTTTACCAAAAATAAAGCTACACTTATCCAGTGCCCCGGAGGATTTAGCGGAGGTTATGCGATCCCCAGCACTGTAACAAACATTGGCGATTATGCGTTCATTAAATGTGTCAACCTGACGAATGTCACTCTCCACAACGGTGTAATAAGCATTGGTAATCAAGCTTTTTCATATTGCAACAAATTGTCGAGCATTGTAATTCCCGACAGCGTTACAGCAATAGCTTCATATGCGTTTTTTGGCTGCTCTGGCTTAAGGAGTGTCGTAATCGGAAGCGGTGTTGTAAGTATCGGTAATGCTGCATTTTACGATTGCGCAAACTTAGTTGCTGTCTGTTTCAAGGGCGCTACTCCAAACAGCATTGGCGAGGATGTGTTTGTCTATTATAATCAAACTTCGGGGACTGTAAACCCGATCCCCAACTTGACTATTTACTATATTCAAGGGAAAGAAGGTTGGACAACGCCAACATGGATGGGCTATCGGACGGCAACATGGAATGGAGATTTTATCGATGTTTCAAATAATGCATGGTATGCTAATTCAGTAAACTATGTGATCAAAAATAGCTTAATGAACGGCATGAGCTCAATAACCTTTGAGCCGGAGACCTCCATGAGTCGTGCCATGCTGGTCACCGTCTTGTGGCGTTACGCCGGTCAGCCCGAAGCCGGAGCAAACACCTTCTCGGATGTGGAGAACGGTCAGTGGTACACCGATGCAGTTGCCTGGGCGGCGGAAAACGGCATTGTCGGCGGTGTGGGCAACAACCAATTCGCTCCCAACGGCAATATCACCCGTGAGCAGCTTGCAACGATTCTGTTCCGCTACTGCAGCTCCGTCGGCATCGACACAAGCGCGAGAGCCGATTTGTCCGCTTTCCCGGACAGCGCAAAGATCAGCCCCTATGCTAAGGATGCAATTTCTTGGGCAGTATCAGTTGGCCTGATCACCGGCACAAAAGTCGGCAATTCCACCTATCTTGATCCGCAGGGCAACGCCACACGCGCCCAGGTCGCAACCATTCTGATGCGCTTTATCGAAAATATCGCAAAGTAATGCAAAAACCTGCGGAATTTCCGCAGGTTTTTTATAAAAAATGGTTGACAAATTCAGCTTTTGCAAGTAAAATATATGAGCTTGTGAAAAACAAGCAATCCTTGCCGGCAACGAGATTGTCGGCCAACAGTCCAAAAGGAGGTGCAAACAACAATGGCTAAGATTTCCGCAAAGTATGAGATCATCTATATCATCGATCCCGCTAAGGGTGAAGAGGGTATCGCTG
>CAYVLD010000055.1:0-10674 GCA_964452205.1 uncultured Oscillospiraceae bacterium
TCTTACGCTGGTTTTCCTGCTGGATGGAATAGGCCGCGTCTGCCTCCGCCTTCTTCGAGTCGGCAACGACCTGCATTTCAGCCTGCTGCACGCTCAAAGCGGCGTTCTGCTCTGCGATCTTCTTCTCTGCCTCGACCTTGACGGCGTTGGCCTCCTGCTGTGCCTCGGCGGTCGCAATGGCGATGTCACGCTGTGCGTTCGCCTTGGCGATCTGAGCGTTTTTGCGGATCTGCTCGACATTGTCGATACCCATGTTTTCGATCGTGCCGGCGTTATCACGGAAGCTCTGAATATTGAAGTTTACGACCTCGATGCCCAGCTTCTGCATGTCGGGGACGACATTTTCCGTGATCTTTTTGGCAACGCCCTGACGGTCCTGCACCATTTCCTTCAAGCCGACCGAGCCGACGATCTCACGCATATTGCCCTCAAGCACCTGCGTGACCAGAGAGATCAGCTCCTGGCGGCTCATGCCCAAAAGGGACTCAGAGGCGCGCAAAAGCAGCTCCGGATCAGAGGAAACCTTGACGTTTGCGACACCGTCGACGCTGACGTTGATAAATTCGTTGGTGGGAACGGCTTCGGAGGTCTTGACATCGACCTGCATGACACGCAGAGAAATCTTGTCTACGCGTTCGAAGAACGGGATGCGCCAGCCGGCCTTGCCGATCAGAATACGGCGCTTGCCAAGGCCGGAGATGATGTACGCGGTATCGGGGGGTGCTTTGAGGTAGCCGCCGATCAAAAACGCAAGCAAAATGACGGCACATACAATGACAGGGATCAGCCAAATCGGAATTTCCATAGTTCTTTCTCCTTTTCTAATTTTAAAAATTTTTCCGTGCACACGCCAAGAGAGAAGTAAAAAAAGACTTTCCACACGCTGCAGCGTATGAAAAGTCTTGTTAAATCCACTAAGGATCCGCATCCACCAGGCAAAAGCCGTCATGGTGATGGATGCAACACCACATCGCTGCAGTGCAACTACTCCCTCTTGATGGATTTAATATAGCATATATCCGACAAGTTGTCAAGAATTATTTTTGACTTTCGAGCCATTTTGCCAAAGCGTCTGCCATGGCGGTGTTTTTCGGCTCCTCCTTCTGCTGATTTTGCAGGTATTTCTGCACATCGCGCTTGCCTGCGCCTGCCGTGGCTCTGCGCTCTTTAAACGCCGAGAGCTTTTCGCGGTAGCCGCAGATGCACGCAAACATCTGATTGTCGCCCTCGCCGCGCAGCTCCATCTTCTTGAAGCAGTTCGGGCAGCGTGCGTTCGTCGTCTGCGTTACGCTCTTGCGGTAGCCGCACTCGCGGTCGGGGCAGACCAGCATTTCGCCGCGCTTACCCTTGACCAGCAGCAAAAACTTTCCGCAATCGGGACAGGCTTTTCTGGTCTGATTATCATGGGTATATTTCGCCTCGCTGAGCTTGACATCGTTAACAAGCTTTCCGGCATAGGCACGCATTTCCTCAATAAATTTGAAGTCACGCTCCGTACCCTTGGCAATGCGGGCAAGTCTATCCTCCCACTTTGCCGTCAGCGCAGCCGAACGCAGCTCCTTCGGAGCCAGCTCGACAAGCTGCATGCCCTTCGAGGTCGGCACAAGCTCCTTGCCGCGCCGCTCGATATAAAATGCCGAAAACAGCTTCTCGATAATGTCCGCACGCGTTGCAGGAGTGCCCAGACCGCTGGTTTCCTCCAGAATTTTTTTCAGCTCCTTGTCCTGCACCTGCGAATGCGGATGCTCCATGGCAGTCAGAAGTGTTGCTTCGGTGTAACGGGGCGGAGGCGGCGTTTTGCCGTTTGTCACCTGCACCGACGACACCTTCATCCGCTGTCCCTGCTTGACCTCGGGCAAGCTTTGTGCATCGTCCTCTTCCTCGTCGAAGGAATAGTTGCGGTCATAGGCCGCCTTCCAGCCCTGATTGAGTACGCGCTTTCCCTTGGCGGTGAACGTGTGACCGGCGCAAGAAAGGGTCAGCTCGATCTCCTCGTATTCATAAGGCTCCATCAAAACCGCCAAAAAACGCCGCACAACCAAATCATAAATATTCTTTTCCGGACCTGAAAGCCGCCATAAATCGGGACTTTCCTCGGTCGGAATGATGGCATGGTGGTCGGTGACCTTGGCGTTGTTGACCAGATACTTTGTCTTCAAGGGGCGTTTTCTCATGATCTCCTGCGCGAGCGGCTTGTAGGAATCCACCATAACCGCCTTAATACGCTCCGGCAGCGTCGGCACGACATCGTCGGAGATGTAACGGCTGTCCGTTCTGGGGTAGGTCAAGAGCTTGTGCTGCTCGTAGAGCGACTGCATCAAATTGAGTGTTTCTTTTGCCGAATACGCATATTTTTTGTTCGCATCGCGCTGCAGCTCCGTCAAATCGTAGGCAGCCGGCGGCGGAGACTGACGGCGCATCGCCCGAACGAGGGTGACGCTACATTCACCGTTTTGACAAGCCGCTGCGATCTTCTCCATCGCCGCCTTATCAAAGCTGCGCGGATTGTTGTTTTTATCGCGGTAAACCGCTGAAAATCCGCCTGCCTTCAGCCGCACGCCGTAATAATCCTTCGGCACAAAATTGCGAATCTCTTTCTCACGATCCACGATCAGAGCAAGGGTCGGCGTCTGCACTCGACCTGCCGAGAGCTGCGCATTGTGGCGGCAAGTGAGCGCACGGGTGACGTTCAAGCCAACGATCCAGTCTGCCTCGCTTCGTGCCTGCGCCGAGCGGAACAGATTATCGTACTCGCTTGCAGGGCGCAGCTTGGCAAAGCCTTCTTTGATAGCTTTATCGGTCTGAGACGAAATCCACAGGCGTTTGGTCGGCTTCTTCCAGCCTGCCTTGATCATGATCCAGCGAGCTACCAGCTCGCCCTCACGGCCTGCATCGGTGGCGATGATGAGCTCTGCAATATCGCCGCGCTTCATGAGGCTCTGCACGACCTTAAACTGCCTCGACGTCTGGCCGATGACCACCAATTTCATATTTTGCGGAAGCATGGGAAGATCCTCCATATCCCATTTTTCCCACTTTTTTTCATACACATCGGGGTCAGCCAGCGTGACCAAATGCCCCAATGCCCAAGTGACGACATAGCGCTCGCCCTCCAAAAAACCCTCGCCGCCTTTTTTGCAGCCGAGAACACGGGCAATTTCACGCCCGACAGAGGGTTTTTCCGCTAAAACGAGAGATTTTGCCATCAGTCGATCACCCGAATTTCCGTAATGACGGGCTGATCTTCTGCAGGGATCGTGCCGTTATCATCAGTGACGACGGTCGAAGAATATGCGCAGATCGCATCGACGATCTCAATACCCTCGGTCACATAGCCGAAGCAGGCATACTGACCGTCCAGCGAGGCTGCTGCCGAATCCTCCTGCACGATGAAGAACTGCGAGCTTGCCGAGTCCATGGAGTAGCTGTTGCGCGCCATGGATATCGCGCCTCTGGTGTGGGAAAGGGAATTGTTTACGCCATTTGCGCTAAATTCGCCCTTGATGGTCTCGTCCGAGCCGCCCATGCCGGTGCCCTCGGGGTCGCCGCCTTGCATCATGAAGCCTTCGATAATGCGGTGGAAGGTCAGACCGTTATAGAAGCCGGATTCTGCCAGCTCCAGGAAGTTTGCGACCGTAATGGGCGCAGCATCGGCATCGAGCTCCAATTTAATCGTGCCGTAGTCCTGAATTTCGATCTCAACGTGGTGCTTTCCCGAGGCTTCGGGCGCCTCATCCTCGCCGCCGAAGATCAAAAACGCACCGACTACCAAAACAGCACACAGTGCAACCGCACCTAAAATCCACCAAAGCTTCTTCATCTTTTGCTTTTTTTCTGCTCTTGCCTTTTCCATTTGACGCACATTCTGTCCGTCACAATTCGAGCAGTAGTTTTTCTTTCCCATGGGTCTTCCGCATTTTTTGCAATTCATATAGAGCCTCCTGAAATTGTTTTTTAAGGTTATCGCATTTCGTATTGGAAGCGTGTCATCCTGAGGAGCGCAGCGACGAAGGATCTTAGCGAGGGAATGATACCGCTGTGCAATTATTCAGTGCCAACAAGATTCTTCGCCTGCGCTCAGAATGACGAGCTTGTTTCAGCTTGCGCTTACGAAAGATGATAGCCGTAATTATTCGGTATTGATTCATATATCGCGCCCGAAGGGCATATCGCAAATTCCGTCAGGAATTTATATCGCTTTAATGGTGCCGCCGCCGATGACGGTCTCGCCATCGTAAAATACCGCCGTCTGCCCCGGCGTGACCGCCCTTTGCGGCGCATCAAAACGCAGCTCGCAGCCGTCTTCCGACGGGATCAAAAGCGCATCGGCCAAACGCGGCGTGTAGCGCAGCTTTGCCTGTACGCGCATCGGCCCGCTGAGTGTATCGAAGGGAATATAATTGATATTTCCGACCTTCACCGTCTGAGAAAACAGCTCCGCTTCCTGCCCTAAAACGACATCGCAGCCCTGCTTGCCCAGCACATACACGCGCTCACCGAAGGCAAGTCCCAAACCGCGCCTTTGTCCCACGGTGTACGCCTCCATGCCGCGATGCGGGCCGTAGATTTTTCCTTCCGGCGAGACGAAATTGCCCTCCTGCGGCACAAGTCCGTGTTCAATCAGATACGCCATATAATCGCCGTCCGGCACGAAGCAAATGTCCTGACTGTCGCGCTTTTTCGCTAAATTCAAGCCGGCCTCGACCGCCAACGCCCTCGTTTCATCCTTACTCACGACCTCGCCCAAGGGGAATAGTGTATGCGCAAGCTGAAACTGATCGAGCATGCAAAGCATGTAGGTTTGATCCTTGTTGCGGTCGGCGGCGATGCGCAGTAAAAATCGCCCGTTTTCCTCCGACACACGCGCGTAGTGCCCCGTGGCGATGCCGTCGAAGCCCAGAGAAAGCGCCTTGTCCAAAAACAGTCCGAATTTCATCGCCCCGTTGCACACGACACACGGATTCGGCGTGCCGCCTGCCTGATACACACGCGTGAAGGGCAAAATCACGCGCTCATAAAACTCGTTTCTCAGGTCGAAAGCGTGAAATTCGATTCCCATCTGCGCAGCGGCAAGCCGTGCATCGTTCAATTCGCCTTCGCCGCCGTCGCGCAGCAGCATCGTAGCGCCTGCGACCTCATAGCCCTGCTTTTGCAAGAGCACACAAGCGGCTGCGCTGTCTACGCCGCCCGACATGGCAACTAAAATTTTTTTCATATTCCTCACCACCCTTTAGAATACCGCATTTTTGCAAAAAATGCAAGCATCTTGCTTGACGATTGCGCATTTCGCGGTATAATAGATGCAATACTATGGACATGGAGATATTATGTTAACCTTTAAAGAGATTACCGTTGCCGATTATGAGGCAATGCACAACTTTTTTTACCAAGCAGAGGGTCACGGCAGCGAATATTCCTTTGTAAATCTGTTCACATGGGGCGAGCAAAAGGTCTGCTATGTCGAAGGCGAACCGCTGATTTTCAGCCGTTTCGGCTCGTGGCAGGCGTATCTGTTTCCGCGAAATCCGAAGCACATCGCCCTGCTGCGTGAAGACGCGCGCGAGCGTGGGATCGTTTTTCGGCTGTGGGGCATCAATGCAGCGGAGGCGGCAACGCTGGATGTACACGATTTTTCTCTCAGCAAAGCGCGCAACAGCTTCGATTATGTCTATGAGATCGACCGCCTTTGCGAGCTTCACGGCAAAAAGCTCCAAGCCAAGCGCAACCATTGCAACCGTTTTGCCGCCGAAAATCCCGACTGTCGTATTGAGCCGCTGACGATGGAACGTATTGAGGCGTGTCGGGAATTTGCCGCGCGCTGGTTTGCCGAGCACGAAGCTGCAACGGGCGACGATTATGCAGGCGAAAAACGAGCTATTGCAAGGGTGTTCGACCATTTTGACCAGATGAAAATGGAAGGGCTTGTGCTGATGACGGGCGAGAGCATGGCAGCCTTCTGCATGGGAAATCGGATCAGAAATGACATGTTTGATGTCAATTATGAAAAGGCGCTGTCGGACATTCACGGTGCGTATCCGACCATCAACCGCGCCTTTGCCTGCCATATCCGTACCAAATATCCCGAGGTTCAATGGATCAACCGCGAGGACGACATGGGCTTAGAGAACCTGCGCAAGGCGAAGGAGAGCTACCATCCCGATCTTCTTTTGGAAAAATTTGTGGCAGAGGAGCTGCGATGAAGTACGAAAAAGCGAAAAAAAACGACCTGCCGCAGCTCACCGCGCTGTGGAGCCGCTGTTTTGGCGATGCGGAGGCGGCGGTTTGGGAGTTTTGGAAAAATTTTGACCGCATTTCGGTCTATGTCGCGAGGGAAAACGCGCCCGTTGCCATGCTGTGCGCACTGCCGGTGACGTTTTTTGACTCTGACGGTGAGGCGCATCGAGCGAGTTATTTTTACGCCGTGTGTACCGATGAGACCTTCCGCGGCTGCGGCATTTGCAAAAAGCTGATGGATTTTGCGGAAAATGCACGCAAAAACGAGGGCGACCAATTTGTTTTTCTGACACCTGCGGAGGAACGTTTGTTTGATTTTTATGGGAAGATGGGGTACAAAACCGCATTTTTCAACAAGAAATACACTGTCCGCGCAGGTAGTCGGGCAAAGATCAAAGCAATCAATGCCGCCGTATATCAAAACCTGCGGCAGATGCAGCTTTATGCCGATTTTGTGTCCTATGAGGATGCGTTGATCGCCCTGAACTCCGGGCTTTACCGCATCGAGACGGAGGACATGATCTGCTGCGCCGCCGCCGAACAGCACGGAAAAACGCTCGCGATCAAAGAGCTTTTGCCCGACAATGAAGCTGCGGCGGCTGCGCTTGCCGCTCACTTGGGCTGCGAGGAAGCGCACATACGCACGCAAGGCGGCGAAGCACCCTTCGCCATGGCAAAAAGCCTGTGCGCTCTGCCATGCCCCGAAAACGCCTACTTAGGCTTGGCGTTCGATTGACCGATAAATCGGAATGTAACAACAAGCAGCGGTATCACACAATGACACCAAACCTCCTTTTTTCGCATACAATGGCGAAGAAAGGAGGTTTTTCCATGAATCCTTATGACTCCCGGGCGACCGCTGCGGTCTGGCAGCGCGTGAAGCAATGCACCCAGACCGATCAGCTCGAGCAGGCGCTCAGCGAGGCGATTGCGAACGAATACCACTCGCGCGATGCGTATCTGGCGATGGCAAGGTGCGGCTTCGGCGGAATTTTCCGCACCATGGCCGCGCAGGAGGCCTGCCATGCGCGTCAGCTTTCCGCGCTTTATTCGCTTTTGTTTGAATGTCCGCCGTGTGAAAACGGAGGATGTCCTCCGAAGTTTGACAGTCTTTGTCAGGCGGTTCGCATGGCATTTCAGGGCGAAAAGCAGGCCGAAAAAAGCTACAATGAGCTTGCGCAGCGTTACAGCGAGCATGCAAAACTGTTTTGCCGCATTGCGCGGCAGGAGGCGCAGCACGCCGAACGTCTGCAATGTATCATGCAGTCGCTGCTTTATAAATAATCTCGCTTAAAGCGGCAGGGGAGGGGCGCGCCCCTCCTATTTTCTGTTTGCACGGGGCGCAAAACGCTCAGCGCGCCGCCGTAACTTCTCATTCCGAGGAGCCGAAGAGTCTTAGACAAAGTCTCAAGTTGTTCAAAAATTCAGAACTTTTAAAAATATTTTGCGGCGTAGCTGTTATCGGCCTTCTGCCTTGCGGATACAGAGCGCCCGGGATGATATGATTCGGAGCTTTTCAGCCTCTCTTTAGTCTCTGAAATCGAATAGTTCTTTGGGGGTGACTTCCAAAACCTCACAGAGCTTGAAGATCACATCGAAGGAAACGCCCACATTGCCCAACTCAATGGCGCTGATATGGCTGCGGTCGATGTCTACCAATTCCGCAAGCTGTAATTGGGTCAGCTTTTTCCGCTTGCGATAGTACACCACATTCAAACCAAACTTTTCATATAATCCTTTGTATTCCTGTTTCATGGCAAATCCCCTTTTTGCTAGGGCGTATCTGAAAACCGGCGGAATGTCCAACAGCGAGGGATTTTTTCGTTGTACAAGTCATTTTTACGCAGGAATACTTTGTGTATTGCAAGGAAAAATGACGCAGTACGGCGGAAAAAGAACCGCTGTTTGGGCGTTTTGACGGTTTTCAGATACGCCCTAATATTGTATGGGGATTTTTACAATTTATAAACCTTGTGAAAATATCGCTATGCTATTTACACAAGTCCTTTCTGTGCTATGGCGGATTTGCCGCAAAAATATAGAGAGGTGATACACTTTGAGTGACGCAACGGGAACAAAGGAGATGGGGCTATCCACAAGCAACAATTAGCGAATGGTGCCGAGAAGGAAAGATCGATGGTGTTAGGGTAGGGTCATGACCCTACCCTACTCACCGATAAATCGAAATTTTAAGGGCAGAAAGGGTTGTCCGCCCCCTGCGGTTAAAATACATTCCGATAGATAAATCAGAATTTTATCGTTCGGTTTTGGTATCAATACCGCAAAAATCGCCGCAGGCGTTCCTCCGCGCGATGCAGCGTGCGACAGACCGTAGAGCGTTGCACACCGCGCTCGCGCGCGATCTGCGTCTGTGTTTTGCCTTGAAAATAGACCGCCTCCAAAAGCTCACGCTGCAAGGCAGTCAGCTCGTTGTCCATCACGTTGCGCACGCGGCGCATCTGCACCTGCGGCGGCAAACGGCGGTCGTTATAACGTATACTTTCCATTTCTTGTAAACCCTCTTTCGTAATAATGTGCGGTCAGCTCCGCCAAATCATTGCACTGTG
Source organism: uncultured Oscillospiraceae bacterium (assembly GCA_964452205.1). Classification (GTDB taxonomy): domain Bacteria; phylum Bacillota; class Clostridia; order Oscillospirales; family Oscillospiraceae; genus JAZOXB01. The sequence goes on from CAYVLD010000055.1 coordinate 8,802, forward strand.
TCAATATTTCACCCAGCGCGGACATTCGCGTTCGCAGCGCTGCACGCTTTTGCGGATCGGTCTCCTTCGCGCAGGCTGCGCGAAGCATCTTCAGATGCGCCTTGAGCAATCGGGCGGTATGTAGATAGCCCTCGGACAATTCATGCAGCTTCATTCGACCAGCTCCAGCGAGGCAGCAAAATATTCCAGCGCATACACCTTCAGACATTCTTCGCACAGGCGGCGCAGACCGATGCGGTAAAACCGCTCTCCGATGCACATCTCATCGTCGCAGCCGTCGCAGTGGAACATGACTCTTGCTTCCGTCAACCGGATCACCTCCTCTTTGAAATTCAGCCTATCCAAAGCGAGGTTTTTCACAAAGACAACCGAAATATAGAAGAAACTTGCTTATTTTAATTTCCATTTTTTTCCATTTCTACACGAAGAGTGTACTACACGAAACGTGTAAAGTCAAGAGATTTTTTCCCAAACGTCAAATAATTACAAAAACCGCACCACAACTGTGATACGGTCATCTTACAAAAGGTAAAACGGGTGAGATAAATGTTAGGTGCAAGAATTGCGCTGCTGCGCAAGCGGTGCGGAATGTCTCAAAAAATGTTGGCCAAAGCGGTCTGCGTCAGCGCAAGTGCAGTCGGAATGTACGAGCAGGATCGGCGCGTGCCGCCGGTGGAGCTGCTGATCCAAATGGCGGAGCTGTTCGGTGTTTCGACCGATTTTTTGCTGACGGGACACAGCCGTGTGCAGGATACCGACGCTTTGCGCGAGCTGTTGGCGGCGTTTCGGACGCAATGCGCGATGCCGGAAGCGGATGCGGCGTTGATTTTGTCAACGATTTTGTCCGCAGAGTTGACGCCGTGCGAAAAATCGGCTATCATAGAGGCGCAAGGAGGCGATCAGATGGACGAGACATTCATGCGCGAGGCGCTGCATCTGGCAAAAGAAGCCGCCGACGAAGGCGAGGTTCCGGTCGGCTGCGTGGTTGTTGACGGCGATCGGATCGTCGGCCGCGGCCGCAATCGGCGCGAAAAAAGCAAAAACGCCCTATCTCACGCAGAGATAGAGGCGATCGATGAGGCCTGCCGCACGTTAGGCGGCTGGCGACTGTGGCGGTGCAGCCTGTATGTGACGTTGGAGCCGTGTCCGATGTGCGCCGGCGCGATCATCAATTCGCGCATTGCGCGCGTGATCTACGGCGCACCCGACAGCAAGGCAGGCTCGTGCGGCACGCTGACAGATCTTTTCGCCCTGCCGTACAACCACAAGCCGGAGGTGACCGGCGGCGTTTTGGAGAACGAAGCCAGAACGCTTTTACAGGAATTTTTCCGCGCGCTGCGCGCTAATCCGACGGTGAAAACGTGGAAAAAAACACCGTAGAGGATTTGGGCGTATCTGAAAACCGTCAAAACGCCCAACCAACGGCGCTTTTTCCGCCGTACTGCGTCATTTTTCCTTGCAATACACAAAGTATTCCTGCGTAAAAATGACTTGTACAACGAAAAAATCCCTCGCTGTTGGTCATTCCGCCGGTTTTCAGATACGCCCTTGTATTGCATGGTTTTCAGCGTTGCCGTTTGATGAATCGTTGCAATCGCTGCCGAAAGGGTCGCGGTGTGCATGACCGCGTGTAAGCAGCATAAGCTTGGGTAGTGGATGCTGACAAATTCCGATTTACCGGGCAGTTCGTATTTGGAATCGTAGGGTCAGAGCGCAGCCGTCAGCGAGGAATGAGCGCTGCGGATGCGCTCTGACCCTCCCCTACAGGATGATTCTATAATCTGCCCGATAAAACGGAATTTGGCAGATGCTTTTTATCTAATGTCTGCTGAATAAGTCGCCCTTGTGACTTATTCGCACAGCTTTGCTGTGC
>CAYVLD010000056.1:0-10569 GCA_964452205.1 uncultured Oscillospiraceae bacterium
GCCAAACTTCATACTGTCATAGTTTGTCGATTACACAAAATTTTCTGCGGTCTCTATCATTATTTGAGGCACACCTACGGCACTTTTATGGCTGATATGAATACCCCTACCCATCTGCTCTGCAATCAAATGGGACACGGAAATATTCATGTCACGCAGCAGTATTATATTTCATTTTCCAAAACAGGCACAGAGATTTTACGCCATAATCTCAATATGCTGTAATATATTGCGCCGCACAGCAAGATGCCGCCACATCAAGCACACTGCGCGCATTCATATTATTATATTTTTTATGATTACCAATGAAATATAATGAGTAATATATATTGGAATATAAGTATTTGAATTATTTTTACCAAAAGATTAGTACATTTATGTACCTTTTGGTAAAAATAATTTTTATATACTAATATACATTTATTTCTTATTTTTTCTTTAAATATTATATATATTTTATATTATTTATTCTATAAATTATTATATATTATTAGCTTTTACTTTGAACAACTCTGCATATTCTATTTTGCATCCCTCCTATATTCCTTTGGTTACCGTCACATCAAATTCCATATTGCTGCTGAGCACTCTATTTCTGCCATCAAAGCTGATTAAGCTAATATAGCCCAATTTCAGCAGCTTATTCACTGCTTTAGAAACCTTGTTTTCGCTGCAACAACACAATTCCGCCAAATATGCATTGGAAGCATAACAATGGTCTTCATTGTCAAGGTAGTGAATTTCACAGAGAATTATCTTTTCCAATGGCGTTAACTCACTGGCATACCAAATGGAGCGCGGGATCCAAATACCCTCAAATTTCTTATTATAATTCATACTATACATTTACAATTATCCTTTCGTATTTGATAATTATATATACAAAAATCCTTGCTTCTTTTCACATAAAGCAAAATAAATATTTGACAAAAATTATCCCCTAAAAGCAATTTTTAGGGGATAAAAATGTATATATAAGTAGAAATTGAAATGATATTGCGATAAATACGACCGCCATCTATTTATGTAGTATTGCTTCGATGCCCTCTAATGCACCCTGATGCACTCTTTTCATTGCCAATTAGTTTACCATTTCTCTGCCCCAAATGCACCCGATGTGCAAGAAATGCCTCTTAAAAATAATCAGATACCATTTCGCCGCTTTGCTCCATGCGCCAAAGAAAATAGCCTTGATCCAAGCGATTGCTGCCTTTGGAATATTTACGGAAACAATGCAAAACTTTTTCTGCATTTTCTGCTTTTCCGCCGATGTAATTTCGCAACGCCAACAAAATGTAATCATCCGAATACTTTACCAAATCAGCACCATATAAAGGCGGTATCACATTGTGCTTTCCTGTGCCGAACATGCAGCCGCTTTCAAAGCTGTCAATGCATAGCTCCCCATTAGAATTTAAGAATGCGATTTGCATATCTTCCGATAGCACCACCGCATCTTTTACAGGCGCAAAGGGAGTGCAATCAATTTCCAATAAATCGCCGACCTGAAAAGGAACAGGTAAATCAAGCGTGCGCATATTGTTTGGTGCAAACAGCAGGGTATCTGTATCGCCGTTGCTTACAGCTTCCCAATGGGTAAAATAAATCAAATGCGGACCCGTGTAATAAAAGCTCCATGTTTTGTGCCCGTTCTCCCAAGTATCTAAAATGTGCCAAGCTTTCCATGGGCTATTTTCAAGCTGCTGCTCCACTTCCTCATAGCTTGCAAAGTCTCTGCTGTCAAACTCCCATGCAGACAGGAAAGAGCGAAGAGAAAATTTCTGCCCTCTGTTTTCTAACAAAGAATGTTGCGCCACTTCTCCGATCTGCGCATACTGAGGAAAGCCACATTCATTTAGTAACTCACACTTCCACCACACCGTAACAGGTGCCTTGCAGATAAACTTCCCCATATCGGAATCTTTCATATTCCGCAGCAAATGCCCTGCCACCTGTGCCGACTTTACCAATTCATAAATAATAAATACTCGATCCATGCCGTTGCCTCCTAAAAAAGTTTATACTTTCCCACAAAAGGAAAAGCCCATCGGCAAACACCAATGGGCTTGAAAAGCACGGCAAATATATTGTAGCTGATGAAATTGAAAATCTTAACTATTTCAGAAAAACTTTGTATGGTTGCACAAATTCTAACATAAAAAATTGATGAATATGCTAAAATGTTTATCTGCCAATCAGCATTCCCGTTGCATCGCCTTTGGCAACGATCCTGCCGTTAAATTCATAGGTAATACCATTTCTCTTGTCATACCAACCAAGCAATCTTCCGTCAAAGGAACGGACGCTCTTTCTGTTGGGGTCATCCTCAATAAATGCGATGATTCTTCCACTGAAATCTCGAATTGCTTCTCTTGCCATACTGAGATTACCGCAATGCGCCCCACTTTTGGTAGTTGCTGCATACATAGCAAGAAGTCTCACCAGCGGTTACAGAGCTATGATGGTTACGGCAATAGCAGGGACCTCTCTTATTCATATCTCTAACCTCTACCTGTGTGCCGTTGAGCTTTACGGTGCGTTCGCCGCCCCAGTTCGCACAGGTGGCACAAACCTTGTTTCCGCTTGTGTAGTGTTGCATTTTAATTTCTCCTTTATATTTGTATTTTTACTCATCCTCAAGAAGATAGCCTGAGGCTTCCAGCATGGGACGAATGTTTTCCAACATTTTTTTGCCTTCGGGGTCACTTTCAGGTGTTTCGTTGTACAGTAGCTTGTCGTACAGCCACTCTTCATTTGGGTCCACACAGCCAGAAATAAGCACCCGTGCAATATGCTCTGCAAACAAACCATATAAGCAGTGATTTAGCTTTACGGCAAATACAAACAATGCTCTACAGGTAGTATCAAGCGCTTCATCAATGAACCGCAAGTAATTTTCTGGATTGTCGATACGACCGTCAAATACTTCGTCCAGTGTTGCTTTCGCCCGAATTGACATAATAATGGGCAGAACCCTGTCAACTTTTTCTCCATTGCCAAGGATTGCTTGTATGTTCGGCAAACGCTGCACATAATAAGTAAAAAAGAATGTAAATTCATCTTCATCTTCTGCATAATTATTGTAACGTTCTGCCAAAAGCAACAAGTCTACATCTGTGAGCGGGCATTTTTTGATATATTCTTCAGCAGAATGCAAATCAATGGGCTCGCTTTTCTTTGCAGAAGACAGCCATCCCTTTTCTTGCAACATAGGTTTAAATCGACGGAATAAAAAGATATCTGCTGCCACACCGCCTCCAATCATAAGGACGGCGATGAAAAAGCTCGCTTTGCTAAAAATGAGAAACATAATAATCGTGACCATAAAATAACCTCCACTTCTCTTTTCTGTGTTTCCGAGTGAATGACAGACCAGTTCATTCCATCGGTCAAAATCTATTTGCACCTATATAAGTGCAAACTTATTATAACAGTTGGTTATAATAATGTCAACTAATTTTTGCACCTATTTTAGTGCAAAGGAGTGCTACATGAATCATACCGTCGAAAAGCGTGTGGGGAACAACATTCGCATATTAAGGGAAAACGCGAATATGACACAGGAAGTGTTAGCTGCGAAATTACAGCTTTTGGGTTGCGATATTACCCGAAGTGCAGTAGCAAAAATAGAAGTAGGGCAGAGACACCTCTACCCCGATGAAATCATTTTGATCAAGCAAATTCTAAAAGTTAGCTATGAAGATATTTTTGAGATAGAAAACCCCTAAAAACCGCATATAATGTAAGCTAAATTATATGAATAGCAAAGCTACCAATATAAACAATGCCCAGAGAGCCATTAAGACCCTCTGGGCTTCAATTTTTTAGAATAATACATAATGTGTAGTAGAGAGTTAGTTTTTTCTGCGAACATTGGCGTTGACAACCTGATTTACATTATCATTCACAAAGGCTTTGAACGGAAAACCATCAACATCAATTATTTGTGAGCGTAAAGATACTTCGACCCCATTGCAATCATTTCCATGAATTATTTTATAGCCGAATAGCGATTGTGCGCTTCCCTTTGCTTGCTTAATAATAGATAGAATATCACCCTCTGTAGATACTTTGTCTAGTATGCCTATTACTAAGGCTAACTCAGTTAATAATTCTTTCTTAACAGCAAAACTCTCATCAACTGGTTTGTCCAATGCTGCGAACATTAGTGCGCGAGCCAAATCTGAATATTGCTCGTAGATTTCCTCGTTAGTTTTATTTTCTAAGCCGCTGATTTCAAGAGCGGCAGCAGAAGGTTTCCCTGTATACACTGTATTTGGTGCGAAAGAGTAATAACTTTCAATGGCACCTTTACGTAAAATAAAACACCCCAGTTTTTCTAAAATATCAAGAAGCACCGAGATTCGTGTTTTTAGGCTTCTCCACTCGGTAAAATCCGGCCAATTTAGCAAATCATCATCGCTTGCAGTAAATAGTTGTGCTATTAATGCGCGGCGAATTGGTTTATCCTCATCTGCATCTAAATCACGGTTGACCCAATAGGGGTGTATTTCATATATTGCTGTCATATTATCTTTATTTTTGCGAACGAGATCGTCAATTTTTGTTTTAATATCCCGTATCATACCTTGCAAATCAGCATTACCATAACTATTTGCTATTTCAATTGCAGCAGGTTGTGTTGAAAAAAGATTTATGATACTGTTATCGTCACAAAATCCGTCTAAATCTGTCAATACGCAGACATCTTTTCCAATTAAGCGAAATAGTTTTGTAATAATGGGGAATTGACCTTTTCCTTCAACTGGAATTATTTGAGTACCTGCAACATCGAGATTTAGATTAAGTCTATTACTAAGATAGCGACATATGATCATATCGCTGCTTCCTTCAATTAGCATTACCTTTTTAGCAAAAAAGCCTTCATTGTATATAAGACTTAAACGAAGAAGAAAGTCTTTCAATTTATTATTGCTGAGTTCTGGTGCATCGGGAGAAATTTGCTTAGGCAATTCATTTTCCCTAAAGAATACAAAATTGCACAAGTCATTTGCTGAATTAAGGTCAATCATTTCAGCGGAATGTGTTGAAATAATAATAGTTTTTTTATATTTTACGGAAGCGGTCTTCATTTCACGTAACAGATATGATTGCAATTGTGGGTGTAAGGATACTTCGGGTTCGTCAATAAGCAAAACTTCAACAGCCTCATCAAAGAGTGCTGCCAAAATTGAAATAACATTTACTAAGCCACTAGCCTCTGCGGCAACAGAGTATTCCGCTGTACTACCGGTTTTCCCAAAAAATACCTTCATTTGCCCAGCATCCCAACGGATAAATATTTGTCTGTTAAAGAGAACGGATAATCTCTCGGCAACTTTAATATATACATCTTTTCGATCATCCATCGTGAAGAAATCACCACTTGCTGTTTCCAGTTCATGCCGAGCTCGTTTTAAGTCTTGACCACCAAGAGTAAAGTTATCGGCTTCATAGCTGTATTGATTTGTTTTTGAACGGTATTGTTCCATCATTCCAATTCTATTCGATGATAGGTAGCGGACTTTTTGCTTTCCGATTTCCTTCTTGAGTTTATCACGCAGTATTTTTAATGTCTGCGTTTTGCCTGATGCATTTGTACCAACAAAAGTTGTCAAACCTGAGTATAGTGTAACTTCAACATCTTGTGCCCCAAAAACTTTACTTACTTTAAATCTTAGTGTGTGTGGGTAATCCATAGCTCCTCCCATTTTCTATGTAATAATTCATTTTCTAATTTATGAAAAGTATGATGTTGTGGAAAGTTCTTGCCCTAATGAGTTGGAACCCTTTTACTTCTGGGTAATATTATATACTACCGTCAAAATAATGCAATGAATATTTTGTAAACATGGTAACAAAAAGTGATGATTCAGATTCGACTAAATCACCACTGCCGTGCATTACTATCAATATGAAATTGATTTATGTTGTCTCGACAAGTCCACGCAGCAACGCCCGCTTATACTTATAGTACGAATTTCGAGAACAACCGCAGAGCTTGATGGTTTCACTATCGGAGAGGGTACCGCCGAAGGATTTGGAATGCTTTTGTATGATCTCTTTACAAGCTTGCTCTTTCTTGGTAATAATTTTTGCGCCATGCTTTCTGCCGATTTGTTTGCCGTTCAATTTGGCGGTCAGCATGCCCTCTTTGGTGCGTTCATGGAGGTCGTCTACTTCCTTTTGTGCTTGCTCAAATGCCAATTTGAATTGCTTTTTTCTCAGAACGGAAAGAAATTCATTGACTCCTGCCAAAATATAATCTGCCTCCGTGCCTGTCATGGGGACAGCATCTTTTTCAGCACTGCGATAGGCTTCTGTATTGATTGCAGGTTCTTTTATAAAAATCAGGGTAACGCCTCTATGGTAGAGTGCTTCATATTCCGCAAAGCCTTCCTCTGCATTTCTGCTCATACGGCTTACGCTATCAAAAATCAAAACATCATTAGGCTGCAAGCGTTGAAACAGCTTTTTCCATACAGGACGGTCTTGTGTTGTGCCTGTAAAGGCTTCTTTCAAAATAGCTGCGTTAGGAGAATGTTGCAGAATATTCCTGATCTGCCTCTCCACATTCTGTGATTTTCTGCTTGTTCTTGCGTAGCCATAAATCATAAGATCACTCCGTAAGTATTAAAATGAACCAATGTTTATTTTGATATTGCTATTTTATATTGCAAATTAACGCATATCAACTACTTTTAATACTTTTTTGAGTAGCCCTTATTTTAATACTACCTCGACGCCATCCACGATACCGTCCACGAAATGGCCTGCGCCGTGCCCATTCCATACGCCCCAATAGTCAACATTTTTGTCAATGCAGTGTATAATACAACTGCAAAAAATTGACAATGATGATTGACAAATGGGGGCGTTTTCTTTTGGGTGAAACAGCAAAATTGACACGATTTTGACATTGCGGTGCAAAAACAAGAGGAAACCACCGAAGTGATTTCCTCTTAAAAAGTGTCATTTATGCTGGTTTTATCTTACTTAAAGTATCTCTTCAGCAAGCCTTCCAGAGCTCTGCCATAAATAATTTATAACGTGCAGGGGAGAAAAATTGCACTTCTCGGCCAATGGCCCCACTTGACCCTGCGATATATCTTACTTAAAATATCTCTTCAAAAGTCCCTCAAGAGCGCGGCCATGACGAGCTTCGTCGCGGGCCATCTCATGGACGGTGTCATGGATCGCATCGAGATTGTGCTTCTTTGCGACCTTCGCAAGCTCAAATTTGCCGGCGGTTGCGCCGTATTCGCAGTCCACACGCCATGCGAGGTTTGCCTTGGTATCATTCTTCATATTGGGCTCTAAGCTGCTGCCCATCAGCTCGGCAAACTTTGCTGCATGCTCTGCCTCTTCCCAAGCTGCCTTCTCCCAGTACAGGCCGATTTCGGGATAGCCCTCACGGTGTGCGATACGAGCCATGCACAGATACATACCGACCTCGCTGCATTCGCCTTCAAAATTTGCCTTGAGCTGATCCATGATGAACTTCTTGTCTTCCTCAGGAACACCGTCGAGCTGTGCGCCGATGCCGAAAACGTGCTCAGCAGCCAGAGTCATCTCGCCCTCAACGAGCTTAAACTTAGAACCGTCAACCTTGCAAAGCGGGCACTTGAAACCCTCGGGCATATCGCCTTCATGAACATAACCGCAAACGGGGCATACATACTTTTTCATAATAAAATCCTCCAATAATTTAAATTTTTAAGCGTCAGCCTTGACGCAGTTGTTACAAACTCCCGTGAAGGTCAAAACACATTCCTTCACGCTGCCGCATTGTACCTGCTCGCACAGCTTCTGCGGCGGATCGACCTCAAAAACATCGATCACGGCGCTGCAGTTGGAGCAGATGAAATGCGCATGCGGATGCGTATCTCGCTCGAAACGCTCCATACCGTTGACCACGCCCATCGTCCCGATCACGCCCTCCTGCTTCAAAAGCGAAAGGTTGCGGTAGACCGTCCCGAGCGACAGGTCGGGGATCTGTGGCTTGAGCTGTGCGTAAATCCACTCGGCATTCGGGTGCGTATCCGTTGAGCGGATACATTCTAATATTGCATCGCGTTTCTTACTGTGTTTACGTATCGACATGGTTGCCACCTCCAAAACGATAATGATTATCGTTTCTGTTATTATATTAGCAGATCACTTTGGATTTGTCAATAGCTTTTTTGAAAAAAATAATTTTTCTTTCTAACCATTCAATATTGAAATTGATGCAAAAATCAAGTATACTATAGCAAATTGGATGGATCAAAGGAGCTGAAACAATGGGCGAGATCATTTCTGTCATTTCCGGCAAGGGCGGCACGGGCAAAACGACCCTGTGCGCGGCGATTGCGACTTGTCTTGCTGCCGAGGGCAAGAAGGTGCTTTGCATCGATGCGGATATTGGACTTAGAAATTTGGATATTTCTCTCGGCATGGCAGATCAGCCGATCATCGCCTTCACCGATGTCATTGGTGGTCACTACGAGCTTACCGATGCCGCTGAGCACCCGGATCTGCCGAATCTGTATCTTCTGACCGCACCGGTTCGCGAGGGTGAAGAACTGATCGATCCGGAAGCCTTTAGCGCTCTGTTGGCACAAGCGCGCGATCAGTACGATTTCTGTCTGATCGACTCCCCTGCCGGCATCGGCAGCGGTTTCCGCCTGACGACGACTTACGCAGACCGTTTTCTGGTCGTTTCCACACCCGACCCTGCATCCATGCGCGATGCAGAGCACGCTGCCGAGCTTTTGTTCCTGCGCGGCAAGGAGGACGTCCACCTGATTGTCAACCGCATCACGCCGAAGCTGTTCACGCGCATGGATCTGACGGTCGATGATATTATGGACGAGGTCGGTCTGCCTCTGCTCGGTATCGTTCCGGAGGATCAGAACGTTGTGCTCGCCGCCAGCAGCGGCGATGCGCTGATCTTTACCGAGAGCAACGGCGCCGCCGAGGCCTGCCTGCGCATTTCGCGGCGTCTTCGCGGCGTGCCGACTGCACTGATGAAATTATAATGAGGTGAGAGAATGAATATTACTCTTTTAGCACACGATAAGAAGAAAGAGCTGATGGTTCAGTTCTGCACCGCATACAAAAGCATCCTTTCCAAGCACAATCTCTCGGCTACCGCTACGACAGGCCGTTTGGTTGCCGATGCGACCGGTCTGCCGGTCACGCTGTTTTTGTCGCACAATCAGGGCGGTCATCAGCAAGTCGATGCGAGAATTGCATATAATGAGATCGACCTTGTTTTGATGTTTACCGACCCGAACAGCACCAATCCGTGGGAGGATCAGCAGATCGTGCAGACCATCCATCTGTGCGACACTTATAATGTACCGGTTGCAACCAATCTTGCTTCGGCGGAGATGCTGATCATGGGTCTGCAGCGCGGTGATCTCGACTGGCGTGAGATGATGCGCCGCAAGAAGACGGTGAGATAAGATGGAAGCATTTGAAATTATCGAAATGATCCGCACGGCGCAGAAAAAAACGCCTGTGCGCATAACCGTACAGGAAAAGGACGCATGCGAATTTACGGATTGCGAAAGCTTCTGCGGCGGCAACGGCCTAAAGCTCCTCTTCGGTGACTGGAAGGTGCTTGCACCCCAGATCGAAGCAAATGCGGACAAACTTTCCGCAATTCATGTTGAAAACAGCGCCTGCAACAGCGCAATTCCCATGTTAGATGTCAAGAATCTGCATGCCAGAATCGAGCCGGGTGCAATCATTCGCGACGGCGTAGAGATCGGTAATAACGCCGTGATCATGATGGGCGCGATCATCAATATCGGCGCTGTCATCGGAGAAGGCACCATGATCGACATGGGCGCGGTTTTGGGCGGTCGTGCGACCGTCGGCAAACGCTGCCATATCGGCGCAGGTGCCGTTTTGGCAGGTGTGATCGAGCCGCCGAGCGCAACGCCCGTAACGGTCGGTGACGATGTTGTCATCGGTGCAAACGCCGTTGTTTTGGAGGGCGTTCAGATCGGCAAGGGCGCGGTGATCGCCGCCGGCGCGATCGTCACGGAAAACATACCGGAAAATGCAGTTGCCGTCGGCGCACCTGCGAGGGTCGTCAAATACCGCGACGAGAAAACGAATACCAAAACCGTCCTGCCGGATGCTTTGAGAGAGCTGTAAATCCCCGTGGCACACTTCGTACAGAGGTGTGCCACGTTTTTTGACTCACGCGAGCAGTCTTATACTAAGTTCCGATTAAAAGCAGACCGGGCTATGTTTTGTCATTGCATGGAGCGGAGCAGCGATATACGGTCGCATCGATTTCCGAATCAAAAGTGCTGCCATTTGCAAAATTCCGATTTATCGGGCAGGTTATAGAATTATCCTGTAGGGGAGGGTCAGAGCGCAGCCGTCAGCGAGGAACGAGCGCTACGGATACGGCCTACCCCTTGCAGGCGTGCCTCGATCGGTGCAGGAAGTATCGATTTTTCCGTAAATCTATGTCAGAATATTTCTTTTCGGAACCAATTTCGTTTTTAACGAATCCTGCTCCTCTCGATGGCTTGTGCAGCCTCCGGCGGGTACCTTTCTTGTGTCGAC
>CAYVLD010000057.1:0-10307 GCA_964452205.1 uncultured Oscillospiraceae bacterium
CCAGCGGTGGATTTTGAGTCCACTACGTCTACCAATTCCATCACACCGGCAGGTGTTACTTAGATATTATATGCAATTACAGCCAAAAATGCAAGTGCTTTTTTGCAAAATATGAAAATTTCTTTTTTTGCGATACAAATTCCGATTTATCGGTGAGATTCGCGTCTTCGTACTCGTCGCTGCTATGAAAAAAGCGCTCCGTTATATGTCATTGGCAGACCCCGAAGGGGTCGTGGCCATTTCGTGCAGGAAGTAACGTTTTTGAGTTTGCCACAGCCGCAAGCGGCTTCGCAATGACAAAACATGACCCTGTCTACTTTTAATCAGAGAGTAGTATTAGATGTTGTTAACAAACTGAAAGGGCGTTGCCGAAGCAACGCCCTCAAAGTTTATAGGATATGCGATTTACAAGAGACCTTTATCAGCCGATCTTGTAGATGGTCAGAGTCTGGTCACCGATGTTGGACAGGGTGCCGCTGCTCGTGAGCTTGTAAGCGCGGAAGTTGGGGGTCTCGACCTTGCTCATGTCGCCGCCGTTGTTGTCATAAACGCCGATGTAGCGGGTGCTGCCGGCGGTGTCAACGATGGTCAGGTAGCCGAAGGTCTCGTCATAGCCGATTGCGCCGGCGTCGCTGGAGGCGCAGCACAGGCCGTTGTTGCCGCTGGTGGTGCAGTAGAGGTTGTTCTCGCCTGCGGTCAGCGTGATGGTGCCGTCAGCAGCGATGTTGACGGTGAAGTACATGGTCTCGTTATGCTCGCCGGTGAACACTGCGGCATTGTTCTTCGGAGTTGTGCCGTAGTTGTTGAGCAGAACGAAGTCCTTGTCGGTCATCTCGGGAGAAGTGTGCATGACGATCATGATGGTGTCGCCATCCTGCAGGTCAGCGAAATCAACCTCGGTCATCTTGCCGCCCATAACAACACCGCAGTTGTCGCACTCGTTGTTGGCATCTTCGTCAACATGGCCCAGAGCAGCGATCTCTTCGGTCTTGGTCTCATCGCAGTGGATGCAGTTGTAGGTCATCTCGCCTGCGGTGGTGCAGTCGGGCTCAGTAGTGACTTCACCCTCGTCCCACTCGTGAGCGCAAGGAATGACAACATCGCCGTCGACAGTAGTCTTGACAAAGAACTGGAAGCCGAAGTCATTTTCAGTCAGGCGGTCAGTGCCGGTGCAGTATGCGGAGAATGCACTCTTTGCAGCATACCACTCGAGGTAGACGTTGCCGTACTGGCCGGTCAAGGTGGAGTTGTAGATGTAGTAGCTGTTGTTCTCAGCATTGCAGGGGATAATCGTCCAGCCGGCATCGCTGCTTTCCATAGAGAGGTTGAAATAGGTGCCGCTGACAACAATGCCCAGAGCAGCATCGCCCTGCTTGAAGGAGAAGCTACCGTCAGCATTCTCAACAGCCGTCCAGATGATGGAAGCATCCTCGGTAACAATGGCATTAGATTCAGCCTCGATCTGTGCACCTGCGAAGTAGTATCCGCTGGGAGTGGAGGTGACAGCCATCTTGTTGAAAGCGTTGTAGATAACGACCTCGTCGCCGTCCTTCAGCTCGGTAGCCAGAACGAATGCTTCGGAAGTCTCGCCCATTTTTGCGCCGCAATCGTCGCAGAGGTTGTCCGCATCTTCGTCAATGTGGCCAAGAGCTTCGAGAACGACTTCGTCAGTCTCGCCGCACAGGGTGCAGGTGTAGATGCACAGACCTTCTTCGGTGCAGGTGGGCTCAGCAGTCTCTACGCCTTCGTCCCAAACATGCTCGCAGGAATCTGCCTGCTCTTCCAGTTCGTAGAAGTTGAAGATGTAGATGTTTACATCAGAGGTATCAGTGATGCCGTAGCAGGTGAAAACTTCCTTGTAGTACTCAATGTACTGAGCAGAAGTACCGTCGTAGAGGTAATTTGCCAGACGGATGTAGTAGCCGCCATCAACCTCATCGAGATAGAACTCGGTGTAGTCGCCGCCCTCGTCAACAAGACGCAGGTTGGTGCCGTCGCAGTACAGGTACTTGCCGTCTTCGGTGATGAAGGAGGTGATGCCGTCAACGTTGGTCTCCATCTTGAAGGTGGGAACGTTGGTAGCAGCAGTCTCCAGCTTGCCCTCAGCGTTCAGGGTTGCATCAGCAGACTTGAGCTGATCCTTGCTGTTGTAAACGCTGGTTTCGTCAGTCATGACCTTGCTGTTTGCGTTGTTGTAAATAGCAACATACTTAACTTCGTTTTCGTTGATGTCGTCGCCGCAATTTTCGCAAACGCCGTCAACATAGTTGTGTCCCAGAGCATCGATGGCTTCGGTCTTGGTCTCGCCGCACAGGCCGCAGGTGTAGGTCTTCTCACCCTTAGCTTCACAGGTCGCCTCGGTGGTAACTTCACCCTCGTTCCACATGTGCTCGCAGGAAGGAGGAACGACCACATCGTCGGTCAGCTTGTACAGAGCTACGGGAGTCTGGACGGAGCTGGTCGGCTTGTAGAAACGGAACCAGGAGTAGTTGCCGCCGGTAGAAGAGTTGGCAACATTGTTATAGCGGCAGATCGTGCCTGCAGCAGAGGTGATGATGGGGTTGCCATCTTCCCAAACGATGGTAGCAACGCTGGGCTCGGTCTCGAAAACGAGATCGTTCGCACCCGCAGTACCGTTGAGGTAGCCGCCGGTAGCCTTCAGAGTGTAGCCGCCGTCAACAGCCTCGATCACGATGATGCTGGTGGTGGGAGCAGTGACCTTGTTATCGGTCAGAGCGGAAGCGGTGTGGTTCTCGTTAGCGTCATTCTGGCCGTCGAAGATAACAGCGTTGGTGCCGTCGTCCCAGCCGATGACATAGGAGCCTTCCCAGTTGCCAAGGTCAGCAGTAACCTTCTCGAAAGCAGCAGTTTCGCCGGGGATGACATCGTCATTGCCGTCGTCATTGCCGTCGTCGTTGCCGCCGCCGATGCCGGCGCCGTCCTTGACATAGAAGCTCATTGCAAACAGCTCTTCAACAGAGTTGTTGTAGTAGCCGCTCCAATAATTGTTGCTTTCGTACCATTCGAGGTAAACGTCACGGCCGACATTCTTGATATAGAATGCGTTTTCGGTCTTGGAAACTTCCAAAGTCCAGACGTCGTTGACTTCGCCCAAGTTGGTGCTGGAGAAGGAATCAGCCATGCCGATATTCTGGCCGCCAAAGGAGAAGGTGTAGCCGCCGTCCTTCTCGCCGACAGTCCAAACAAGGGCTTCGGGAGCGTCGGTGATCTTGCCGTCTACGGGAGCTACTTCAACGCCTGCATTGTAGTAGTCTGCAGAAGCGCTCTTGTCGCTGGAGAAAGCGATGTTCTTTGCAGTGCAAACGATGATAACTTCGTCGCCTGCCTTGATGGTGTCGCTCAGAACGAACTCGCCATCGTTATTGTCGTCATTGCCGCCATTGCCGCCGTTGCCGCCGTTGCCGCCGTTGCCGCCGATTGCATAGAACTGGAAGCCGAATGCACCTTCGCTGATGCTGCCGGTGCTGTATGCGGAGAATGCGGTCTTGGCTGCATACCACTCGAGGTAGACATTGCCATAGGAGGTGGTCTCAGTTGCGCTGGAGATATAGTAGCTGTTGTTTGCAGCGTTGCAGACAGTCAGATTCCAGGTGTCTGCATAGTCGCCTTCGAAGTAAACATTGGAATAGGTTCCATCGATGCCGACCATCAGGGTGTTTTCGCCCTGAGTGAAGGTGTAGGTGCCGTCAGCGTTCTTGGTGACGTCCCAGATGATGGTGGTATCTTCGGTGCTAATCTTGTTGTCAACGGGAGTAACACCAACGCCTGCTACATAGTAGCCGGAAGGAGTAGAGCTGAATGCCATGCCGGAGCCTGCATTGTAGATAACGACCTTGTCGCCATCCTTGAGCTCAGAGGTCAGAACGAATGCGCCATCATCTTCTTCCTTCTCGGTCACGATGGTGATTCTGCCTTCGCCGTACTTGTCGCCGTAGTCAGCGCCGAGGACGGAGTTGTCAGCCTTGATGGTAGCTTCGGGGAAGGAAGCTGCATAGTTTGCCAGAACGAGGTAGTCTTCCATGACATAGTCAAGGACATTGACTGCGCCGTCGAACATTGCAAAGCCGTCACCGAGGTCGCGCAAGGTGTAGTTGTAGCCTGCGAGGTTATAGGTAGCAGTCAGGTCGAGGGGCTCGCCGCCAACCATGACGTTCTTGACACGGTATTCGCCGGTCGGAGCGCCGGCCCATACGCCCTTGTCGTCAGCCTGGACGGTGGACGGGATGTAGCTGTGGATTTCGTAAGTAATGCCGGAGACCTGCAGGAAGCCGCCGTTTTCGCCGGTGCCTACATTCTTTGCGCCCCACTCCAGAGCATCGAGGAGCTGCTGACCGGTGATGGTCTGCAGGCAAGCGACGTTGCCGAAGGTGTGGACAGTCTTGGTGGTCTTGTAGGAGATGTCACCTGCGGGCATGTCAGCACGGATGCCGCCGCCGTTCATAATGGCAACGTCAACATCCATGTCCATGTTGTCGAACAGGTAGTACAGAGCGTCCGCAGCGAAGTCACCGAGGTTGGTTTCCTGCTTACGGATCAGACGACCGGTGTCATCCTTGATGATGAAGTCGATCTCGCTCTTAGCAACAACGGTGCCAAGCAGCTCGTCAACCTCTGCGATCCATGCGTCAACATCAGCCTTGACGGAAGCGTCAGAACCGGTGTAGGAGGTGATCAGTTCGGTGGAGATGTTGCCCTCAGCGTCGATGGTCATCTTGCCGATTGCATTGAAATACTCGCCGGTCTGGGTGAGCAGAACATCGTTGCCTTCCTTGTCGGCAACCAGCTTGCCCTCAACGGTGCTGTGGGAATGGCCGTCGATCAGAGCATCGAGGCCGGTGGTGTTCTCGATAACGTCTTCGGAGTTCCACGGATCGGAAGCAGGATCGTCGCCCAGGTGAGCCAAAGCGATGACGATCTCAGCGCCCTCAGCCTTAGCTGCGTCGATGGCAGCCTGTACGTCTGCGTACAGATCGGAGCCGTCTTCGCCGCCGGCGATGCCGTAGATGTAGTTACCATTCTCATCCTGGAAGTATGCAGGAGTAGACTTGGTGAAGGATTCGGGAGTGGTGACACCGATGATAGCGACCTTCTTGCCTGCCAGCTCAACAATAGCGTAGCTGTCGAGGACATTCTCGCCGCGGACACCGTCTGCCTCTTCATAGAAGTTTGCAGACAGGTAGGTGAAGTCAGCCCACTTGATGAAGTTCATGGCGCCGTCCATGCCATAGTCGAACTCGTGGTTGCCGAGGGTTGCATAGTCGTAACCTGCAGCGTTCATGAGCTCAATCATGGTCTGACCCTTGTCCATGCCGCCGAATGCAGTGCCCTGAGCGTGGTCACCTGCGTCGAGCAGGAGGACGTCAGCAGCGACCTTCTCGGTCTGGGTCTTCAGATCGGCAATGTTGTCATAGGACAGATCCTTGTCGATGTAGGTGTGGATGTCGTTGGTGTAGTAGATGACGACCTCGGAATCCTCTGCCAGCTTGTCGCCGCAGTTTGCACAGACGCCGTCAACATAGTTGTGGCCCAGAGCAGGAATTTCCTTGGTGCTCTTCTCGCCGCAGACGGAGCAGATGATTTCCATCTCGCCTGCCTCGGTGCAGGTAGCTTCCTTGATGACGTCGCCGTCAACCCAGGTGTGATTCTCACACGGCTCGTTGGACTGATCATAAACGGTGATGATCTTTGCAAACTCAGCACGGGTTGCATTGCCTGCAGGCTGCAGCTTGCTGTCCTTGCCGTTGATGATGCCCTTGGAGATTGCCCAGTTGAACGCCTTAACAGCATAATCGCTGACGCTGCTTGCATCGGGATAGTTGTCAATGCCGCCGTCAACAACGGGTTCCTGAGAGCCGGCATAGCGCCAGATCATGGTGACGAGCTGCTCACGGGTAACCAGACCGTTGGGATCGAACTTGCCATCGCCAACGCCGTTGACAACGCTTTCGTCCTCTGCCCAAGCGACGGAGTCCTGATACCAATCATCCGACAGGTCGGTGAAGGTAGCGGGCTCGGAAACTTCGGGCTCGCCCTCAATGCGGTACAGAACCGTAGCGGCCATTGCACGAGTGCAGGTCTCCTCCGGTCCAAAGGTGGTCTTGGAAAGGCCGTTCATCAGACCGTACTCATAAACGTACGCGACGTACTCGCCATACCAATCGTCTTCCTGAACGTCTGTAAACGGGCCAACATTGGCAGCCGATGCAAACGGCAGGATGCCGATGATCATCACTACTGCAAGAAGCATAGCAATGATTCTCTTTGCGTGTTTCATAGTTTTTCCTCCTTAAATTTCCAAAGTTCGGACAACTGCCCATTCTTGGTTTTATTATTCTAACAGATTTTAGGCGAATGTGCAAGGCAAAAGTGTACTTTTTCTCTGTTTTCACGAAAGAGATTTAAAAAAATAGAGAAAACTACATAATTTCATAATAAAAATTCACATTTTCATAGTGTTTCATGAAAATACCTCAAAAAAATATGCACATAAAGTATCAAAAAAACGAACAAAAAAGCAAAGAATTGTAAAACGACCGTCAACATTAACCGATAAATTCCGATTTATCGGTCTGTTACAAAGACGACTGCCGCATAGTAACGAGACGCGCGAGCGTGCCGGTGCTCTATGAGCAGCGATATTCGTTCCTCGCGGAACGAGCGATATGCCTGCGGCGCGAGATTCATCTGTGATGAGCGATATATGCCTTCGGCATGAGAGAGAACGAATATCATATCGCATTTGCGAAGCAAATATATCGCACGCTGTGGCGTATATCGTACCACATAAGATTGCCGCGTCGCGACGTTCTTCGCAAGGACAAATACGAACTGCTCGATAAAGCGGAATTTTGACAATCGTTTTTTCTACGTTTATCAACGGCGATTGTCAAGTTTTACTCGGCAATTTTTGTATTTTCCTTGCAATGTTCGGTTTTTTTGTTATAATGAAAACAGATTCTACGAAAAGAGGCTGTGACCATGCCGGAAAAGACGATCCTACAGAGCTATATTTCGATCCTGCAGGAGGAGCTTGTACCTGCCACGGGCTGCACCGAGCCGATCGCCATTGCCTACTGCGCAGCCAAGCTGCGCGAAACGCTGGGCTGTGCACCCGAGCGGATCGAGGCTTGCCTGAGCGGTAATATTATTAAGAATGTAAAGAGCGTGGTCGTGCCGAATACCGGCGGCCGCAAGGGTATCCGTCCTGCCATTGCCGCCGGCATGATTGCAGGTGATTCGTCGAAGGATCTGCAGGTCATTGCGGATCTGCCGCCCGAAAAGCTGCCGCTGATTGCTGATTTTTTGGAAAACATCGAAATCAACATCGCCTGCAGCGATTCTCTGTGCAAGCTGGATATTGATCTTTGCGCCTACGCAGGCGAGCATCGGGCGCGTGTGCGCATCACGAATCATCACACGAATCTTGTCCACCTGTCGAAGGATGATGAAATTCTGCTTTCCCTGCCGATCGTCGAGGCCTCCGAGGAAAAGCTCACCGACAAAAGCTGTCTGAATGTGGAGGACATCATCCGCTTTGCCGATACGGTCGACTTGACGGAGCTTCGTCCCTTGCTTGAGCGGCAGATCGAGTGCAACAGCGCCATTTCAAGAGAAGGTCTGACGGGCGCTTGGGGTGCGCAGATCGGAAAAATTCTCCTTGAAGATTACGGCAACGACATCAAGCAGGTTGCCAAAGCCTATGCCGCCGCCGGCTCGGACGCGAGAATGAGCGGCTGCGAGATGCCTGTGGTCATCCTCTCCGGCTCGGGCAATCAGGGAATCACCGCCTGCATGCCGGTCGTAGCCTACGCCGAACACATCGGCGCAACGCAAGAGCAGCTTCTGCGCGCGCTGATCGTCTCCGACCTGATCACAATCCATCAAAAGAGCGGCATTGGCCGCCTGTCTGCCTACTGTGGCGCGATTTCCGCCGGTGTGGGCGCAGGTGCAGGCATTTGCTATCTGCTCGGCGGCGGTTTTTCCGCTGTGGCGCATACGGTGGTCAACGCCGTTGCCATCCTCTCCGGCACGATCTGCGACGGCGCAAAACCTTCCTGCGCAGCCAAGATCGCTGCAGCCGTCGATGCCGGCATTTTGGGCTACCAGATGTATCTGCACCGCAAGGAGTTCCACAGCGGCGAGGGTATCGTCGCCTCCTCCGCAGATGACACGATCGCAAACGTCGGCTTGCTTGCGCAGGACGGCATGCGTCAGACCGATCATACCATCCTGCGCATCATGCAGGAGGATAAATGTGTATAATTATTTATAATTTCTTTGTTTCGACTTCACAAATCGGTAACATACTCCCGTTAGAATAAAACCATAAAATCCGAACCAAAGGAGCGATTAACATGAATGATAATCCTTTGCATCCGAATACAGACGAAGAAATGACGAATTTCTTCGCGCCCGAGGCGCAGCACGGCGAAGCGGTTGAGACAGCTTCGTATACTGCAGACTTTGACGAAACCATCCCGATTCCGGAAATCAAAGCGGCTGTAGAGGCTGAGAGGGAGCTTGTCTCTCCGATCGAGTCTGCGGAAGCGCCTGCGTTCACCGCGCCGGTCGAACCGACACCGGAGCCGCAGTTCACTGCACCGATCCAGCCTACGGAAGAGCCTGCGTTCACCGCGCCGGTCGAACCGGCTCCCGCCCCTGCGTTCACCGAGCCGCAGCCGACCTACACAGCACCTTACACACCGACCTATCAGCCGCCGCAGTTCCGCGCACCATACGGCTACGATCCCTACACCGGCAAGCCCAACCCTCGTCCGCAGGCGTACTCTCCCTATACCGGCGCACCCGCTGCGCCGAAGCAGAGCGCTACGCCGCCTGCAAGGAAGCCGAAAAAGGAGAAAAAATCGGGCGCTTTGGGCTGGAAGGTCGCGCTCATTGGATTGTGCTTTGCGCTGTTGGGAAGTGTCTTGGGCGGCGTTGCGGTCGGACTGTATTTCGATCATAAAGAGTCGGAAAGCACTCAGCAGGTGCTTCAGCCCTCCGCACAAACGCAAAAAACGACCGAGCCGACCACGAACAAGTCGAACAGCGTCAACACACAGGCTGCAACCACGCTTGCAAATCTGTATAATGAAGCCGTTCCGTCCATTGTCGGCGTGACGAATCAGTATACCACCTACAATTATTTCGGCCAGGGCTCGGTCTCAACGGGCACAGGCACCGGCTTTATCATCTCCTCCGACGGCGAGATTTTGACCAATTTCCACGTCATCGAAAATGCGGAGGTTCTGACCATCACCATGTATGACGGCACGGAATATCCTGCCAAGGTTCTCGGCTACGAGGCTGAGAGCGACGTAGCCCTGCTCAAGATCGAGGCTGAGGGTTTGACCCCTGTGACATTGGGCGATTCCGATGCGCTGTATGTCGGTGAGCAGATCGCCGCCATCGGCAATCCTCTGGGTGAGCTGACCTATACCATGACGGTCGGCTACGTCAGCGCAAAGGGTCGCGCGGTTTATACCGACGAGATGCCCATCAACATGATGCAGATCGACGCCGCCATCAACCCCGGCAACTCCGGCGGCCCGCTGTTCAACCTTGACGGCGAGGTAGTAGGTATCACAACGGCGAAATATTCCGGCACGGTCTCCGGCTCTGCAACCATCGAGGGAATCGGCTTTGCCATTCCGATCAACGACGTGCTTACCATCGTGGACGACCTGCGCGAGTACGGCTCGGTACAGAACCGCGCTTACATCGGCGTAACGGTCAGCAACAGCGCCGCCGCAGGCGAGATTCCTGCCGGCGCATTGGTACAGAGCATTGAGAAGGGCAGCAGCGGCGACAAGGCCGGCCTGCGCGTCAGCGACATTATCACGTCCGTTGGCGATACGGCGGTTTACGGTGTCGATACATTGTATCAAGCACTTCGTCCGTACCGCGGCGGCGACACGGTTGAAATTACGGTCTTCCGCAGCGGCGAAACGCTGACGCTGACCATTACGTTCGATTCCACACCCAGCAGCAGCGAGGACGCGGAGGTCGAAGCTACCGAGGAATATTCCTACGGATTCCCGTGGGATTATATGTTCCCGTAAAGGCCGTGCCATCGCACAGCTCCCCATTCTGAGGCTCTTCTTAAAAGACTGAAAATTTACGAAAAACCGCAAGGCAGAAAACTGCCTTGCGGTTTTAGCGTGTCGAAGAAGTCTCCTCATGTCATTCTGATACTGCTCTCATGGCAATGACATAGCTGTCTGCTTTTTATTGTAATGTCTGCTGAATAAGTCGTCCTTGTGACTTATTCGCACAGCTTTGCTGTG
>CAYVLD010000058.1:0-10034 GCA_964452205.1 uncultured Oscillospiraceae bacterium
GAGTATAGGAAAACCCCGGAAAACCGTGATTTTCCGGGGTTTTTGTTGTGTTTTGATTGGATTTGTGGGTCTCTTTATCTCTTGCTGAACTGAGGCGCACGACGTGCTGCCTTGAGACCGTACTTCTTTCTTTCCTTCATTCTGGGGTCACGGGTCAGGAAGCCTGCGGCCTTCAGAGTTGCACGGTACTCAGCATTAACGCCGAGGAGCGCGCGGGAAATGCCATGACGGATGGCGCCGGCCTGACCGGTGACGCCGCCGCCCTTGACGGTGCAGATGATGTCAACCTTACCGACGTTCTCGGTAGCGACCAGCGGCTGGCGAACGATCAGCTTCAGGGTATCCAGACCGAAGTAATCGTCGATGTCACGGCCGTTGATGATGATGGAACCGGTGCCGTTCTCGTAAACGCGAACACGGGCGATGGAAGACTTACGTCTGCCGGTGCCGTACTGATACTGTCTCTTGCTCTCGTACATAGTCTGTTACCTCCTGTTTAGTCCTGCCATGCTTCGGGCTTCTGAGCTGCGTGCGGATGCTCGCTGCCTGCGAAGACCTTCAGACGGGTGAGGGCGTTGCGGCCGAGGGTGTTCTTGGGGAGCATGCCCTTAACGGCAAGCTGCATTGCGAACTCGGGACGCTCAGCCATGAGGGTCTTGTACTTGGTTTCCTTCAGGCCGCCGATCCAACCGGAATGATGACGATAGTACTTCTGATCGAGCTTCTTGCCGGTGAGGATTGCCTTGTCGGCGTTGATGATGATGACATAATCACCGCAATCGACGTTGGGGGTGAAGTCAGCCTTAACCTTGCCGCGCAGGATGTTAGCGGCGACAACAGCGGTACGGCCCAGGGGCTTGTTGGCTGCGTCGACGATGAACCACTTGCGCTGTACATCTTCTTTTCTGACCAGGGTAGTGGACATGGATGTTTCCTCCGTTATATAATAAAAAATTTTTTGACAAATGGGGATTTTGCGCGTACAATAATTACGCAGCTTTGATGTTATACCACAAGTTTTTCGAACTGTCAAGCATAATTTTACAGAAATTTATTTTCCTCCGAGAGAACTCTCGTTTTCTCTCAAATACTCGTTTATTCTCTTGTTTTCTCGTGAGGCATTTTTTCCGAAAAAGGGTGAGAAATATGCAAAAATTGATGGGCTTAGTGCGAAGATGTACGGACGATTACCGCATGATCGAGCCAAACGACAAGATCGCCATTGGTGTTTCGGGCGGAAAGGATTCGGTTGCGCTGTTGGTTTTGCTTGCGGCGATGCGTGAGTACTATCCGCAGCCGTATGAGCTCAGCGCCGTTTCGATCGACATGGGCTTCGGGATGGATTTTGCGCCGATCGCAGAGCTTTGCGAGAAATTGAAGGTGCCATATCATATTGTGAAAACCGAGATCGCCTCGATCATTTTCGACTACCGTCAGGAGAAAAATCCCTGCTCGATGTGCGCCAAAATGCGCAGAGGTGCGCTCAATCAGGCACTTTTGGAGCAGGGCTTCAGCAAGGTCGCTCTGGGGCACCATCACGATGATGCGGTGGAGACGTTTTTGATGAGTCTTTTGTATGAAGGGCGCATCAGTTGCTTCCAGCCGGTGACGTTTTTGGATCGGACGGGCGTTACGCAGATCCGACCGCTTCTGTATTTGAGCGAAAAAACGATCGCAAATTTTGTGGAAAAAGAGAATCTTCCGCTTGTTCACAACCGCTGCCCTGCCGACAAGCGCACCAAGCGGCAAGAGATCAAGGAGCTGATCGCAACGCTGCAAAAGACCTACCCCGACCTGAAGGATCGGGTTTTCGGTGCGATGCAACGGCTGCCGCTGCCCGAATGGGGCACGTTTGAGCACAAGCGAGGCCGCCATGAGTAAGGCAGAACGCAAGTAGCATGCTGTATTGTATGTTTTTGCAGCCGTTTTCGGTGAGATTTTGGTCCTATGTCATGTGGAAGACTGCATATTTTGGCGACTTACCCTATGGAAGAAAAAATAACTGCTCTGTGTTTGGCAGGGCAGTTATTTTTTGCGACTCGCAACAAAACGTGTTTGAAAATTCCGATTTATTGAGCCGTTGTAAAATCGACCTATGCGCTGTAACGAGACGCACAGCGCCCGAAGGGGTTCACAGGGAGGGACGGTTGCGAGCGCTGTCTGTGGCAGATACAGCGAGCAACAAGGACACCCACCGCAGTGGGCGTGCGTAGCGCAACCGCCGCTTGCGGCGGCTCTTAGCGCGAAGCTGTGGCAGCGGCAAGGAGTAATTCGAGCGGCAGCGAGAAGAACGAGTGCGCAGCCGTCGGCAGCTTGCTGCCTTACGGATGCGGCCTGCCCTTGCGAGTGTGACCCTCCCCTACAATAGTAAAATCATAACTCACCGATAAATCGGAATTTGTGCGTCAGTTTATTTCATCATTTTTTCGATGCCCTGCTCCATGGTGTCCACGGCCTTCTGTGCGCCCTTGCGCGCCTTGGAATTTTGCGGCAGCATCAGCATTGCCGCGCCGCCGGCGGCCATTCCGAGCCCCAGCGTGAACAAAAAAGATTTCACTTGCATTTTTAATCCCTCCTTTCGTCCATAGTTTGCCCAAAAAAGTCGAAAATCGTCTTTTCAATTGCATTAAAATATGGTATACTGTTTGTAAATAATGTGTACTGAACAACGCACAAGCCCTTGCAAGCCATGGCTTCCACGGCCGTTTTGCGTTGTTCCGGTGCAAGGTTTTTGCGGAAAAACCGCTAAAACCTTGCACATTTCAAACAAGCGTTGCGATGCTCGTTTGAAAATACGCATTGTTTACATGTCTGAATCCTACAAAAACGGTTTAAAAGAGCCGTTTTTGCAGGATTGCACAGCAAAGCTGTGCGAATAAGTCACAAGGGCGACTTATTCAGCAGACATTAAATAACAATTTTGGCGCGCGCAGATCTGCCGCGCTTCGGAGGCGATTATCAAATGTCGATCGACGTGTTACAGGAAAAAATTAGAAAATGCAAAAATCCCGTGATGGTCGGGCTGGATCCGTATCTTCCCATCCTTCCGCAGCACATCGTCAGCGAGGCTTTTACGCAGCATGGGCAGACCATTGCCGCCGCAGTTGCGGCTTATGAGCGATTTTGCACGGAATTGATCGATTCGCTCAAAAATTTCGTACCGGCTGTCAAGCTGCAAAGTGCGTGCTTTGAAGCGCTTGGCGCAGACGGCATCGCCCTGATGCAGCGCCTGAGCAAATATGCCACCGAACAAGGCTTTTACGTTTTGATCGATTCCATGCGCGGCGACATCGGCCCCGTAGCGGAGATCTACGCACAGGCGATGTTCGGCAGCGTACCCATCGGGCAGAGCACCCATCAGCTCTATCATTGCGATGCGCTGACGGTCAACGGCTATCTCGGCAGCGACGGCATCAAGCCGTTCCTTCCTTATTGTAAGCACAACGGCAAAAATCTTTTCATGCTGCTCAAAACTTCGAACAAATCCTCGCGCGAGGTGCAGGATCTGCTCTCGGGCGACCGCGTAGTTTACACGGCGATGGCGGATCTTGTGATGCGCTGGGGCAGCGAGCTTTGCGGCCGCAACGGTTACAGCGAGATCGGTGCGGTGGTCGGCGCGACCTATCCGCAGACGCTCAAGCTGCTGCGCGAAAAATATGACCGCCTCTTCTTCCTCGTGCCCGGTTACGGCACGCAGGGCGGCACGGCGAAAAACGTTCAGTTTGCCTTCGACCGCTTCGGTCAGGGCGCGATCGTTTCCGCCTCAAGAAGCATCATCTGCGCATGGCAGAAGGAAGGCTCGGACGGCCGCGACTATCTGGAGCAAGCCGTTGCCGCTGCGGAAAAGATGAAAAAAGATATTGCAAAATATGTGGTGATCTTATGACAAAAATTTATCTGATCCGCCACGCCGAGGCCGAGGGAAACGTGTTCCGCCGTCTGCAGGGGCAGTACGATTCCTTTGTCACGCCCAACGGGCGCAGGCAGATCGCTGCTTTGGCAAAGCGGTTTGAGTCGATTGCGGTCGATGCGGTTTACGCAAGTGATTTAACGCGCACGCGCTGCACCGCCGGCGCGATTTACGGGCCGAAACATCTGCCGCTGAACACGGATTGCCGTTTTCGGGAGATGGCGGTCGGCATTTGGGAAAATCAGCCCTTCGGCTGGCTGGATCACTGCGACCCTGAGCGCAATTACGCTTTCTCTCACAGTCCGCAAACGTGGCACGTCGAGGGCAGCGAGCGTTTTACGGAATACACCGACCGCTTTTTGCAGGCGCTCGGTGAGGTTGCCGAGGCGCACGACGGTCAGACCGTTGTGATCGTTTCGCACGGTATGGTGCTGCGCGGCATTTTACAGCGGCTGTTCTATCCTGACGACCGCAACGCCGTTGCGCATTGCGAAAACACCGCCGTGACCCATCTTACTTATGAAAACGGGCAATACCATCTGGAATTTTTGAACGACGCGTCGCACATTTCGCCGGAAATCTCCACGCTCGGACGGCAGATGTGGTGGCGCGGCGGCGGCAAAAAGGATTTTAATATGTGGTACCGCGAGGCCGAGCCTGCCGACGCAGCGCTGCTTCAGACCCTCGGTGTTTGTCCGAAGGAGGGACAGACGGTGCGCATTTCGATGCTTGTCAACGCGCCCACGGGCGTTGTGATTACGCAGGGCGAGGAGCTGGTGTTTTTCGGTTTGCTTCCGGAGCATCGGGGCATCGGGCTTTCCGCACAGCTTTTGGGCGAGGCGGTTTCCATTGCCCGCGCCGACGGCTTAAATAAGCTCCGTGTCTGTGTCCCCGTGGAGCATCCGGCGGCTGCGCATGTGCTGGAAAATTACGGTTTTTCCGATGGCGTGATGCCGATCCTGCCGAGCTTGGATGCGCCGTTTGACGCTTGCGCCGCAGGCGGAAGTGTGATATGATGTGTTTTTAGGAGGTGTTCATGTGAATCTGATGCTGCTGAGCATCCCTTCGGACAGCCTTGCGCTGCTGATTACAGGCGTGTTTGCGCTGTTTGCAATGATGCTGATACCGATTTATTTTGTTTCCATTCGCCCTGTCCGCGGTACGACCGAGTGGATCAGCCGCATTGATCGCCCGAAGTTTACCACGCTGACCGTACAGCCTCTTCGCTGGGGCGATCTGGCTTGGGCGCTGCTTGCAGGCTTCTGCGGTGCGATGCTGCGACTTGTGAGCTTCCTTCTGCTCTATCTGCAGAAAAATATGCTGCAGGTCTTTTCTACGGTGCTGAAACATCTGAGCATTCACTACCTGCTGCCGTGTGCGCTGCTTTCTGTGGCGATCTATCTGCTGCTGCGCAGCATGTGTAAGCTCACCCTGCCGGCAGTCTGCTGCGCGCTGCTTGCAGGCTTAATGCAGATTTCCAACGTTTGGGCGGCCGCTCTGGTGGCAATTTCGCTGCTGTTTTTGTGGCTGTGGACTGCTTCCAACGCCGACACCGCTTTCTTCCCGCGTGCGCTGCTGCTTTTGGTGTCCCTTGCCGTCTACGGCTTGGCGCTGCTGCGCTATTGGGAGCTTTTCTGGCTGTGTCCGATCTTCCCGACGGCATATATTTACGCACAGATCTATCGCTGGCGCAAAACCACGCTGAAAAACCGCGGTGTGCGTCTGGCAATTTCTCTGCTTTTGATCTTCTTTGCAGGCATTGCCGCCGTATTCGCCGGCTGGGCATACTATTGCTTGTACAAAATGCAGCAGCCCGAGCTGCTGACCGATCTGCGCCTGCTGCTGCAGATCATTCCGAGCAAGCTGCTTGCGCGCCTGAAGAGTCTGTCGATCGCGGTCGATCCGTTTGCAACCGTCCTTGTGCGCGATGCGCTGCTGTTTTCACTCGGCGCCTTCTCGCTCATTCCCCTTTTACACGGCATTTTCCGCTGGCACGATAGCAAGTGCATCGCGATGCTGGTGCTTTTGCCCCTGTTCGCGGCGGTATGGTTCTGCGGCGGCATGTATCTGTGCGTGCCGATGCTATCCGTGCTGCTCGGTTGGGTGCTCGCCGTTATCACGGAGCGTGAGCATCCGTGGATCGTTGTCGGCTTCAGCTTTGTCGCTGCAGCAACATTTATTCTGCAACTTTTTATTTAGGAGGAACTAAAATGAAAATCTCTCTCGGCTGTGACCACGGCGGCTTGACGCTTAAGACCGCGATCAAGGCACATCTGTTATCACGCGGCTTCGAGGTACTTGATTGCGGCACCAACTCCACCGAAAGCTGCGACTATTCCGATTTCGGCGCACCTGCAGCCGTAGCCGTGGCAAGCGGCGAATGTGAGCGCGGCATTGTGGTTTGCACCACGGGCATCGGCATTTCCATCTCCGCCAACAAGGTCAAGGGCATCCGATGCGCCCTTTTAAGCGACACGGTTTCCGCACGTCTGACCCGTCAGCACAATGACACGAATATGATGGCACTCGGACAGGGGATCGTGGGCGAAAAGCTCGCACTTGAGATCGTGGACATTTGGCTGGACACCGAGTTTGAAGGCGGCAGACATCAAAGACGCGTCGATAAGCTTATGCAGCTCGAAAATGAATAAACGAAAGCGGCTGTAAAAAACTCTTTCCTATGTCATTGCGAGGGAGCGAGGTGAAGAATCCAGTTGGCACCGAAAAAGTGCACAGCACTACCTTGCCTCGCTAAGATTCTTCGCCTGCGCAGCCGTCAGCGAGGAACAAGCGCTACGGATGCGGTGTGCCCCTTGCGGGTATCGCTCAGAATGACAAACACGGACTCACCATCTCACCGATAAATCGGAATTTGGCGATTCATCGAACAGCTACTATCGTTGCGCAGGGCAAAAAACTCCCCTTTTCAGGGGAGTCGGGCGAAGCCCGGAGGGGCTGCAACCCCCTTTGATCCCATCCCCTAAAAGGGAGGGATATTTCACTCTCTCCTCCTTGCAAAGAACTGCCTAATAAATCGGAATATGCAGGGACACGGCGTGCCGTGACCTACGATGTAAATCTTCTTTCGATCACGGCACGCCGTGTCCCTTAAAATCTACTCGTTAAATCAAAATTTATAATTGACCATTTTTCGCTAATATTATTGTATACATGTCTGAATCCTACAAAAACGGTTTAAAAGAGCCGTTTTTGCAGGATTGCACAGCAAAGCTGTGCGAATAAGTCACAAGGACGACTTATTCAGCAGACATTACATAAAAAAACCCTCCGTCGGAAAACTAACGGCGGAGGGGATTTGTATGGAAAAACCGAGCACGCAGCCGCAACGGCACAGCGATCTGAGCGACCCGAAGCTGCCCATCATACACGGCCAAAACGTCGGAAACCGCATGCAGCAGCATGTGTGCCCGTCTCCGATCGACCAACAGGGAAACGGTGTGAAAAAAGAGTAACGGCGCATGCGCCCGGAAAGCAAAATTCCGATTTGTCGGTGAGCTGGGGAGTCCGAATTTGTCATTCTGAGCGCAGCCGTCAGTGAGGAACAGGCGCTACGGATGCGGCGTGCCCCTTGCGGGTATTCGCTCAGGATGACAAAAACGGAGCTTTTACACTACGACGGGTGGGGTGCGCGCAAACACGCACCCCGTTATTTGTGATTTTAAAATGTTCGTTTTTCAACGAACTATCAGACAACTCGCCGTTTTTTGCAGCCGTAAAGTTCAGAATCTTCCAAAGTCAGAGAGCCACCCCCCCATCTTCTCCCCTTCCTTTACGGGCAGTAGATCACAGCATATACATAAAGCTTTTCTGCATCTATCAGGACATATGCGAACTTCCTTTCGTTATAGAATCCATCCTCATTAGGCGGATCGTTTAGCCTGATTCCTTTCACTCGTGTATAATCAGGCATATATTCTTTCGGAATTGGCTCTTTATTATCTGATGTTCGTTTTGCATCGTGGTTTTCCAAGACGGATAATATCTCCGAGATATTATCCTCAGTGAGCGTTATCCACTCGTATTTTTCAAGTGCAGACAAGTCAGAATATTTTATTACAGCATATTCCTCATAGTCAAAACCTGTCGAAATAAAAGAATCAAATATGATGGTTCCATTTTCAGGTAAAGAAAAAGCAAAGTTCTCTTCTAAGCACAATGTTTTGACCGATGTCTCATTTCCGTTACACCCTACAAACAATGCGACTATAATACATAACGAAATAATTAATTTTTTCGTAGGCTTGCCTCCTTAAAATAACGTATTTGTTATGTATTCTTTTTGTTGTTTACCCCTACCGATAAAGTGGAGAGGACAGGGGACCGTCTGAAACCACTGAAAAAGTAGGTATTTTAAGCGGTTTCGAACCGTCCCCTGTCTTGTTTCCCTGTCTTGTTTATAACACCTTTCTCATAATCGTAATTGTATTGGATATAAAATCTGCAACTTCTCGCTCATCAGCTTTTGAAAGTGAGGATAAGCTGTCTGCCTCTTCAAGGTGTTTTTGACGAGCAGTATCAGCAAGGAAGGTGCTTGCCATAAGCAAATTGCGATAATTTTTTACAGCATGTTCCATTTTCGATTGATCTCTTAGATATAAATATGTATAAGCCTTCAAGCGTTCGATGTCTATCTCTGGGCAAAAAAAGAAAGTTGAAACAAGGCGTGTTTTTTGCTCAATTTGTTCTATTAGCCTAATAGGCGTTCCAATTTGTGTATAAAATGGGACTATTTTTTTCTCTATGCACTGGCAAAGTATATCGCACCATTCATCTATTGAATTAATAGCATCTTGCTGTAGCGTTGGAAGGAAGACTCCCTGCAAAGCATTTAATCTGTTTCCGTAGGTATAGTATCTGCTCTGACAGGGAATATAAAGTGGCATTACATATTCTGTAACATATAACATTCTGCCAGGTGCATCAAAAGAAATACAATATGCAATATCAGCAGCGATATAGTAATAATTTTTTCTAGAAAGCAAAAATCCTTTACCCTGCATATATGGATTGATTCGTTTTACTATTTCATGAAAAAGACTCATTGGATATCCTCACTTAATCATGTAGATTGGTGTATTTAGACCGGACTGTGCCTGCATTTGCGCCATTCTTGACATTGTTAACATTGCTGTCCCCGTTTTAAAATCCCAAGCAGCAACAGGAACTCCGTCCGAATTATATTGCAAAACGTCAAATCTAATGCTTCCTTTTGTTCCGTACGGAACCTCCCAACCATTCAAATAAGAAACTTCCGTTCTCAAACTCGAATTGCCTAAATTGTTGACTTCATTTGCAAACACGGCGTGCTTATTTGTTCCTACGGTTGGGCCGCTGCCAGAAACATTTGCGTTTGCTGTATTTGCACAGGTTTGCAATTGAGCTGCAACATTGGCTTTACTGCCAACTTCAAAAACAGGAGTTTTGGCATTCATAATGCAATAGTTGCAATAAACGCCGTAAGCTGTCATTCCAAGAGAATAGACTGTAGCAAATGTGCAAAATCCAGAGCCTAAGGAGTAAAAGATTGTATCCGCCCAATCATATCCGGCTTTTCTAGCTTCGTAGCCTGTATGGACAGCCACCGCTGTTCCTGCAACCGCAGCAACAATCAAGATTAATGTCGTTATTGCAAATTCTCCTGTAGGATCTTGATTGTTAGTTGGATTGTTGTTGCAGTATGCGAACATATTATAGCCTAACACACCAGAGGCAGTGTTTGTATAGCTATCAGCATTGATGAATCTATGCGTTACAGGATCATAATATCTACTTTGCAGATAGTAGAAGCCGGTTTCTGCATCGTAGTAATAGCCACGATAGCGCAGGGGGTTAATATGGGCGATATGGGTAGTATCGGTGATTGCATTACCCTCTGCATCGGTGATGCTGAGGATTTCGCCCCATGCGTTATAGGTATAGCTTGCAACAGTGGTTAGGTTATACACTTTACCGCTGCGAGTGAGCTCCACGAGCTTGACGACATCACCCTGCAAGTTTAGCACATAGTAATAGGTTACAGGGTCTGCCGTACCGTTCGTGTAGGTCAGGGCAAACGGTCTGCCGTCAGCATCATAGGTGAAGTCCAAAACTTGCGCCGTTGTTC
>CAYVLD010000059.1:0-9746 GCA_964452205.1 uncultured Oscillospiraceae bacterium
CAAAGCATTGCAAATACAAGAAAAAACCTGCAATCCCTTGAGATTGCAGGCTTCTTTTATTTGGTGCGCCGGAGGGGTTGCAACCCCTTAAAAGGGGGATATTTCGCTCGCTCAGAATGACAAATTCGAACTCCTCATCTCACCGATAAATCGGGATTTCTTGGCAGGTTCGCGCCGCTATGCGACCGGCAGGGGAAGTTTTTTTACAGACTCAACCGGCAATTGCAATCGATGGTGCAAAAAAACGCCGAGATCCGCAGACCT
Organism: uncultured Oscillospiraceae bacterium; assembly: GCA_964452205.1. Classification (GTDB taxonomy): domain Bacteria; phylum Bacillota; class Clostridia; order Oscillospirales; family Oscillospiraceae; genus JAZOXB01. The sequence goes on from CAYVLD010000059.1 coordinate 265, forward strand.
CGGCGTAAAGGCTTAATTTTCGAGATAGCGCATCAGCATAGCGGCAATCTGCGCGCGAATCGCCATGGCTCCGGCGGAAATCGTGCCGGAAATGCCGTTGATTATGCCGCAGTCGATTGTCCAAGTGACGGCATCGACAGCATATGCGCTGATTTTATCTGCATCGGGGAAGGTTGCAAGCACGTCCTTGCCGCTCAAGGTAACGTCCCTGTTCTGGAATTTTGCATAGCGGTAGAGGATGGTTGCGATCTGCTCACGGGTGATGACTGCATCGGGGGCGAAGGTCGTGGCGGTCATGCCGTTGACGATCTGGTTGTTGGCTGCCCAGATGATCGCATCGGTGTACCAGTTATCTTCCTTAACATCGGTGAAGGGGTTTTCCATGCCTTCCACGCTCGGCAGACCCTCGCTTCGGTACAGGATGGTAACGAGCATTGCACGGGTCACGCTGCCGCTCGGGTCAAAGCGACGTTCGGCGATGCCGTTCATCAGGTTGTTTCTGATTGCATAGACCACGGAATCGTGATACCAGACACCTTCGCTGACATCGTCGAACTGCTCGCAGGGGCAGTCCTCCTCGGGAGGCGTGGGGGGCGTTGTACCGCCTTCAACTTCGGTACCGCAGCGGTCACACAGGCCGTTGTTGTCCTCGTCAGTATGATCCAAAGCATCGGTATAGTTTTTCTTATACGCATCGTCGCAACGGATGCAGGCGTACAGATCGTAGCCCTTATCGGTGCAGGTCGGGGCGATGGTCGTCATTTCGTACTCATGACCGAGCTTTGCAATCGAGCTGCTTTCGACAATCGCGCCGCAATCGTTGCAGACGATATTCAGCTTGCCGGCTTTGTCGCAGGTTGGCTCGACGCGCTCTTCATGGGTGCTCTCGTGGGAGCAGGTGGTCGGAGTATTGCCCAGTGCCTCGCCGGAGGGCGTGGTCATATTCTCGGGGAGCTCCTGACCGAACAGCAGCCAAGCGTACTCAGGATAGTCAACGAAAACATTGCGGGTACCCGTGATCGACTGTACGGAGTCGTTGCGGCCCATTTCCCAAGTATCGACGGGATCCTCCTCCATCCACTTGAGCAGGATGTCCATGTTTTCCATAACACCGCCGGTACCCCACATATTGCCGGTATTACCCCAGCGAGTGTAGACATACAAAACGATTCTGGCGCAGTCACCACGAACGGATTCGCCCGGGTCGAAATAAGTAGAGCTTTCGCCATAGGCGGTATTGCCGCGGGAACTGTTTTCGGAGATAGAGGTGGGGCGGAGCATCATGATATCGTTCTCGTCATTGCCACCCAGACCCTTGCTGTTCGGCCATGTATGCTCACGGTTCCATGTTTTACCGCTGTCCCATGCACCATTGAGCTGCACGCCGGAATAGAATGAGGATATGTATGCCGTGTTATTGAGCAGACAGTCGGTATAGCAGTACAGATCACGGGTTTCATTGTAGGAGGTTTGGTGGCTGTGCTTTGCACTCATCATGCTCTGCAGAGCTTTGTACAGAGCGCTGCTCGGGGCATTGCTCTGCGTTGTGCCGCCTGCCTGCTTCGACAGGGTCTCGTAGGCGTAGCTACCTGTGTAGAAAGAGACTGCGTATTTACTGAGGAAGACGCAATCTTCGCCACGAGCGCCCCAGTTGGCGATGGTGCCATTGGAGGCAGTCTTATAAACAACATCGGAGGCTTTGGTATAGCCTGTGGGTGTAGTGATGATATCGGCAGCGTTTACGGTGAGTCCTGCGAACATGGTCACGAGCAGACACAGCGCAATCAGCAACGATAGGGCACGAGTGAATTTCATAGCGCATAATCTCCTTTATAAATAGTACGCCTATATCTTAGCATAAAAAGCAGGAAAAGGGAACAAAACAGATTGTACAAAATAACGTGCCGATAATTGTAAAAAATCACGAACCTGAAGCTGCTTCAGGTTCGTGATTAGAATGAATTATTTTCTTGCTCTGGGAGCTCTGAGTGCTCTCTTATCCTCGGGTGCTGCGAAGAGATCAAAATTCACACCGTTGAATGCCTTGACAACAGCATCACCGGGCAGGTCTGCGCAGCGCGCATATTCGAGCATCAGGACGGTGCGGATGGTATGCATTGCCTGCTCATCCAAAGCCTTGACAGCCTCGCTGATGTCCGAGCCGAAGAGGGTGGTCGGATCGAGACCGGCGTTCTTCTTGCCCTTGTTCATGCCATCGACAAAGCCATCGGGGAAAGCGTTGATGCTGCGCAGCATCTGATGGGTAGCCTGGTTGTAATCGAAGAAGAGGATCAGCGACAGGTAGGTGCTCCAAGACATGCGGCGGAGCTTGCTCTCAACTGCGCAGTAGGTCTGACGGGAGACACCGATCAGTTGTGCAAGATCGCCTTGCGAAACGCCGACCTTTGCGCGCAGTGCGGGGAGGTTTTCGGACAGGGCATCAATGAAAAGCTCCTTGTCCTCATCAGTGAGAAAGTTTTTAAACGTTGCGGCCATTTTAAATTATCCTTTCTAAATGTATTTTTTAAATTCTGTGAGTTAAAATACCGCGCTTGTCGTGGATCACATCGCGAGGGCAGACCATCGCGCAAGCGCCGCAGGACAAGCATTTGTCAGAGAAAATGAATGCGCGGTTTTCAGAAACCTTGATCGCGCCGGCGGGACAGACCTTTTCGCAAAGGCCGCAGCCGACACAACTGACATCGCAAACGTGCTTGCATCGGGGATCCTTGTTCGAGCAGAGCACGACGATGGGGTTATCCTCCACGCGCAGGTGGATGACACGCTGCGGACAGGCTAAATAGCAGGCGCCGCAGCCGACACATTTCGTTTCATCGACCTCCGCTACACCGTAGCAGTTTAAGGAGATCGCACCGAATTTGCAGTTGCTGATGCAGGTGCCGCAGCCGGTGCAGCCGTAGGTGCAAAGCTCGTAGCCCTCTTCGGACTGCTTTGCACGGTAGCCGCCGTTGCAGTGAACGCAGGCAACCTTTTCAGGAAATTTTTTCTTAACGATCATAGCAAATCCCCTTTCTTACTTGCGCTCGTAAGGCGTGCCGGAAAGCGGCAGGCTGAAACGCCGCTCGCCGTCGAGACGGTAGTAAGCGTCGGCAATGGCAGGAGCTGTGGGGATCGAGGTGATCTCACCGATGCCGATGGCACCGCAGGCAACGTCCAGACCGGGCTTGTCGATAACGATCGCTTTGATCTTCGGCGGAATCTCGTGAGCACGGAAGAGACCAAGCTCTCCGAATTTTTCAATCGGCTTGCAGTTGCGGTCGATGGGATACTGCTCACGAAGCGCATAGCCCATGGACATGACCACGCCGCCCTCGATCTGACCTTCGCAGGAGAGGGGATTGACCGCCTTGCCGACATCGTGCGCTGCAACGATAGATTCAATATAACCGGTCTTTTTATCCAAAATGCACATCTGTGTTGCATAGCCGTAGGCAACATGCGAAACAGGATTCGGGACATTTGCGCCCAAGGGATCGGTCTTGGCAAGATACTCGCCGTAAAATTCCTGACCGATGAGCTCGGCAAGCTGCTTGCCCTTTTTCGCTTCCATCAGCTTCTCGCAAGCACGGCGGCAGGCCTCACCGGTCACCAAGGTCTGACGGGAGCCGGAGGTGTCACCGGAGTCGGGGGCGATCCAAGTATTGCTGCGCTCGTAAATGATGTCATCACGGCACAGATCGGTATTGGTGACGATCATCTGCACCAAAACGGTGCCCAGACCCTGACCGATACAAGATGCGCCGGTGTAAATATGCAGCTTCTTATCATCCTCCACAATCAGCTTGCAGCGACCCCAGTCGGGGATGCCGACGCCGACACCGGCGTTTTTCATCGCACAGGCAAGACCGACGGGCTTACCTGCGGCAAGTGCTGCATCGTAATCGGCCTTCACAGCCTCCAGCGTTTCAATCAGACCGGTGGAATTATCCACGATCTGACCGTTCGGCAGAACGCCGCCGGGGCGAATGGCGTTGCGATAGCGGATCTCCCAAGGCGTGATGCCGACCAGATCAGCCATCATATTCAAAAGCGATTCCGTCGCAAAGCAGGTCTGCGTAACGCCGAAACCGCGGAACGCGCCTGCAGGCGGATTGTTGGTGTAGTAAGCGGTGCCTTCAATTTCGAAATTTTCATAGGCATACGGGCCGGCGGCGTGTGTACAGGCACGCTCCAAAACAGGGCCGCCGAGGGAGGCAAATGCACCCGTATCGGAGGCGACCTTCGCTTTCACGCCCATGATCTTGCCGTTTTCATCGCAGCCCATGGTGAAATCCATCACGAAATGGTGACGCTTGGGATGTACCAGCAGGCTTTCCGGTCGAGAGAGCTTGACCTTGACGGGTCTTCCCGTGCAGTAGGTGATCAGGGCAGCGTGATGCTGAACGGACATATCCTCCTTGCCGCCGAAGCCGCCGCCGACGAGGGCGTTTTGCACCTTGACCTTATGCGTGCCCAAAACCAGAGAGCACTCATGCAGGGTCGTATGTGCGCTCTGGTCGGTGGAGATGATGAACACATCTCCGTCGTCGTCCTTGTAAGCAACGGCACATTCCGGCTCTAAGAACGCGTGCTCTGTCCACGGCGTTTCAAAATGCTCGGTAAGTACATATTTGGAATTTTTGATGGCCTCCTCTGCATTGCCGCGGCTGACGTGCTTGTAGGCCTGAATGTTATTATCTTCCTCGTCGAACACACAAGGCGCGCCCTTGGCTGCAGCGGCCTCGATGGTGCTGACCAACGGCAGGACTTCATATTCGATTTTGACCAGCTTCTTCGCCTTCTCCAAGGTAGCTGCATCCTCGGCAACGACCAGCGCGATGGCATCGCCCAGATAGTGAACCAAGCCGCCGATGGGGATGAGTGTGTATTGGTCGTGCTTCAAATGACCGATTTTGTTCTCGCCGGGAATATCCTCGGCGGTCAGAACGGTAATCACACCGGGCAGCTTCAACGCGGCCGAAGCATCGATCGACAAAACTCTGGCGCGTGCATATTTGCTGCGAACCGCCCCACCGTAGCACATGCCGTCAACATAGAAATCATCGGGATATTTGCCGAAACCGAGCACCTTCTCCTCTACGTCGAGGCGGTGAACGCGAGAGCCGAGCTTCCAATCGGATTCCGAAGGCAGCGGCAGCTTGCCGTCGCGGAAGATCCTACCTGCCAAGCGGATGGCATCGATGATTTTGACATAACCGGTGCAGCGGCAGTAGTTGTTGCGGATGGCAAAACGAATTTGTTCATCGTTCGGGTCAGGGATTTTATCCAGAAGACTCTTGGCGCACAGCACCATGCCCGGAATACAGAAGCCGCACTGAACCGCGCCGGCCTCACCGAAAGCAAAAACGTAAACACTCTTTTCCCAATCGCTCAGACCTTCAACGGTCAGGACGGACTTGCCGTCCAGACGGTCGGTGTCGGGAATACATGCACGGCAGGGTTCGCCGTTGATCAAAACGGTACAAGCACCGCAGGCGCCTTCGCTGCAGCCGTCCTTGGCGGAGGTGAGATGCATTTCGTCGCGCAAAAAGCGTAGGAGCTTTTGCTTCTTTTCTACTGTAACCTCTTTTCCGTTGAGATAAAAAGTAGACATATTAAAACCTTCTTTCTTTGTGTGCCGAAGCACAAGCAAAGTCGGAAAAAAACCATACTATCAGACTTTAAGAATATTATACTATAAAATACGCCGACCTGCAACACAAATTGCATAACTTTTTTGAAAAAATTCTTCCTGTTTTCGTATTTTTTTGAAGCGGAAAATATTTTTGCACCTTTTCTGAAAATAGTAGTGGAAAAGTTGCGAGAAATACGCTATAATATTAAGTTAGATAGGTATCGGGAGGTGACAGCGTGGGATTTGATGCACTTTTGGGCAATGTGACATTGAAAGAGCGTTTGGCGCGTGCGTTTGAGAAAGGACAGGTCTCCCACTGCTATCTGATCACCGGACCGACCGGCTCGGGCAAACGCACCTTGGCGAAGCTGCTGACGGCAGCAATGCAGTGCACAGGGGAGAATAAGCCCTGCTGTCAATGTCCGCAGTGCAGCAAGGTTCTCGGCAGCACGCATCCGGACGTGATCACGGTGGATGATCCTGAGAAGGTGAGCGTGCCGATCAAGCTGGTGCGCGAGAGCTGTGCGGATCTTTATATCCGCCCGAATGAGGGACGCCGGAAGATCTATCTGTTTCCGCGAGGACAGGCGCTGCGCCCCGATTCTCAAAATACGCTGCTGAAATGTATTGAAGAACCGCCTGACTACGGGGCGTTCATTTTCCTGTGCGAGCATGCCGAGAAAATGCTTCAGACCATTCGCAGCCGCTGCGTGGAGCTTCGGCTTGCACCGCTGAGCGAGGACATTCTTCGCGCGCAGCTTCTTGAACGATTTTCCTCGGAGCAAAAGAAAGCGATCGATGCTGCGATCATGCGCTCGGCCGGTTATTTGGGACAGGCCATCGAGCTTTTGCAGCAGACTGACGCGCTTGCACCGCAGAGCATCGCGTTTTTCAAGGCGTTTTGTGACAGAAGCAGCAGTGCGCTTTTGCGTGTTTTGGCACCGATGGAGAAGCTGAAGCGAGATCAACTCAAGCCGATCTTAATGCAGTGGTATCATCTTTTGACCTCTGCGCTTTCGGCGCGCAGCGGTATGCCGGCGGTTCGGACGGAATGTGAGCTTCTCGCCTCGGTCTGCACGTCTGCGTGTCTGCTGAGCGCGATCGAGAGCTTGAAACAAGCGCAAATCCTGTTGGAGGCCAATGTTTCACCAGCCCATATTTGCGGCATGCTGGCCGTTCAACTGCAATCATAGAAGGAGTTACCATGGAACAGAACGAAAACAAAGTAACCGTGTGCGACATTCAATTTCGCACAGGGACAAAGATTTATTATTTTGACCCAAACGGTCTGAATGTACAAAGCGGCGAGGATGTTATCATCGACACCTCCAGAGGCCCCGAGTTTGGCAAATGTGTCGCCGGCAACCATGAGGTGCCCGAACAAGAAACGGTCGCACCGCTGCGTCCGGTCATTCGTATTGCCACCGACTACGACCGCAAGATCGATGAGGAAAACCGCGTCAAAGAGAAGCGCGCACACGAGATATGTATCGAAAAAATCGAAGCTTTGGGGTTGGAAATGCAGCTCGTTTCAACAGAATATGCCTTCGACGGCAGTAAAATTCTGTTTTTCTTTACTGCGGACGGGCGCGTGGATTTCCGTGAGCTTGTGAAGAATCTCGCCTCCGTTCTGCGCACGCGCATTGAGCTGCGTCAGATCGGCGTGCGCGATAAGGCAAAGATGGTCGGTGGTCTGGGCATTTGCGGAAGACCGTTCTGCTGTCGGGAATTTTTGGAGGATTTTCAGCCGGTTTCCATTAAGATGGCGAAGACGCAGAACCTCAGCCTGAACCCGACCAAGATTTCGGGCACCTGCGGCAGATTGATGTGCTGTCTGAACTATGAGCAGGAGGCATACGAGGATCTGCTGAAAAACAGCCCGAAGTCGGAATCTTTTGTTGATACGCCCGACGGCCGCGGAACGGTCACGGAGGTCAATCTGCTGCGCCAAAGCGTGAAGGTGCGTTTGGAAAATCAGCCGGATACGATCGTCTGCCACAAGAATTGCGACATCTGCGTTCTGCGTAACGGCAAGGCGAAGAAGAACGACGAGCCGATCCCCGATGATCTTGCGCCCATTTCCGGCGGTAAGCAGAAGAAGCAGCTTGAAAAACCGACATTCTCCACCTATTTGGAGCCTGTCGTTCTGAAAACTGAGATCAAGACGGAGTCTGCATCGTTGAGCGAAACGGCAGAGGCTACGGAGGAGAGCCGCAAGCGCCGCAACCGCCGTAAAGGAAATAAAAAGCTCGAAAAAACGGAAAAGGCAGAAAAAGCCGCACCGCAGCCGGAGCAGAAAAAGGCGGAAAAGAAGCCTGCCGCTCCCAAAACGGAGAAGGCGGAGGAAGCACCGCAGGAGGAAAAGCCTGCAAAGAAGCAGAAGAATTACTATCGCAATTATCACAAGCGTTATCACAAGAAGAATAACGCAAAGACGGAAGGATAAAAAGCATCGCCTTGGGGGAGCTTCCCTCAAGGCGATTTTTCTTATTCCGTATAGCGAAAGGTCAGCGTGCCGAAGCTGTTGTCTGTGTTGAAGCAGATTGTGCCCTCCGTGACATTCGCGGCAGCGCCTTCGATTTCAGCAGAGGCAAAGGAATTGTCGCTGCTTTTGAACTCGACCAGAAAACGGCGCGGGATCAAGATCGTCAGCGAGCCGAAGCTGTTGTCAACATTGATCGTGCAATCAGGTTCCACCGCCTGACAGGCGGAAAAGTCAACGATAAAATCACCGAAGCTGGAATCGATCTTACCGCCGCGCAGAAGCTCGGTTGCGACGATAGTGCGGTGGGAGCCGAAGCTGATGTCGCAGTACAGATAGCCATCGTTGCAATGATACTCGTGACGCAGCTTTTTGTTGTTATGGACGGTGGTTTTTCCGGATTTGTAGCGGTACCGTTTTTTGCCTGCAAACACGTCGATCAGCAGGCTCAAGCCCCAAAGGAGCAGGACAACGGGTATGACAATGCTCCAGCTCAGGCTGAAGGAAAACAGTGCATACGCATCAAGCAGGAAATAGATACCTGCAAGGCAGAGCGTCAGACTGAAGATAGAAATACCGCAGCAAAGTCCGCTGATACCAAAATAGATCAGAGCGGTTGTCCAAAGAACGGTCCACCATGAAACGTAATAATTCAGAAAATGATTCACAAGCAGCAGGCTGCCGAAAATGATGATGTAAAGGGAGAACAGAATATTGCTCTTTTTCTTTCCCAAGCCCCAATTCCATGTGACGCTGCAGCCGCTGTCGTCATCTGCTTCATCATGGATGACCTCGGCCTCGTGAACAGGCTGTGTACCTTTCCTCAACAGCTCGTCGACCGTAATACCGAACAGCTCGGCAATTTCAGGTAGTACGGAAATATCGGGACAGGATAAATTATGTTCCCATTTGCTCACGGCCTGCGCACTCACGCCGAGACGCTGTGCGAGCTGATCCTGCGTAAGCCCTAAACGTTTGCGGTGAAATTTGATACGTTCACCAATTGTATTATTGCTCAAAGCAATCCCTCCTTCTGCACTTAGTATAGCATATAGAGGGCGTGTTGGCTATCATCCTTCGGTTGATTTTTGCGAAAAAACGGTAGAAAACCGCCACAACCGCCGGTTGAAACGACAAAAGTGATCACGAGACCCCGATTTTGAACGGGCAGTCGAATGTACTGCCGCCGGTGTCGTTGCGAGCCTCTTAAACAAGGCTTGACTGCGCAGCCTCGTAATCAACATGTGTGATTCACATAACCATAAACGGAAAAGCGGCCATGCTTGTCATCCTGAGTGCTTGCGGCCGTGGCAATCTCTTGTAGGAAGTTCCGATTTGGAAGAAATTTCGTTTTTAACGTCCTCT
>CAYVLD010000060.1:0-9713 GCA_964452205.1 uncultured Oscillospiraceae bacterium
TTTCTAAATCCACTGGTAATTTCAGTTGGATTGGTGTAGAATACACCTTAGTGTTATTCTTTTTCATAGCAGTTAAATTATAACACTAAACGGCTGATTCTTCCACTGAACCAGCCGTTTCTCTATAAATATTTTGCAGGCTGCACCTTCCGGCACAGCCTGCTTTTTTCTTAGGGACTTTTTTTTACAGCCCCTTTATGAAGCATTAAAAAAATTGTTAAATTCTGATTTATCGAACGCTACTATCGTTGCGCAGAGTAAAAAACTCCCCTTTTAAGGGGAGTCGGGCGAAGCCCGGAGGGGTTGCATCCCCCCTTTTTTTGATTCCCCCCCTTAAAAGGGGGATATTTTGCTCTCTGCTCCTCGCAAAGAACAACCCGGCAATCGGAATATATCAGTATTTTCACCCATCGGTTTGCGGCGTGGGGAACGGCCTTTGCGCAATGCGGATGGGAAAGCTTCCGCTTCCGTCACCGACAACGGAACGGTAGTGCTTTGCCAAATGCCGCCAGGTCTGTTTATCCAGCTCCCCTGTGATGGGCAGAGCTGAATAACGCTGAAACCATGATAGCGCATCGGCGGTCGGCTCATCTAAAACGCCGCTGAAATCCACGATCGGCATTTGGTCATAATAACGTGAAAGTGCGGTCAAAATGCCTTGCAATAAATACAGATGCACATTTTTTGAGCCGCGCTTCAGCACCTGATTTGGCTGTAGGACGATTAAAAGCGGCTCAGCTTCCGAGAGCAGAACGTTTGCAAGCTCAAATTCGCGGACGATTGCCTCCCATGTGGCAAGATCTGCGATCCCGGTTGTCGGAAGACCGTATTGCGATTGAAAACGCTCGACCTCCTGCTTTGTTTCCGCGCCGAATATGCCGTCTTTGGACAAGAATGTGTCAGGGTAGATCGTGCGCAGCATCTCCTGCAGATCGGTAATCGGCGTTACCTCCGGCTGTTTTCCGATTCTCATAAACCCTCCTTAATAATCGCTGTTACCGAGACGCAGCGGCGTTCCCGGATACTGCGGTGCGAGATTATTGCTCCTGCCGACAATAGCGGAGGCTCTGTCGTAAAGCGCGCTCCAGGTGGCAGGTCCGACGATCCCGTCGGGTGTTAAGCCGGCAAACCGCTGAAATGCGATCACGGCGTTTTGCGTCTGCTGCCCGAAAATTCCGTCCTCGGTGACAGGCGGAATATCATTGATATATTCCGACAAAACTCTCAGCATGAATTGAAGCTGGCTCACCGTTTGCCCTCTTGCACCGGCGGAAAGGTTGCTTGGAGTCTGCCATTGGACGGCGTAGAAGCGTTGCCCCTCGCTTTCGAGCTCAGCAAGATTATTGACACCGACATAAAGCCGCACAAGGCGGTACCAAGTGGCCTTGCCGACGATCCCGTCTGCCTGCAAACCGAAGATTTGCTGAAAGGTGCGTACTGCGTTTTCTGTCTGTGGGCCAAAAATTCCGTCGACTGAAGCAATACGCGGGATTGCAGGATAGTTTTGACCGATGCGGTTGAGCATCACCTGCAGGCGTACCACATTTGGCCCACGCGAGCCTGTGCGCAGGGGCGTTCCGGGATAGGACGGGGTGTAGCCGCGCAAGGGCGCGTCGTTGACGATCTCGATGTTGTTGCCGTAGTAATTGCGCAGGATTTGCACGGAGTTCAAGCCTTGCTGTGCCAGATTTTGTGACCCCCATTGACTCAGACCTTCACAGGTAGCGGTGGTGCCGTTGCAAAATTTGGCTGCCAGCGGCTCGACAAAGCCCATTCTGCGGATATAATCATTGAAAATCGTATCTACAATATCCGAAATGCTGTCGAAATAATTTCTGCCGTTAATGAATTTTTGGTCGATCGCGGTCGATGAGGTGATGTCAAACGGATAGCCTTGGGCGCGGTAAAATTCTGTATAAACGCGATTGAGTGCAAAGGAGATAATCGCCAGGATATTGGCAGTCAATGCGCTTTCTTCCCATGTCGGATAGATCTCGCTGGAGGCAACGTTTTTGACATAATCGATAAAGGGAACCGTGACGTTGGTCGCATCGCTGCTCGGTGAGCCAAGATGTACGGTGATGTATTCCGGAATGTAGGGAATGACCGTAACCATAGCTCTATAAAGCCTGAGCGGATACTTGGAAAACCTCGGTCGTGTTCCAAGCTTCAGGCCGCTCTTCAATCGGGATCAGATCCATATCCTGCTGCGAAATGATGCCTGCAAAGATTTGTGCGTTTTCCACCAAAATTCGCTCGTAGCCCGGAGCATCTACCGAAATGTCAACCAACGTGAAGGGAGAAGCGATGCCTGATTGCAGGCTTTCCGAGCGGTTGGGAGCTTCGATGGTGATGCGTTCGATATTACCGCTGCGGTCGGTGATTCTTGAGGCGAGAAGCCTTGTGCCGTTTGTACTTGGCTGCGTAACCGTGACGAGCGCGCCTTGAACCGGAAGCTGCGCCGCCGTGGAATAGACTCGTACAGATAAGTAACCGTTTTCTGCCATGGAGCACCTCCTTATTCATAGTTTATGCCAAGGTGCGCAAAAATGTGAAAGGGCGCATGCTGCGCCCTAAAGATACTGCTTCATCTGGTCGATATTGGCCTGCTCCGTCTGCAAAAGACGGTTGGAAAGGCAGGAGACCTTTGGATCCAGTACGCCCATCGTGCGAATGTTGTGCATGCTTTTGATCATGCCGCGCGTGTTGCCCTGCAGCATCAGCTCGGCAATTTTTGCTGTTGGCTCTACGCTGCTGCGCACGCGCATTTTCGAGGACATAGCCGAACCGTAGCGAGCAAAAGGACTGATATTTTTTGGTTCGGCGCCGCGTTCCTTCAAAAGATGGTCGGCCTCGTTGAAGATTTTTTCGTATTCATTAAACTGCGATCTGAGCGCATTGCGAAACGGACGGTGCGCGGTTTCGTCAATGACGGCCTTGATTCCGTAGCAGCCCATTTGCGTGGCTTTGCGAATGGCTTGCAGCATAGGGATGTCATTCTCCATTTTAAATCACCTCACTCATAGGCTACCTCAAGAAAGCAAAAATATACGTTAAAACATAATTGACATCTGGGCGGAAAATGGTATAATGGAGTTAGATTAGTGCAAAAAGGAGAATGAATCATGCACCATACAATGACGATCGCAGGCGTAAAGCGCGACCTGCCCATTTGCAAAGTAACCGATGATCTGTATATCGGCGCGTTTGTAATTTTTGGAGATGTGGAGCTGACGGTCGAAACTGCCCGAGCACTTCTTGAGAAGGCACCGGAGTACGACTATATGATCTCTGCCGAGGCCAAGGGAATCCCGCTGATTCACGAGATGGCACGCCAAAGCGGACAGAACAAGTATTTCCTTGCGCGTAAGGCACCGAAGCTGTACATGTCCGGCGTGTTTGATGTTGTGGTCAACTCGATTACAACGGCGAAGGAGCAGCATTTGTATTTGGATAAGGCCGATGCAGAGCTGATGCGCGGCAAAAAGATTCTGATCGTTGACGATGTGATCTCGACGGGAGAATCTCTGACTGCGATCGAAAAGTTAGTAGAGGCAGCAGGCGGTATTATTTGCGGCCGCATGGCAATTCTTGCCGAGGGCGATGCGCAGAACCGTGATGACATTATCTATCTGGAGAAGCTGCCGCTGTTTAATGCGGACGGAAGCATCAAGGAATAATATGAAAAAGCAGTGCCGATCAAGGCACTGCTTTTTTGTTTTACTTACGGTTGTTGTTCTGGTTGTTCTGGTTGTTCTGATTCTGCTTATTCTGGTTGTTCTGCTGATTCTGATTACGGTTTTCCATTTTTAAGTCCTCCAAATGATACATTTGCGGTGATCCGCAACCATAGTATACCCTGAAGACCGCTATTTATCCTTCGGCTGAAACAGCAATCCTGCAAGCCAACCGAAAACGACCGCCGCCGCAATTCCGCCTGCCGCAGCCGTCAGACCGCCGGTGAAAATTCCCAGAAAACCTTTTTCATCAATGGCGTCCTTTACGCCTTTGGAAAGCGTATAGCCGAATCCGGTCAGCGGTACGCTTGCGCCGGCGCCTGCAAAGTCAATCAGATGCTTATAAACGCCGATGCCGCCGAGAAATACGCCGACCACAACGTAGCATACGAGGATACGAGCCGGTGTCAGCTTTGTTTTGTCGATCAGGATCTGACCGATCACGCAAAATGCACCGCCGACCACAAATGCCCAAACATAGTCCATTTTCTCAGCTCCTTTCCGTGTCGATCGCGACGGCGTGACAGACTGCGGGGATGGATTCGCCCTGCTGTATTGACAGCGGCGAAAGCAAGGCACCCGTACCGCAGAAAAGAAGCCTGCGCAGCTCATGGCGGCGCATCTGACCCAGCAGATGTCCGCACAAAACGCTTGCGCTGCAGCCGCAGCCGCTGCCGCCGCAGTGTACGTCCTGTGTTTGCGGATCAAAAATCATCATACCGCAGTCGTCGTATTGATAACCGAGGTCAATTCCGTCCATCAAAAACAGGTCCCGCAGGATGCTGCTGCCAAGAGCACCCAGATCGCCTGTGACGATCAGATCGTAGTCTTTTGGGCTTCGGCCGAGATCGGAAAAATGTGCTTTTAAGGTTTCATACGCAGCAGGTGCCATGGCTGCGCCCATGTTATTTGCATCCTTGATGCCGCCGTCAACGATCGTGCCGATGGTAGCACAGTGTAAATAAGGCCCTTCGCCCTCCGTGCCCAAGACAACGGCTCCGGCGCCCGTGACCGTCCATTGCGCCGTCGGTGTTCGTTGACCGCCGTAGCCGAGCGGAAAACGATACTGACGCTCCGAGGAGGCAAAATGTGACGAGGAAATACTGATCGTTTTACGGCAAAAGCCGCCGCTGATCGCCATCGCTGCCAAAAGAAGACCTTCGGCCATGGTAGAGCAGGCTCCGTACAGCCCGAAGGTCGGGATCGCCAAATTGCGCATGGAGAAGCTCGAACCGACGCACTGATTGAGCAGATCACCGACAAAGGCGGCATCTAAGTCACTTTCCTTCAAATCAGCCTTCTGAAGCGCAAGCTGCATGACGGTTTTTTGCATTTGTGTTTCCGCTTTTTCCCACGATTTCTGTCCGAACTTGGTATCGCTGCTTGCCACATCGAAGGTGGCAGCCAAAGGCCCTTCCGACTCTTTTTTTCCGACAACGGAAGCATACGACATGATGACCGGTTTGTGCAGAAATAAAATGCTCTGCTTGCCTTGATGCACCGTTTCCATAAATCTACCCCCATTTCTGGCGATAGCTTGCGCAAAAAACAGAAAAAAATGCAAAAAGATCCGCTCTCCTTCGGAGAGCGGAAAAATTGTATTAGCCTACGATTCTGTGTGCACACAGGAAACGGTTTGCGTAATAGCTCTGAGAAAGGCTTGTGATCACAACACCGGTCGAGGAATTTTGCGCATGGACGAACTGCCCGTTGCCGATATAAATACCGACGTGAGAGGCGGTGCTGCCGTAGCCGAAGTAGACAATATCGCCGGGCTTCATGTCATTATAGGAAACATTGTAGCCATCTGCGAGCTGTGCGGTAGCGGTACGGTTGATCGAAATGCCGTTCTGCTTGTAAACATACTGTACAAAGCCGGAGCAATCAAAGCCGGACGGGGAAGAGCCGCCGTAGACATAAGGATAGCCGACATAACGCAATGCGTAGTCTGCAATTTTTTGACCTGCGGCAGAGGATGAACTGCCGGAGGAAGATTTGGCTGCTGTGCCGTGGTTGGAGGCAGGCTTGTCAAGCAGCGTGACAAGGTCGCTGCGGATATAGCCGGTGATATTATCGTAGCTAACCTGATACCAACCGTTATCAAAGCCGAGAATTTCGACCGTTTCGCCGCTGTAGAGCTTGTCAATGATCGAAGAAGAGGTGGAAGCCGCTGATCTGACATTGGTCAGCCACGGATCGAGGGAACCGGTGCCCAGATTGATCTTGGTCTTGCTCTCAACGGAAAGATAATCCGCATGCATGTAACCGATATGTAGGTTATAGTTGACCAGATACCAATTACCGACCTTGCGGATGATGACCACTTGATCGCCGTAGGGCGCGATGCAGATCGTCGGAGAAACAGTGCTCGGCTTCTCGCGCAGGCGAAGGCCGCTGGCGGTCTCAACTGTGCCGATGGCGGTCTTCATCTCCGTTGCCTCGGTACTGAGAGAAAGCGTCATGGCCAAGCTCAGTGCGAGTACGACAACCATAAATGCGGAAATAATACGTTTCATTATGAACCTCCCGGTAATGCGTTATTTTGCGTTCAATGCACGCTCAAGCCACACACAGCCAACATCCAAAGCAGTGTAGAAGCCATCTTTTTCGCTCTTTTTCACGATACGCTCACGCGCCTTGCAATTCGGATCGGTGCGCTGGAGCTGGACGGAAACCTTGCTGGCAAGGGCGAGGTCGCTCATCTCTTTTGTCTCAAGCACCTGCAGCATGACGATGAACTCGTCAGCCATTGAGCCGTAATAGACCACATTATCCTTGCGCATCAAGGGACGACCCTTGTACATCAGAACTTCATTTTTTTCGGACATAAGTACCTCCAAAATAAAATGTAACCGAATTGTAACACATCGAAACGGATTTGTCAACAAAAAGTTATCGACATGATACCACGCGGTCCAAAAAAGGGGAGTGCGCGGATGTTGTTTGGGAGATTCATAAGAAAAGAAACGGGGCTTTCGCAAAAGCGACAGCCCCGCGCGTGGAACTTAATCAAACAGATAATGACGTACAAGCTCCTGAAGAAGCTCATCACGATCCAACTTGCAGATGAGGCTGCGAGCGTTATTGTGATTGGTGATATACGTCGGATCCTCGGACAAAACATAGCCGACGATCTGATTGATCGGGTTGTAGCCCTTTTCAGTCAGGGAGCGGTAGACCTGTGTCAGGATCTGCTTCATTTCCTCGCTGTTTTCTGCCGGTACGGTAAATTTTATGGTATTGTGCTTGGCGTTTTGTTCCATAACACTGGCCTCCTTCCTCGATTTGAATTTATCATACTACATTTTTTCCCGAATGTAAAGAAAAAATCGATGAATATTTGGAAACAAATCTTTTACGACACGATCAGCGCAATTTCGCATTGCACTCGAACTCGAGCTTCTTCAAAATTGCGGCAAATACGGTTTCGGAGTCTGTGTCTGTCAGGGTGCGGTCATCGGCGCGCAGGAGGAGGTTGAAGGCAACGCTCTTCTTGCCGTCGTCAACGCCCTTGCCGCGGTAGATGTCAAACAGCTTGACCTCGCGCAGCAGCTTGCCGCCGCCTGCAATGATGGCGTTTTCGAGCTGCGCAACGGTGATCTCTTCGTCGACGACAACCGCGATGTCACGGGTGACGGCAGGGTACTTGGGCAGCGGCGTATAGGTCGCCTCGGGCAGCAGGAGTTCAGACAGGAGTGTGAAATTCAGCTCAGCAACGAAAACGGGAGCATCCATGCCGAAGCTCTTGGCAACAAGCGGATGCACCTGACCGAACACGCCGATTTCAACGCCGTCGATCGTAACACTTGCACAGCGGCCGGGGTGATAGGAGGGGTTGTCCTTCACGGCGCAATAGCTTGCCTTCTTTGCACGAAGACCCTTGAAAATCGCCTCGATCCCGCCCTTCATGGTGAAGAAATCTGCATCGTTTCCGTAGCAGCCGAGCATCAGATGTCTGGGCTCGTCGGGGAGGATCTGCCCCTCTTTGGGCAGGTAGACCTTTGCCATTTCGTAGAGCTTGACATTTGCGTTGTGATAATTATAGTTTCTTGCCAGAATGGCCAGCATAGACGGAAGTGCGATCGTGCGCATCACAGAGGTGTCTTCGCCCAAGGGATTCTGGATGCAGATGGGGGTTCTGAGTTCGCTGTCAGCAGGCAGGCGGATCATGTCAAAATAGGTCGGAGAGACGAACGAATAGGTCAAAATCTCGCTGTAGCCGAGGCTGCGGCAGAGGCTGCCGGCCTGATTTTCGATCATCATCGTGCCGGTGTAGCCGCCCTCGGCGGTTTCGGCTCGGAAGGAAGTGGTGGGAATGACGTTGTAGCCGTAGAGTCTGCCGACCTCTTCTGCGATGTCTGCCATATGCTGCAGATCGGGACGGAAGGACGGAACATGGATCGTGCGACCCTCTACGGGAATCTCCAGACGGCGCAGATAATCGATCATGTCCGCTTCGGAAATATCGGTGCCGAGCAGAGCGTTGATGCGCTCGGGTTCCAATTCGACCGTGTGAGGCTCGGGAATATAATTGAGGATGTCGATCATACCGTCCATGACCTCGCCTGCGCCGAGCAGCTCAACAAGCTCACAGGCACGGTTTACGGCAGGAACGGTCAGCATGGGGTCAATGTTCTTCTCAAACTTGCCGGACGATTCGGTACGCATACCGAGTGCCAGCGCGGTCTGACGGATCGAAGTGCCGTTAAAGTTCGCGGACTCAAAGACAACGTCCACGGTGTCGGAAACGATCTCGCTGTTCTCACCGCCCATAACGCCTGCCAAGCCAATGGGCTTTTCGCCGTCGGCAATGACGAGCATGCCGGGAGTCAAATTGCGAACCGTGCCGTCGAGCGTGGTCAGCGTTTCACCCTCGAGTGCTTCGCGGACGACGATTTTGCCTGAGGAGATATAACGGTAGTCGAATGCGTGCATCGGCTGACCGTACTCGAGCATGACATAGTTGGTAATGTCAACAATGTTGTTGATCGGACGAACGCCGTTGGCGCGCAGACGGTCGCGCATCCACTTTGGAGACGGTGCGATTTTGACATTGCGCACCATTCTCGCGCTGTAGCGGTTGCACAGATGCTCGGCAGGAACTTCCACATCGATCAGGTCTAACAGATTACCCTCTGCGCCGCCCTTGACCACGGGCTCGTGGTGCTTCATGGGCAGATTGAAGGCGGCTGCGCTCTCACGAGCCAAGCCGATGATGCTGTAGCAGTCGGGACGGTTGTTGGTGATCTCAAAATCAACGACGGTATCATCGTTGCCGATGACAAGATTGATGTCATCGCCGGGCTTGCAATCCTCTTCGATGATCCAGATGCCGTCTTCAATGGCATAGGGGAAATCGTTGAGGGTCAGGTTGAGCTCCTTCAGAGAGCAGAGCATGCCGTTGGAGACTTCGCCGCGGAGCTTGCCCTTCGTGATGTGGATGCCGCCGGGCAGACGGGAATTGTGCAGTGCGGCAGGAACGAGGTCGCCCTGCTTGACATTCTGCGCACCTGTGACGATCTGCACAGGCTCATCCTTACCGATGTCGATCTGGCAGACCCACATATGGTCGGAGTTGGTGTGACGGGTGATCGAGACGACCTTGCCGACCACAACATTTTTAATTTCGGCATCCAAACGCTCATAGGTTTCGACCTTCTGACCTGCAATGGTCAGCGTTTCGACATATTCCTTGTCGGAGATATGCTTGAGATCGACAAATTCTTCATGCAGCCATTTTCTGTTCAGTTTCATACTCTTGCACCTCCGTTAGAATTGTGACAGGAAACGAATATCGTTTTCGAAGATCAAGCGCAGATCGTTGATGCGCAGACGACCCATAGCCATGCGCTCCAAGCCGATGCCGAAGGCAAAGCCGGAATACTTGGTGGAATCGATGCCGCAGCCCTCTAAAACCTTCGGGTGAACCATGCCTGCACCGAGCAGCTCGATCCAGCCCTCGCCGTGACAGGTGGA
>CAYVLD010000061.1:0-9661 GCA_964452205.1 uncultured Oscillospiraceae bacterium
GGCCTTGGAAGCCTTGGCTTGCAAGGGCTTGTGCGTTGTTCAGTACACATTATCTTAGCGCATTTCTTTTCAATTTTCAACTCTGCTTTTATATGCAAAAGCCCCGAATATTCGGGGCTTTTTGTCAGCTTGCGGCAAATTCGCCGCTTTGTTCTCCGATCATGATGCGATAAGTCACCCCTTTAATAATATCCGGCGAGCTTAAAATCACGACTGCAAAATTCGACTCAGGGGCATAGCTTGTGATGATCGTATTTCCATTCAAATCTGTCAACGTAATCGGCGTTCCGGCTGCTTGGTTGCCTACACTGACTGCAAACACACCCTGTTCGGAATCGCTAAAAGTCTGCGCCATACCGTATGCGCCGGTGCCGATGAACGTGCCGCCCGAAATGGTAGCACTAATATCATAATCGAGCGTCGCCGTGTCCCCGTTCGTCGGACCGCAAACGGTTGTATATCCGCCTGTGATCGACAAGGTGCCATTGGCATCAATGCCGTCGCCTTCTGCGTAAATATGCAATTGTCCTCCCTCAATGACGATGCTTCCATTGGAGCTGCCGCCCATACCGCCGCCGAAGCGGTCGCCGCCTCTTGTGCCGCCCATGCCGCTCTGGTCTGTGCCGCCGGCAGCGTTTAAGCCGTCGTCCGAAGCGGAAAGCTCGATCACGCCGCCTGAAATCAGAATGTGCAGACCTTCCAGTCCTTCATAGCTTTCTGTAATCGCAATTTCTCCACCGAGGATCGTTAACGTTTCATCCGCGTGGAACGCGTCATCGCCTGAAGAAATCTGAAACTCACCGCCGTTGACAGTGATCGAGGCATTGGAATGTATCGCATCATCCGCAGAATCTATATTGAAAGTTCCGCCGTTGACAGTCAGATTGCCCGACGCTTTGACACCCTTAATGCTGGTGCTGTCCTCCGTCTCTTTCGAAGAGGATTCGCCCATAAAGCCGGGGCCGCCGCCGTGACCGCCCATGCCGCCCCACATATCCGAGGTCTGTTTTTCCGCATTTACGCTGCCGCCGCCGCTCAGGAGGTTGAACATGCCGTCATCGATCTGCGCCTGCGCCGAAGCTGAGATCCCATCGCCCTGCGCAGTAATATCAAAGGTACCGCTTTGGATATACAGATAGCCCAAAGAAGCATCCTCATCGTTTTCCGCATGAATCCCATCCTTGCCCGATGTGATATTCAGAGAAGCCTCTGCAATACATACATTGTCCTTCCCATCGATCCCGTGTCCTGCGCAGTTGATCTCAATCTCACCGCTGGTAATATGCAGCTCATCCTTCGAGACGATCCCGTGTCCGGCAGGCGATTCGACCGTCAACGCACCTGTCCCGTTGATCGTCAGATCCTCTTTCGAAAAAATCACGGCATCAATGTTATTCTCGTCTATTGCGGTAAAGGTGCCGCCATTGCACAGTATATTTTCGGAGCCGTCTGCTACCGTGACAAACACCTTATCGGCCTGCAGCACATAAATTGCCGCGCTGCTTGCGCTGGTGATCTCAACATTGTTTAAAACAAGCTGCGTTTTGTCCTTTTTTTCGGCGTTCACGATCACCATGCCGTCTGTCAGCGTTCCGCTCAGAACATATGTTCCTTCGTCTATGATCGTGATCGTACCGTTTTCGATCCGAACTGCATCCGAATCGCATTGCGCCTGTGTTCCGTTCAAAGTAATATAGGCAGCGTGATCTTCGTCGTAGGCCGTCTCATAGTCGCGATTGGAAAAGGAATCGGCAATATTTGCCGTAACAACCGTCGTTGCTTCCGGTTGTTCTGTTGCTTCCTTCGCCTCAGGCGAGCATCCGACGAGCAGCGAAAGAGCAAGCAATACCATCACAATTCTCTTCACAAGCTTCCTCCTTTACAGCTCCGAAACCGTATTGTCCTGCCTGCAAACGCTGATCTCCAGGTTTCCGTTGCGGCATCTGAGCTTATCGATCATTTCCTTTTCACAGTCGACCTTTTTCATCGTCAGATCATAAGTCAGGCGGAACATGCTTCCCATATTTGTGGTCTTAACTCGAACCAGATCGTAGCTGCTGGCATATTCGCTCAGGATGGGTTCAAACACATCGGTATAATTCAGATCCTCCGGTATCGTAATGTTCAGCGTCTTGTATAAGCCCGACTTCTTCGTTTTGTTGCCGAGCTGATTATACAGCACCACAAGCAAGGAAAGAATGACGGTGAACAAAACCGCAAATGCCAGATAACCCATACCTGCAATCAAGCCTGCACCCATCGCCAGAAACAGCATCGTAATATCCTTCGCCGTCCCCGGGGCGGAACGGAATCGAACCAGAGAAAACGCACCTGCAACCGCTACGCCTGTGCCGACATTGCCGTTGACCAGCATGATCACCACGCAGACCACCGTCGGCAGCAGCGCCATTGTGATCGCAAAGCTCTTTGTATGGCGCGTGCGGAACATATATGCCATTGCAAGGATCACACCCAGCAGCAGCGAGCACCCGACACACAGCAAGAAATTCTCTATGCTGATCACGCTTGTCATATCTGTGTCAAAAAGTCCTCGAAAAATAGAATCAAACATTGCTTACCTTCTCCTCCCGATTCGGAAAAATAATTTTTTGATAACAAATACCATATTTGGAAAATGAGGTCTTATATATCCGCTCCTCGGATAAAACTCGGCTCATCCACAACGGAATCCCCCCGGCACATTTGATCTCCATCAGAGTCATACCGTCCGTCAGGATCTCCTCACCCCACACCTCGCTGTCAAGCGTCAGCTCCTCCTGTCTGCAGCAGATATGATCATCAAATGTTACACGAAAATCCGGTATTTGTTTGCAAAAGTATGCCTCTCGTTCATAAGCCAAAAACAGCTTCGGCTGCAGAGATTGGTAAAAGTTCAAAAAATAGTCAATCTCCTGCGCAATTTGCGACTGATTCGGCATTTGCGCTCGTCCGGTTGCCCAGCTCATTGCCTGCTCCTGCGGCAAGCGCATTCTTCGCTTGTACACCACAGAGCGATATTTTTTCTTCAGCTCCACAAAAACCGAGCCCTCGTTTCGTGCTCTTTGATAGCTTCGAAGGCGCAGCTTCTCTTTATAGGCAGGCTTCTCGATCGAGTGTCGGATCAAACGATAACTATCTGTATCAAAATAAATATTCCGAATGCTCGTCCTACCGTAGCGATCCAACGCAAGACGCTCTGCAGCGCGCAGCAATATTCTGTTTTTCTGTTCCTGCGTGATCAGGTATTTGATCTCATAGCGTTGAAAAACGCTCTGATATGCCATTCGAAAGCCCCCTTTCAGGCGCTATCATATCAGAAGAAGCATAAATAAGGTTAAAATACTGTACGGAAACGGCGCGGCCGAAAAGAAAGTAATTGAGAAACCACACCTATTATCCGTCATGAGAAAAGACAACTCCAAATTCAAAACCTCCGTCTAAACAGGAGGCTTGATTTAATCGTAAAAGTTTTTTCATTTGGCCGGCTTCCTCCTCGAAATGCACAAGAACCCCTGTTTCCACTGAACGAAAACAGGGGGCTTTGACAATTCAGAGCAACGCAGCCGGTTTCCCTGCTGCGTTGTTTTTCATTATGGTTCAGCGCAAATGTCAGCCACAGCCTTCATGCCGGCAGAGGATTCGCCAACGATGGCACGCACTGCGACCAAAAGCTGCTGGAGCTGCTCGTAGTCGTTCTTAAATGCGTCATAGACCGTAGCAATATCCTGCGCACTGATCGCCAGCTTCTCGTCCGTCTGCATAAAAATCGCCTTGATGCGCTCAGCCGATGCCGCTGCACGCTCTCTTGCCATTCTCTCGGTCATTTCAGCTCTGCGATATGCCGCCAGCTCCATCTCATTAAAGTCGGTCGCTGTCGGTGCAGCAATCGGAGCTGTCGGTGCCACCGACGCAACAGAAGTTGCAGGCATAATCGGAGCTTCCAACTCAGGCGCAGACTCCGCAACAGGTTCTTCCTCCTCGATGACCGCAATCCTTGCTGCCTCAAGCTCCAGAATCAAGACTTCTTTTTCTGCATTCAGGCTGTCGATCTCGGCGCGTGCTTCCGCCAACGCCTCCTGCAAACGGGTATTCTCTTCCTTCAGCGTACGCATTGCCTTTTCATGCATTGCTGTCTGCTGCTGGATGAACTGCACAACGTCAGCTCGGTTAAAGCCATGTAAAGAAGAACGGAAATTATCAGTCGCTGCCATAAGAAACCCTCACATTCTCTGGAATCTGTTGATTCGTTTTTTCTATTATAACACGCAAATCGTCGAAAAACAATACGCCAAACATTTTTTTCTGAAAATGTAGCAGTTTTTTTCTGAACGATTTGCGATAAATCGACTTTACTTTACGGAACTTTTCTGCTATAATGGCAATACACGCGCCGGTGGCTCAATGGATAGAGCATCAGATTCCGGTTCTGACGGTTGGGGGTTCGAGTCCCTTCCGGCGTGCCATACAAGCTCCGATGAATGATATTTTCATTGGAGCTTTTTCCACATTGCTCAACGAAAGGAGTCCGAAATCATGGTAAAGCGCAGAAGTTCCTTCTAACCGATAGAAGGAAAAAACATTCAATCCTTCTATCGCTTTTTTTGCATAGGAGGTTATTATGAAAAAATATCAGAAGAAAAATCGTAATTATTTTGTCAGCGCTTTGGCGAGCATTTTGATCAGCACGCTATTTGCAGTTGTCCTGCAATTCTTTAAGGGCGAGGTGCTGGACTATGCTGTGGCAGGGAAAATGCAGGAAGCTGTAAGGTATGCCGTTCTGCTTATCTCGTTTATTTTGTGCGAAGTATTGACCTATTTTTGCTATCGTCAGTTTAGCGCAAGGTTCGTTATCGGATGCACGGGAGAATTGAAGCATGATATTTTTGAAAGCATTCTAAACCGTAATTTTGTGTCTTTCAAGGAACGGACGCAAGGCGAATACATTGCCATATATACAAACGAAGCAGATACCATCAAGGAACGGCGCTTTAATATGCTTCCCATGTTCTGGGAAATTCTTTTCAAGATCATCTTTGTAAGTGCTGCATTGTTCTTGCTTGATTGGAGAATTGCAATTATTACGATTGCATTACTTACAACCCCTCTGTATATCCCTAAAATGATTGAAAAGAGATTGCAGAACGCACAAACTGCATGCCTCCAAGCAATCGAAGAAAATCTGGCGAAGGTAAATGACTGGTTTGCAGGCTTCGAGATTATCAAAAACTACTCCATCGAGAAAAAGGTGATGGAAAAGTTCAAAACCGTCAACGACAAATCAATGGAAAAACTTTTACGCGATACACAACTTGGTGCTGTTTCGCAACTTATTACTACATTAATTTCCTACTTATCTTATTTTATTGTCTTGGTATACGCCGCTTGGCTTGTGCTGAAAGGTAATTTCTCTGCGGGCGATTTCTTTGTAGCCATCGGAATGATCGATCAGCTTTCTTACCCTTTGATTTCTTTGGCGGGTATTATACAGCAGCTCATTGCAATTAAACCTGCATGTGCATCAATGGAACAGTTTCTTAAAAATCCCGACCAAACGAATACCGACAGCTCACTGAAAGAGTTCCGTTCCGAGATAAAGTTTTCGGATGTGTGCTTTGCCTATGATAATCGGCAGCCAATTATTGAAAACTTTAACCTCACCATCCAAAAGGGCAAACGATACCTGTTCAGAGGCCCGAGCGGCTGCGGCAAGACAACCACCGTTAATTTGCTGTTGCGGTATTTCGATACTACCGGCGGCAGCATTGAGATCGATGATGTTCCACTTTCCCGGATCGGCAGCACATACGGCTGCATGACCGTTGTTCGGCAAGAAGCAACACTGTTTCATGACACTCTGCGCAATAACCTCACCATGTATCAAGCTGTGGCAGAAAGTCGCATCGTTGAAGTGCTGTCTAGTGTCGGGCTCGGAAAATTCGGCAATACCGATTCGCTGAACAGTATGGTCACGGAAAACGGCGCAAACTTCTCCGGCGGTGAAAAGAAACGCATTTGCTTGGCGCGCGCCTTGCTTCGTGATACCGATATTCTGATTCTTGACGAACCGTTGGCAAATTTGGATGCAGAAACTGCGGAGCGCATTGAAGATTTACTGCTATCGATTAAGGGCAAGACCATCATTGTTGTGTCTCACCAATTTACAGAGGATAAGCTAAAATCTTTCCATCGCACAGTCGATTTCGCAAAAACCGTCTAATCACCTTGGCACGGACGCAAGTCCGTGCCAATTTCAGATATTTATAAAGAGGTAAGCTGCAATGTTGCACAATATCCATTTCATTTGCGCAACGGAAAACAACGCAAACTCATTTATTTGTCATTGCGTTCCGAAATACTGCTATTTCCCGAACTTCACAAAAGATTCTTCGGTCACTTCAGCGGCCTCGCAATGACATAGGAAGAAGCTTTTTACAGCCCCTATTTCTTTATGTGTCCAAAAGAGCACACCTTTGCGCACAACCAAGGTGCCGCCGAAAATGAATCCTCAATCCGCAAAAAAGTGTGAGCCCCTCGTTTTCGGAATCATATTTCTATCAAAATGTGTGCTGCCATAAACATAAGAACGATCATTCTGATTGAATGATCGTTTTTTGTATTACGGATAAAAATCAGGCTCGCTGTACAATCTATGCGTCCTGAGCTGATTTGTTAACATAATTTTTATTATTTTTTAGAAAAAACACTTGTAATTTTTGTAATTATTTGTTACTATATTGTCGATGTACGAAGGAGTGTGACGAATGAGATTTATTTCATGGAATGTCAACGGAATCCGCGCATGTTTGGACAAAGGTTTTATGGACGCATTTCGCGCGCTGGATGCTGACTTTTTCTGTCTGCAGGAAACTAAGGCACAGCCGGAGCAGGTCAGCATGGAATTGGAGAGCTATGAGCAATTCTGGTACTCCGCCGAGAAAAAAGGCTACTCCGGCACCGCGATTTTTGCCAAGCGCCCTCCCCTTTCCGTCACCTACGGTGTCGGCGTGGAGGAGCTCGATCACGAAGGCCGCCTGATTACGCTGGAATATCCCGAGTTTTATCTGCTCACCTGCTACACCCCCAACGCGCAGGACGGCTTAAAGCGAATTGACCACCGCATGGCTTGGGAGGATGCCTTCCGCGAATATCTGTGTCGGCTCGATCAGTGCAAGCCTGTCATCGTCTGCGGCGATTTGAACGTTGCACACAATGAAATCGACCTGAAGAACCCGAAATCCAACCGCGGCAACGCCGGTTTTTCCGACGAGGAACGCGGAAAGTTTAACGAGCTTCTCGGTGCCGGCTTTACCGACACCTTCCGCTACCGCAATCCGGAGCTTGCAAACGTCTATTCTTGGTGGAGCTATCGCTTCAACGCTCGCGCCAACAACGCAGGATGGCGCATTGACTATTTTCTTGTTTCCGATCGCCTGCGTGAAAAAATCGAAGCAACACCCATTTATAACGAAATTTTTGGCTCTGACCACTGCCCTGTCGGCTTGGAGCTGTCTTTGGAGGTCTAACTCATGAAAAAGAGAATAATCAGTTTGATCTTATGCCTGTGTATGCTCTTCACGCTCGTGCCGAGCGTATCGGCGTATACCAACCTTGCCTCTTGGGCGCAAGAGGCCGTCGAAGCAATGGAATCTCTCGGCTTCCTTCCGGAGGCGCTCTCCTCTGCGAACATGGAGCGCGACATCACCAGAGGCGAAATGTGCAAAATGGCCGTTTTGGTCTTTGAGCATCTGATGGGAACCTATGCCTACCCCGATTCGACGGACTATTTTAAAGACACAAGCGACCCCGACATCTGCTTTGCCTTTGAGCAGGGCATCATTTCCGGCTACGATGACGGTTATTTCCGTCCGAACCAGAAGCTGACACGTCAGGAATTTTTCAAGATCACCTACAATTTGATGGGTTCTGCCTACTGTGACGTAAATACGATCACCCCCGCCTCTCTTGACGACTTCGCAGATGCCGATCAGCTCAGCAGCTACGCTGTTAAGCCCACACAGATCATGGTTTCGATCGGCGTTGTGAAGGGCTCCGGCGGCATGCTCTATCCTCTCGACAGCACTTCCTGTCAGGAAGCCATTTTGATGTTCTTCCGCGCTTATCAGTACATGTGTGAATGGTTCAACGCGCAGTCCGAGGAGGACAAGACTGTTTTAATCTATGCGCAGGGCTATTCCGGCATCAGCGATTGGGCGATCCGCGAGGTTATGGAGATGGCCTCCAACGGTATGATCCCCGACTGCCTGAGCAACTGCAATATGTCCGATTCCATCACACGCGCGCAGATGTGCTCCATCGCGGTGCTTGCTTATAAGAAGGCAACCGGTGAAGATCCGCAGCCGAGCGGCACCAACCATTTTACCGACTGCGATTCCGCCGATGTCAATCTTGCTTATGAGCTCGGTATTGTCGGCGGTTACGGCGACGGCAGTTTTGGCCCGAACGATTCGCTGACCCGTGAGCAGTTCTTTAAGATCATGGCAAATTTCATGGCGGTTATGAACTATCCTCGTACCGACAGCATGGCGATCTCCCTCGGCTCCTACAGCGACGGCTCGAAGGTCGATGACTGGGCAAAGGCAGCCACACGTCTGATGATCTACATCGGCGCAGTCCGCGGCGACGGCAAGAACCTCTTGCCGAATGACGCAACCTCTATTCAGGAGGCAGTTGCCATTTTCCTGCGCTGCTATAACTTCACGACCAACTGGCTCGAGGAGCATCCCAACGGTGAGGAGTACATCGAATCCACCCTGATGGAAGACCTCGTGGCCTTTGCCAAGAGCTTCTTGGGCTATCCGTACGTCTACGGCGGCAACGGTCCGAACAGCTTTGACTGCTCAGGGTTCGTGCTTTATGTTTATAAGCACTTCGGCTACAGCTTCTCGCGCGGCGCACGCAGTCAGTACAACGACGGCGTACATGTTAACAAGGCTGACCTGATCCCCGGCGACTTAGTCTTCTTCAGCGGCAACGGCTATTCCATTACGCACGTTGGCCTTTACATCGGTAACGGCGAATTTATCCACGCATCCAACCCGACGCGCGGCGTTGTCATTGATAATCTTACGACCGGCTATTATAACAGCCACTACTGGGCTGCCTGCCGCATCGTTACGGATTGATTGCACGAAACAGGCATCGCATCTGCGATGCCTGTTTTTTGTCCCATTTTTTGAGAAAAATCGAAAAAAGCACTTGACAAACCTGCAAATATCGAGTATTATATTAAAGCTGATTTTGAACAGCGAATTGGAGAGGTGGCTGAGCTGGCCGAAGGCGCACGACTGGAAATCGTGTAGGCGTTAAAAGCGTCTCGCGGGTTCGAATCCCGCCCTCTCCGCCATTAGAGAAAACCCAGATACCGCAACGGTTTCTGGGTTTTCCTTTTGTTTTCAACGATTCTCCGCTAAAAAGCACTTCAAGATTTTGAAGTGCTTTTTTAGTATTTTGAAATGTTACAACAAGTTTTTGCAATAAAATTGCCGATGGAATTGCCGACGATCCAGAAACATTAAATCAGCCAAATTCCAGAGCAACGTATCAATCGGTGCCCGATACAAGCGCATGATGTCGCTGGAGGATGACAGCCAGCTCCTCACGGGTGACATTGTCGCCCCATGCGAAGTCGATTGTTCCGTCT
>CAYVLD010000062.1:0-7894 GCA_964452205.1 uncultured Oscillospiraceae bacterium
CCGATCCTCAGAAGCTGCCGCTTGGGAAGCTTCAGGAAGAAGATCTGACACAGCAGGAAGAAAAGCACGATCAGCCCGAGCGCAATGGCTACTTCCTTGGCCACATGACCGGCATTTTCCAAATATGCTCCCAGAATGTCCTGATCCACGGAGCCGTAGCTTACGGTGTAGGTCAGATCATTGTCTGCAAAGATGCCCAGTACCAGCACCGCAAGAATGGGGCCGATGGAGCAGAGGGCGACCAGACCGAAGCTGTTCTCCTGACTGTGGCGGTCACCCAAAACGCTGGAGATACCGACGCCCAAAGCCATAATAAAGGGAACGGTAATGGGTCCTGTGGTCACGCCGCCGGAGTCAAAGGCCATGGGCAGCAGATCCAGATTCTCATTGACAGCCAACATCAGCGCCAGGGCGAACAGCAGCATATAAAAGAGCATCAAAAGATTGGAAAGCCGCTGCCTGAACACAATACGCAATATGGCGAACACCAAAAATGCGCCAACACCGAAGCCGACCACATAGATCAACAGCTTTCCGTTCATAACAGAGCTGACCTGATTGGCCAAGACCTGCAGATCGGGCTCGGCGATGGTGATCAGCATACCCAGCACAAAGCAAACCGTAAGCAGCAGACCCAGCTTCTTCTGGCGGGACAGACCTGCGCCCACGTGGGTGCCCATGGGAGTCATGGCAATATCCGCACCCAAATTAAACAAGCCGATTCCCAAGACCAGCAGCACGGCACCTACCGTAAAGCTGATCATCTCCCCACGATTGAAGGAAAAACCGGGAAGCAGCGCAACCAAATACACGATCAGAGTGATCGGCAGCGCCGAAACCAACGCCTCCCGAATCTTCGCCCACAATTCTTTCACTTTGCTTCACCTGCCCAAAATCTTTGTTATCGATAATAGTATACCATATAAAACCGCTTCTGCCAAGAAAGAATTTACGAATAATCTGAATTTGCTGTTCCAATGCACTTGAACAACGAAAAACAGCCCTGAAAGCCTTGAATTGCAAGGGCTTCTGCGCCTTAAAAAAGCGCAAGGATCGTATCTTGCAGCAAACCTTTTGCATGTGTGCCTGCCGCTTGCATGAACCATTCGTGCATGGTTTGCTTTAATTCGTGATCTGCTTTTTCGTACAAGTGCGACCACCATTCGTCACAGTACGACAGAAGCTCCGATATACCGCCGTCGGAATCATCGATGTCCAAATCTGCAACTGTTTGAAAAATAAAGCATACAAGCTCAAATGCTTCCGCATAAAAGCCGTATGTCCACAGCTCTTCGACCTGCAAGTCCATATAGTCACTCAGCTCATTTGTAAGGATGAAAGCATTTTCATAGTCAACGAAGCCACTTGGATCGGAATATCTCCTGACCGTGCGCTTAATATCGCGCTGCCACGATTTTTTGTAATCCTTTGGGAGCTTTCCTGTTGCAAGCATGATGATCCGCTCTCGGAGCTTTGGGGAAATGCCTGCCTGCTCCAAAAGAAGCTGCTGCAATGTATCCTTTGAGAGCTTTTCCACAGCATCACGCAGGGAAATATGATTTTTTTGCGTTGCAGTCTGCTCTTGCGGCTTGGCAACATACAAAACAGCCGCCATGTGCTTGCAATTTTCTCCGCTGTCTGCATAGGGGCAGTCGCAGTACATATATTCGACTCTGCCGCAATCGAGATGAATGTTTACCTCATAATCCTCCGTGCCTTGAACACTCGCCGTGATCTCGGTGTCCGTTTGTTTCTCAAGAAATACCCTGTCCTCAAGCGCATAGTTGTAGCCCCGATCTAAAATATGCGGCGCAAACAGCTTTTTCCAATCCATGATAGAGTCCCCTTTTTCTTTCGTAAGTTGGCAAATGTACTATCTAATAGAATACCGCCTGCCAGGGGCAAAAGTCAACCAAGAAACCCATTTAAATTTAAACATTATTCGTATCAACAAAAATTTAAAAAAATTTTCAAAAAATATTGCAAAGTCCAAGTTATTGGACACCGACTATGTTATAATGAGTTTACAAAAGAACAAAATACCGTGGGTCGAAACAGAGGCTGCGCTGTTTGTCGGAGAGCATCTGCTCGAAGCGCAAAAAGCAGATGGATTTTGTTAGCTGAGGCTTGATGATTTTGAGCTGAAGGTCATCCCCTATAGATTGAATAAGAATTGCCCTTGGGCGAGGAATATGCACGAATGGTGTCCTCGTTTTTAGGCGAAGGATGAAGACAGGAGGCTTTTTATGAGTACTACGGAATCGGAATTATACCCCATGAATGTGCAGGGGATGGTGGATATGCTTTCGAGGGCGTATACCTCCCTGCTTCTGTCGGGGACGCCCTTGCGGAATTTTCCGTCGGTCATGCTTTGGGGACCGCCGGGCGTTGGAAAATCGCAGGGCGTTCGGGCGTTGGCGCAGATGCTTGAGGCTAATACAGGAAGGAAATGCTTTGTTACCGATGTCCGTCTGCTGCTGTTTAACCCTGTGGATCTGAGAGGCATCCCAACTGCTAACGAGGACAAGACCTTTGCAGTTTGGCTGAAACCAAAGATTTTTCAGATGGATGAAAGCGAAAATACGGTAAATATTCTGTTTTTGGACGAAATTTCTGCTGCGCCGCCGTCTGTGCAGGCGGCAGCATATCAGATCACGCTGGATCGTACAGTAGGAGAACACAGACTGCCGGAAAACTGTATCGTGATCGCCGCAGGAAACCGTTTGACTGATAAGTCGGTCGCTTACCATATGCCGAAGGCTCTCGCCAACAGACTGTGCCACATTGAGATCAAGGGCGACAGCGATGCATGGCACGATTGGGCGGTGGCGCATGATCTGCACCCCTTTGTGGTGGGATACTTGGAATACAATCCCGTGGCGCTGCTGCGCTTTGAGCCGAGCGCAGGTGCGCTGGCCTTCCCAACGCCTCGTTCTTGGGAGATGGTCAGCAACATATTAAATACGGTTTGCGAGGATATTTCGCAGATATATCCGCTGCTGGTCGGCTGCATCGGTTACGGTGCAGCAAGCAATTTCAAAGCATGGACACAGTTGTATCGCTCAATGCCCTCGATGGAGGATATTTTTGCCGGAGCAAATGCCGATACGCCGCGTGCGGCAGAACTGCAGATTGCACTGCGCTCTGCAATGGTTCGCTTTGCCCGAAGGCACCCTCAAAAGGAGGGAATCGATCATTCCGTTGACTATGCCTGCAAGCTTCCGTGGGGCTTTCGCGTCAAGCTTCTGCACGATTATCTCCAAATTCCCAAGCTGAAACCGTTTTTGGAAGCAAATCCCATATATCAAACCGCCGTCCAAAATTCTCAGCTATGACGGAAGAACGGAAAAATCGGCTCAAACGGCAAATTTTGGAGGCGAGAGCCGCATTGATCGAGCAGCACGGAGAGTTTGCGCTGCCGCTGCTGGAGATGTTCTACGTTGCGACGAAGGAGGTCAAACGGATCTCTACAAACGGCGTTTGCATTTATTTTGATGCGGATTGGCTGCAAAAGCTGGGGACGGTGGAATTGCAGTTTGTTCTGTCACATCAGCTCATGCATATCGCCTTGAAGCACGTGGAACGCTCCAAATATTACAGCGGTGACCGCTTCCATCTTGCCTGTGATATTGTGGCCAATTCTCATTTGAAGCAGCTCGGGTGGGCGCAGGAAAAGCTGCCTCACATCGGCAACATCTACACCGAAACCTTTTTTCCGAAAATCGAAGGGCGAGAGCTTACGGCGCAAGAGGCATTGCGTGCAGTACCTTTTGATCCCGCAAACCTGAAGGCGGCGGCAAGGCGTAAGTATATGATCGACTCGGAGGAATGGTGGGAACGGAAGAACGATCGCGGCGAAAACGGTGTGATCGTTTTGCAGCCCGGAGAAGACAAGCCTGTACTCCGGTCTAAGATCGGAGCTTGTGCGCCTGAGCGCCTTCTTGTGCCGAAGTACCAGGAAATGGAGATTCCGCTTTTAATGGATGTGCAGTCCATAGATTCCGAGGCGGAAGCAACAAAAAAATCGAGTACCTCTTGGGACATTGAGGCTTCTGAGGCGGTTCGGAGTTTAAGAGAACAAAAGCAGCGACAGGAAGCCACCGGGATGCGAGAAGAATTTCGGGAGCGGATTTGGAGCAAATCGGCGCAGCCGAGCCTGAATTGGAGGCAGCTTCTCAATCGCTTTGTGCAGGCGGAGCTCTGCGATTATTCCTTCGCCCCGCCGGACAAACGACTGCAGGACTCTGAGTTCTTCCTACCCGATTACAATGTGCAGACGGAAGCGCCGAAGGAAGTTTGGTTTATGGTGGATACCTCTGCTTCGATCTCGGATGAGACGCTGTCTGCCGTTTACAGCGAGCTGTGCGGTGCATTAGCACAATTTTCAGGTGCGCTGAAGGGATATTTGGGCTTTTTTGATATGCGAGTTTATCAGCCAAAGCCCTTTGCAGATGTTGCTGATTTAGCCGCAATTTGTCCCCTTGGCGGTAGTGGAACGGATTTTCACTGTGTGTTTGATTATTTTGCGAGCCGGAATGAAAGTCCCGAAAGTCTTGTGATCTTTACAGACGGACAAGGGGAATTTCCGCAGGAGGCAAGTGAGCTTCCCGTGCTGTGGCTGTTTACAAGCAGAAACGCCGCCGCGCCATGGGGAAACGCAGCGTTTGTGGGATAGACTATGAGCACAACAGAAGGAGAAATGATTATGAGATTACAACTGAAGGCTTATGCGCAGGAATTATTTGATTTATTATTTCAGATTCCACCTCGATTTGAGGAAGCGCGCTGCTTGATTCAACAGACGAAAATGACCTCGGAGGATGTGACACGGGTGGCGATCGCATATGCGGACAAATGCTTTTTGGATTACGGCGAAAGGGTATTTGACGATAAAAGCCGAGCGCCGATGGGACGGATGGACGTTCCGGCGGAAAAAGTGCCCGAGCTGCATAGTGCATATTTGTGTGATGTTATATCGTTTCTGTTGGCGTATGGTCTGAATGCAAATGCGGTGCTTACCGACGATGCTCGGAAATGGAATCTAATGGATAGCCTGCTCTTTATCGACCATGAATATGTTGCTGCGGACACGATGCGGCTGCTGATGGAGCATGGTGCCGATCCGAATCTTTTGGTTGAAGGAGAAACGATCTTTGAGCAGGTGGATTTTGGCGTGTGGTTTGATGCGGCGGAACAGGAGATTCGTTGGAGATATGATGCGTGGGTGCATATCTGGTTCGTCCTGCTTGCCTATGGCGGCGGCGGACAGGAGGTTGCGCAGCAGATTCAACTGTTCAAGGAATATGGCTCCGATCAGCCGTTTGACCTGAAAAAGCTGAGGGATCACCGAAGTTATTTTTACGGGCTCTCGGTAGAGGGAAGAGAACCGATGCTCCGTATTTTTGATAAAAACACCCTCTGGGAGGTCGCCGTAGGCTGAGGAAACAGAAAAGCGAGGAGAGAAAATAAATTAGGAGAATGGAATCAGGTTTTCATTCGAAGGGAAAAATTAATTCCAAGACCGATTTGATTTTTACGAACGCTTCTGCAACCGGATGGAGCATATGCTCTCCGTTCCGGGGCGTGACCGTATCTCCTTTGCCGGCTCGTAAACCGGAGAATCGTTTGAAGATTTAAAAACTTGACACCGAAGCGATCGAGCGCCATACCGCCGATGCTGTCAAACAGATCGGCAACGGCGGTAAGCTTAGCTGTCTTACCGCGCTTTCCTGCATTGTGGGGCTCCGAGACGAAGGAGAAGCCACCGCAGCGCAGCTTGCGGCGTTGCATCGGATGAAATTTAACGCTGTTTTGTGTTTATGCGGAATAAATCCCTTTGTTTGACAGATACTAACCCTGCGATTTGACAAAAAAGGAGATTTATATATGAAAGCAACAGGCATAGTCAGAAGGATCGACGATTTAGGCCGCGTGGTCATTCCCAAGGAGATCCGCCGCACACTGCGTATCCGCGAGGGCGACCCGTTACAGATGACATTGACACCGTTCAATCTCTATGCCCTCGGAATGATCAATCTGTCCAAACGCCAGGGCTGGAAGTAGTACATATTGACGAAACGTACTGCGACTTCTCTGTGTGTTTACAGAAGCAAAATGCCTCCGAGCACCTTAATCAGGGCTTCGGAGGCATTGTTTTTTGATAGGATCAGTCATCCTCAAATATGGTCATTTGTCCTGCAAGAGGCATCATCCGCAAGAGCTCCGCAGGCGTATAGCCACGGTTGACACATTTACGGGTATGATGATTCAGCTCCTGATAAAGAGAAAGAAAGGTATTAAAATCCTTTTCGCTTTCAAACTGCAAACCTTCCTCTCCCAAAATGTCCAGAGTGTCTTCGAGCTCCATATCGACCTCGCACAGCTCCTGAGTACATATAAGTATGTGTTCCACAGCTTCCTTGCTGTCCAGAATCGTTTTCAGATATTGCCGCATTGCCTTGACCTGGAATGTGTTGGTGTGATATTCCGGTTTTGCGTATCGGAGGAAATCGGCCTTCTGAAGAATGCAAAACGGTTTATTGCCCTGTAATTGCGTAAACAGATAATAGTCATTGATGTCGTTGGCATACACATACTCAGCCACAATCTCCCAGTCCAGCGGTGTTTCCATAGGCTTGTGCTTTTTCAGTGCGTCGCAATTTAGAATTGAGAACGGCCTGTAGTCATGGCGAAGGATCTGTGCAAATTCCAGAAACAGCTCTTCGGAAACTGGGGTGTTGTGCCTGTTGTATATTTCCAGAAGCTTTCTCAATGGGATTACGCCGTAAAGCCTTGCCGCTGCTTCAAAGTAATCCCAAAGCTGTAGCCAGACATTTTGTGGGATAGGCAGATCTTCGAGGGCTTTTAGAGTTTCAACTCCGGTGTTCAGCGATGGGAATCCTTCATAGTCATAATTCGGCCAGATTTCTTCCTCCTCCGGTGGGTGTGGGAAATCGGCATCCGTAAAGGCGCTGGGCTGTTTCGGGTCGATCGGAATGATCGGCATATCATCCTCATCCCAATCCTCGTCATAATTCGGGTACTGCGCCGGTGCTTCTCCTACGCTGCGGATCACACCGGGGATATCTGTCGTTTCATCTATTTCCCGCAGCACCTTACATTGGAACACCCATTCGTCACCGAAGTCAAACAGGTACAAAAACTTCTTTCCCTTTGCAAGTCCTGTTTGCTGCAGGGAATACCGTTTCGACAACCGGTCTGTTGGCTCACTCTTTGACGATACATAGCAATTCCATTGACTCCACAGCTTGTTGTCCATGAAAAAGGCGTGCATATGGTCATCATCAAATTCAAATGCCTTCAGGATCACCCGATGCAGCTTATAAAGCGTGGCGGATTCGGATATTTGAATATGCCGGTAACAGCCTGTTCCCAAAGACACACTGATCACATAGCTCCCCATTTTCTGCACCTCTTTCTATATCTGGTCAGCAAGCTCTTTATTTCGCTGTGCTATATATTTTACAATTTTCGACAGTTCCTCGCTGAACCCCTCCAGATCGTCCTCCCGGATGATTTCATTGACAAGCAGCGATACCAAATCGGAATACATTTGGCTTCTTCTCGTATCTGCCACAACGCCTATGCTTCTCTTGTCCATGCGGATGCGCTTTTCCAATTCCCAGAACTTATCCGAGGCAAAACCTTCCCCCGAGAGAAGTAGGATGTATTCCTGATTCAGTTTATCCATATAGGCTTCCTGCCAAAGGGGTAGCTTCTTACGAAACAGCTTCCAATCTTGTTCCTTTACCTGATACATATTATTTTCTCCCTTCACAGGCAAATCGTCATATAGGGCGGGGTGCAAACGATACGCAATATTAATAATACAAAATATTTCGACAATACGCAATATTAGAAAACCTATAAATTT
>CAYVLD010000062.1:7904-9584 GCA_964452205.1 uncultured Oscillospiraceae bacterium
AACACCATCATATATTCCTTCCGCTATTATAATACTACAAGCAACCGCAATACGCAATATTAAAAGAATATAAAATTCAGACAATGTGCAATATTAAGACATTTTCAAAATCGATCGATCTGCGCAGTTATCATATGGCAAGCGTGGCTATGAGCACCCCTTGCTGATTTCATCAGTGGTCACCCAAAGGTCGCATTTTGCATATATTGACGAATGAACACGAACAAAAAACGAAAAAAATACGAAATATTTACGCAAAGCTATTGTAATTTCAGTAGGATGTTGGTATACTGTAAGCGAGGTGATGACGATGACACTCAAAGATTTGCGTATATCCAAGGGCCTTAATCAGGCTCAGTGTGCCAAAATTCTCGGTATGTCCACAAGGAACTACCAAAACTATGAGAATGACGCGAAAAAGGCGAACACTGCCAAATACAATGCCATCTATAAGCAGCTGCAGGCTTACGGTACAGAGATTGCTGCACCGATGGTGCAGGATGCAGAGTATCATACCAATGTAGTAACCGACATCGGGCTGCAGGCTTTCTCTAAGCGTGTAGCAAAATACAAAAAAAGAGATTGCTACAAAACTCTCAAAAAATTCATTGAGTTGGATTATGACGGCAAGATCTGCATTTTGTACGGTCTGCGCCGAACCGGCAAAACCACACTGCTGTTTCAAATGATGGGCGAGCTTCCTACGGAACAAACAGCCTATATCAAGATCCAGACCACCGACAATATGTCAAAGCTGACCAAGGACCTTGACCGGCTTTTTAAGGGTGGCTATAAATATGTGTTCATCGACGAGATCACACTGATGGAGGACTTTATCGGCACTGCTGCTGTTCTGTCGGATGTGTTCAGTATGATGGGGATGAAGATCATCGTATCCGGCACCGATTCTCTCGGCTTTGCTATGGCGAACCGCGACGAGCTTTATGATCGTAGTGTTATGATCCACACATCCTTTATTCCCTTCCGGGAGTACGCAAGGCTTCTGAATATCCAATCTGTTGACCGCTATATTGAATACGGCGGTACGCTGAAAATGGAGAATATGGGCTTTGACGATCCTGACGCTATTTTTGATGAGGTCTCCTTCCGTGATGACGAAAGCACACGAAAGTACATCGATACCGCCATCAGCCGCAACATTCAGCATACTCTAAAAAACGATCACTACGGAGAATATTTCAATCAGCTTCGTGAGCTTTACGATAAAGGTGAGCTGACCAATGTGATCAACCGCATTGTGGAGAGTATGAATCGCCGTTTTCTGCTGCGTGTAGTGCAGGAGAATTTCAAATCCCACGATCTCGGCTCGGCAAAAGAGTTGCTTCTACATGAATTCCCGGCAGAACGGGCTACCGTTCTTTACGATATCGATGAAAAGCAGGTGGTAGAACGCCTGAAGGCGATCATTGCGGTGAAGGAACGGTCCGAAACCACAGTTGAAGTCATGCAGGATCATATTGATAAAGTAAAAAAATATCTTTTGATGCTGGATTTGATTGTGGACTGCACCGAACGCTATGAAAGCGGAAAACATGCGGAGTATACCGTTTTCGCCCAGCCCGGTATGCGTTACGCAATCGCCAAAGCTCTGGTCTATTCGCTGATGCAGGACGAGTACTTCCGTTCGGTGTCGGAGCTTGACAAGGAATATATCGTCTC
>CAYVLD010000063.1:0-9582 GCA_964452205.1 uncultured Oscillospiraceae bacterium
CTCCATCAGATCCTCATTGTCCTTCATATACACAAAGCCGCGCGAAATGATGTCCGGCCCCGAGAGCACAGAACCGTCCTCGCTGGAAAGATTGACGCACACAACGATCATACCGTCGCTTGCCAGATGCTTGCGGTCACGCAAAACCACGCTGCCCACATCTCCGACACCGGTACCGTCGACCAAGATCTTGCCGGCAGGCACGCTGTCTCCGAGCTTGCAGCTCTTGGCAGTGCATTCTATCGTTCTGCCAACCTCTGCGATGACGATATTCTTCGGGCTCATGCCCATCGACCGTGCCATATCCGCATGCTTGCGCAAATGCCGCTGCTCGCCGTGCACGGGAATGAAGAAGCGCGGCTTGGTCAGCGCGTGGATGATCTTCAGCTCCTCCCGGCAGGCATGGCCGGAAACGTGCAGACCCTCGAGCTTGTCGTAGATCACGTCGGCATTTTTGCGGTAAAGCTCGTTGATGATGCGCGAGACCGCCTTCTCGTTGCCCGGTATGGCAGAGGCGGAAATAATGATCTTATCGCCCGGCTGGATCTCCACCTGACGGTGCCCCGAAAACGCCATGCGATACAGCGCAGACATGTTTTCGCCCTGCGAGCCGGTGGAAACGATCACGATCTTGTCCTTCGGCAGGGACTTGATCTGATTGATGTCGACCAAAAGCCCCTCGGGAACATCCAGATAGCCCAAGTCTGTTGCGACCTTCAGAATATTCTCCATGCTGCGACCGGTAACGGCGACCTTGCGCCCGTAGCGGTGCGCCGTGGACAGAACCGACTGGATGCGGTACATGTTCGAGGCGAAGGTCGTCACGATGATACGGCTGCGGCAGCCCTTAAAATGGCGATCCAAGCCCTCGGCAACGATGGACTCCGACGGCGTGTAGCCCTGACGCTCGACATTGGTCGAGTCTGCAAGCAGCGCATAAACACCCTCTTTTCCGAGCGTGCCGAAACGCCCCAAGTCGGTCATGCCGTCCTCGCTGGTCGGGTCGATCTTGAAGTCGCCCGTGAAAATGACGTTGCCGACCGGCGTTTTGATGCAAAACGCCACCGCATCTGCGATGGAATGGTTTACATGGATAAATTCAACGGTAAAGCAGCCTGCCTTGACCGTTTCGCCGGGCTTGTGAGATATGAGCTTGGTTTTTTCGGCAAGCTCATGCTCCTCAAGCTTCAGCTTGATAAGCCCAAGGGTCAGAGGTGTAGCGTGGACGGGTGCATCGACCGCCTGCAGAACGTAGGGCAGCGCGCCGATGTGATCCTCGTGACCGTGGGTGATGAAGAAGCCTCTGAGCTTCTTCTGGTTTTTTACAAGATAGGTAACGTCGGGAATGACCAGATCGACGCCGTACATATCGTCCTCGGGAAAACCGAGGCCGCAATCGATCACGATCATGTCCTTTCCGTACTCCAAGGCGGTCATGTTCTTGCCGATCTCATTCAGACCGCCCAGAGGGATGATTTTTAATTTATCTGCCAAATGTTTCAGCTCCTTAATGTATGTAGTAAAAAATATCGTTTTTGCCCTCACGGGACAATTTCTCAGCATTGTTGAAAACCGCCGCCAAGCAGCGATTCGGCGGTATTTTTGAATCCACGCTTATTTTAGTATATCACAAATCCCTTGCAAAGTATACATTTTTTTGAAATCGGTGAAAATATCGGAAGAAACAGTAGAAAAAACCTAAACGTTCTGCTATAATAAAGGTTGATCAATCCAAATCAAGGAGGTCATGCGTATGAACAAAAAGCTGCACCGCATGATACTGCCAAGTATGCTCCTGTTTTTCGCGGTGATGCTCATTTTCAGCGCCGTCGCTGCGGTTTTGGGACAATTCATCCTCGCAGGCGCACAGTTTGCCGTGACGGTCATGCTGTTTGTCTACTATCAGTGGTGCAACCGTCGCCGCCGCAGAATGTTGACGGAATATATGCACGGCACCAACGAGATGCTGCGCCGCACCGATGACGGCGAAATCCCCTTCCCCGTGGCGCTTATTCAACTGTATGACGAGGAACTCATCTGGTACAACCACGCCTTCCGCCAGCTCACCGGCGCGCGCGATTCGCTGAATGTTCAGCAAATTTCCCAAATTCTGCCCGGCTTCTCCTGCGATTGGCTGCGCAGCGGTAAGACCTCCTGCCCCGATGAGCTTCGGTATCAGGACCGCCGTTTTCACGTCAGCGGCACCGTCGTTTCCAACCGCGACGGCAGCAGCGAAACCGCTCTGGGCATGATCTATCTGCAGGATCTGACCGATCTTCTGCAGGTGCGTGATGAATATATCCGCTCCAGACCGATGGTCTGCATCGTCTTGGTCGACAATTACGACGAGCTGACCAACAACCTCACCGACGCACAGATCTCGGGCTTAAATGCGCAGGTCAATACCATGATCGGCAATTGGACGGAGAAATACGGCGGTCTTTTGCGCAAGCTGGAGAGAAACCGCTATCTTGTCCTGTTTGAAGCCAAGGATCTTGCCGGCATGGCGGAGGAAAAATTCTCGCTTCTGGAAACGATGCGAACGGTTTTGAATCCGAACGGCGTGCCTGCCACGGTATCCATCGGCATCGGCAAGGACGGCGTGGATATGCGCGAGGATTATGATTTTGCCGCGCTTTCGATCGAGATGGCACTCTCTCGCGGCGGCGATCAGGCGGTCATCAAGGATCGCTACGATTTCAGCTTCTTCGGCGGCCGCAACAAGCAGTCCGAACGCCGCACGAAGGTCAAAAGCCGCGTGATGGCCTCTTCCCTGTCGGAGCTCATTGCCCAATCGAGCAGCGTTTTCATCATGGGTCACAAGATGGCCGACCTCGATGCCGTCGGTGCAGCGGCAGGCGTTTGCTGCCTGTGCAGAGCAAAGGGCAAGCGTGCCAGCATCGTCATCGATCCCGAGATCAATGCTGCCCAGACCCTTTTGGAGCTGCTCAAGCCGATGGAGGAATACGCAGATTGCTTCATGTCGGGAGAAGATGCGCTGCTTTTGGCCGATGCCAAGAGCCTTCTGGTCGTGGTGGATAC
Source organism: uncultured Oscillospiraceae bacterium (assembly GCA_964452205.1). Lineage (GTDB taxonomy): Bacteria > Bacillota > Clostridia > Oscillospirales > Oscillospiraceae > JAZOXB01. The sequence goes on from CAYVLD010000063.1 coordinate 3,043, forward strand.
CAACCGCCCCGATCAGGTGGAGAGCAAAGCGCTGTTGGAATCCATGCGCCGCGTTGTGGTCATCGACCACCACCGCCGCGCTGCAGACTATATCGAGCAGCCGGTTTTGAATCTGCATGAGCCGTTTGCTTCCTCGGCCTCGGAGCTGGTGACGGAGCTTTTGCAGTACGCCGTGGAGCCGAGCGACATACACCCCAACGAGGCCAATGCGCTTTTGGCAGGACTGGTGCTGGACACCAAGAATTTCAGCGTCCGCACCTCCAGCCGCAGCTTTGAGGCGGCGGCCTTCCTGCGTAAAAACGGCGCGGATACCATTGAGGTCAAGAAGCTGTTTAAAAACGACCTGCCCTCGACCGTCGCTCGCTATAAGATCATCCAAAACGCACGTCTGTACCGCGGCACCATCGCCATTGCCGCTCTGGATTACACCGCAACGCGCACCATCGCTGCGCAGGCGGCTGACGAGCTTTTGAATATTTCGGGAATCGAGACCTCGTTCGTGCTCTATCCGCAGGGAGATGTGACCATTGTTTCGGCGCGCTCCATCGGCGAGGCAAATGTGCAGGTCATCTTAGAGCCGCTCGGCGGCGGCGGCAACGCTTCGACCGCCGGCGCGCAGATCCGCAGCAAGAATGTTCCGACGGTTTTAGATGAGCTGATCAAATCAATCGACAAATTTTTTGAATGATACAAGGAGGCAGTTATGAAGGTTATTTTACTGCAGGATGTCAAGGGCAAAGGCAAGAAGGGTCAGATGCTGGAAGTGTCTGACGGCTACGCGCGCAACTATATGCTGCCCCGTAAGATCGCCGTGGAGGCAACCGCCGACAGCATCAACACCATGCGCATGACCGACAAGGCCAACGCCGAAAAGCGTCAGAAGGAGCGCGAGGAGGCTTTCGCCGTTTCGCAGCGGCTCAAGGAAGTCACCGTCATCGTCAAGGCAAAGGGCGGCGGCGCAGGAAGGCTCTTCGGCTCCGTGACCACGCAGGAGATCGCAGACGCGCTGAAAAAGCAGGAAGGCATTACGATCGACAAGCGCAAGATCGTTCTTGACGAGCAGATCAAAACCGTCGGTCAGTATACTGTTAAATGCAAGCTCGGCTACGAGATCGTTGCCGAAATGAAGCTCAAAATCGAAGAACTCTGATCCAAACAAACCTCTAAATCCCGATTTATCGCTCTATTTCATTTCATAAATCGTAGGGTCACGGCGTGCCGTGACCGAAAAAAACATAGTACCATCAGCGGTCACGGCACGCCGTGACCCTACGAGTCGTCATAAGAAACAAACTGATAAATCGGAATTTGGGGGCTTCGAGCTTTTTATTTCCAATGCAAGCAGGGACATAGGACATGATAGAAAACAAAGTACCGTACAGCTTTTGGCGCAAAAAAGAGGCTGTGTCCTTTCTTCTCAGCATATTGGTGTTTTTAACGCATATTTCGACCTTCTTTAACTATCGCAACATTGGACAAATTTCCCAATTTGAGGAAAAATTTTGGCATTTTGCCTCGAACTGTATCACGCAATTTGCCGTGCCGTTGTTTTTTATCATCTCCGGTGCGCAGTTTTTCAGAGACTACAGCAAAGAAACCTACGTCCCGAAGCTCAAAAAGCGAATTCGTCCTTTGCTGTCTTTGCGCTCCATGTCAATGTGTCTGCGGTCGTGACGAAGCTATTGTTTTTTGCTTTGCCGAAAACCGTTGGTGCAGGCACGGTGAATTTCTTCTTGACCGTTATCATTACTATGATTCTTATCGTGATGTTCTATCACCTTGTATGCCGCTTTTTGCCGCGGCTTGCCGCAATTTTGTTTGGCAATAAAAAGACATCATTCTGATAAAGGAGGCTTCCTCAAATGGATGATATTCTCGCCCGTCAGGCGCCGCATTCCGTGGAGGCTGAACAGGCTGTTCTCGGCTCCATGCTCATTGACAGCCGCTGTGTCAACGACATTATCGGCTTGGTTCGCCCCGACGATTTTTATCTGCAGACCAACCGCGACATTTATGAAACCATCTACGAAATGTTCAGCTACTCGCAGACCATCGATCCGGTCACGGTGCTGGACAAAATGCGCGAGCGCGGCGTGTTTGATGAGCAAAATTCGACCAAATACATCATGCAGCTCATGGAGATCACGCCCACGGCTGCCAACGCCAAGCAGTACGCAAAAATCGTACATGACAAGGCTCTTCTGCGCAGCCTTTCGACCGCCGCCTCGGACATCGTAGAGACGGTTTACGAGGGTGTCGGAACGGCACAGGATATTTTGGAAGCGGCGGAAAAGCGCATTTTCGCCATCCGCCGCGGCAATACCAATGATTCTCTTGAGCGCATCGGCACGATCTTGCTGCAGGTGTATGACCGCCTGAGCGAGCTTGCCGAGCAGAACAGCGATATTTCCGGCATTTCCACGGGTCTGAAGGATCTTGACCGTTTCATTTCCGGTCTGAACAAGTCTGACCTCATGATCCTCGCCGCCCGTCCCGGCATGGGCAAGACCTCGCTTGCGCTGAATATCGCGCTCAATGTCGCAAAAAAATATCCCAAACGCACCGTTGCGTTCTTCTCCTTGGAAATGTCCAAGCAGCAGCTTGTCACCCGTCTTTTGGCCACCGAGAGCTTCATTGACAACAAGAAGCTCACCACGGGCAAGCTCAGCGTGGACGAATGGAGCAAGCTCGCGCTGGCATCGGCTGCTTTGTCGCAGACCGATCTTCGGGTAGACGATAACCCCTCCGTCACGGTTGCCGAGATGAACGCCAAGTGCCGCCGTATCGACGATCTGGCGCTGGTCGTCATCGACTATCTGCAGCTTATGACCGGCACGGGTGCAAAATCCAACTACGGCGGCGAAAACCGTCAGCAGGTCGTTTCGGACATCTCCCGTTCGCTCAAGATCATGGCCAAGGAGCTCAATGTTCCTGTTTTGTGCCTGTCGCAGCTTTCGCGTACCAACGAGAGCCGTCAGGACAAGCGCCCGATGATCTCCGATCTGCGTGAGTCGGGCGCCATCGAGCAGGATGCCGACGAGGTCATGTTCATCTACCGCGAGGATTATTACAACAAAGAGACCGAGAAGCAGAATGTAGCCGAGTGCATCATCGCCAAGAACCGTCACGGCGAAACCGGCACCGTCGAGCTGCAATGGCTGCCGCAGTTTACCTCGTTTGCCGATAAGGAGTGGCGGCACGATGAGCCTTGATTTGCTGCACGAGTGCCTGAGCGCAGGTGATCGTGTCGTTTGCGCCGTTTCGGGCGGCGCGGATTCCATGGCGCTTTTGCACTCGCTCATTTGCCTGCGCGAAACGCTTCCCATCACGGTGGAGGCTGCGCATTTCAACCATCGCCTGCGCGGTGAAGAGAGCGAGCGCGACGAGACATTCGTGCGCGATTTTTGCGAGAACAACGACATTTTTCTGCACGTCGGAAGCGGCGATGTCCGCGCCTTCGCGCAGGAAAACGGCAAAACCGTCGAGGAAGCCGCGCGTATTTTGCGCTATGAATTTTTGCAGAATATTCCGTGCGACAAGATCGCCACGGCGCACAATGCCGATGACAACGCCGAAACCGTTCTTCTGCATCTCCTGCGCGGCAGCGGTCTGACAGGGCTTTGCGGTATCGCGCCCGTCAGAGGGCGGCTCGTGCGTCCGCTGCTGCATGTTACAAGAACGGAAATCGAGCAGTTTCTGCGCGCTGAGGGCATTTCGTGGGTGAACGATTCCTCCAACATGTGCGAGGATTTTGCCAGAAACCGCCTGCGCCACACGATCATGCCGCTGCTAAAGCGCGAAAATCCCAACCTTTTGCACACCATATACCGCCAAAGCGAGCTTTTGCGGCAGGACGATGCGCTGCTCGACAGTCAGGCAGATAAGCTCGTGTGTCAGGCAGAGCAGGACGGGCAATTTAGCTGCCAAATTCTGCTTTCCGCGCCCGATGCGCTGCAAAGGCGCGCTCTGCGCCTGATCGTGCGCAGATTCCTGATTCAGGACGTGTCGATGAAGCATATTTGCGATCTGCAAACGCTTTTGAAAAATCCGTCTGCCTCAGCAAGCATCTGCCTTCCGCATAATCTGCGCGCGCAAAAATGCTACGGCGCGCTGCGCCTGTGCTTTGACGTGCCTGCGCTGCAGGAAACACCGCTCTGTGTCCCCGGGGAAACGCTTTTTCCCGAGCTTGGGATGAAAATCACCTGTAAGATCACAAAAAATTTACAATTTTTCTCAAATACCCCTTTCCATTTCAGCGTAAAATATGATATGATAGCACAGCATGGGGTTTTTGTCCGTCCGCGCCGAACCGGCGATGCACTCACCCTTTCATGCCGTAAAAGTTTGAAAAAATGGTTTATCGAGCGAAAAATTCCCGTCTTTGACCGCGAAAAAATTCCGGTTTTCGTCACAGGCGATACCGTTTTTGCCGTGGCGGGCTTGGGAGTCGACCGCAGCTTTTGCGCGCAGGAAAATGACGAAAGCCTTACCATTACCGTCGAATCTCTGCCGTTAAACGGCAAAATTATATAAAAAAGGAGCAAACCCTTGAAACAACAACCCAATCGTCACAGTTTTCTGATCTATGCGCTGATTTTCCTGGCGCTTGTCTTGCTGATCGTCAGCTTCTTCGGTGAAGAGGAGTATCCGCTCATCTCCTACGGCGATATGCAGGAGCTGTTCTTGCAGGAGAATGTCAAGTCCTTCGTCTGGGAGAATGGCGTTTTGACGCTGCAGCTTCATCGTCCGCTCGAGGGCAATGTCCTGATCGTGCAGCACGAGCTTGCCGATCTTGCGATGTTCGAGAACGATTTCGGCTCTATTTACAAGCAGCAAAAATACGACGGCATCCTGCAAAGCTACAATTTTGAGCCCATACAGTCCACGCCGTGGTATTTGGAGATCTTGCCGTACTTCTTGGTCATGCTCGTGCTGATTTTCATCATGTACATGCTGATGGGACGCGCCGCAGGCGGCGGAAGTGCTGCCAAGTTCAGCAAGGCAAACGTCCGCATCGGCGCAGGCAATAAGCGCGTCACCTTTGACGACGTTGCCGGCGCAGACGAGGAGAAGGCAGAGCTGGAGGAGATCGTTGATTTTCTCCGCAATCCCGAAAAATACAGCCGCATCGGCGCAAAAATTCCCAAGGGCGTTCTGCTCGTCGGCCCTCCGGGCACCGGCAAGACCCTGATCGCCAAGGCCGTTGCAGGCGAGGCAGATGTGCAGTTTTTGTCCATTTCCGGCTCCGACTTTGTCGAGCTGTATGTCGGCATCGGTGCAAGCCGCGTGCGTGACCTCTTCGATCAGGCGAAGAAAATCGCCCCTGCCATTATTTTCATCGATGAGATCGATGCCGTCGGCCGTCGCAGAGGCGCAGGTCTGGGCGGCGGTCACGATGAACGCGAGCAGACACTCAACCAGCTTCTCGTTGAGATGGACGGCTTCGGCAGCAACGAAGGCGTGATCGTCATCGCTGCCACCAACCGCCATGATATTCTCGATCCGGCGCTGCTTCGTCCCGGTCGTTTTGACCGTCAAATCTTTGTCAACCGTCCCGACAGCAAGGGTCGTGAGGCGATCCTGCGCGTGCATGCACGAAACAAAATGCTTGCCGACGATGTGGATCTGAAGCTCATTGCCAACTCCACTACCGGCTTTACCGGCGCGGATCTGGAGAACCTTCTCAACGAGGCCGCCCTGCTTTCAGCGCGCAATAACTGTCCGGTCATCACCATGCAAGCGCTTGAAGATGCCGTGCTCAAGGTCATTGCAGGCCCCGAAAAGCGCAGCCGCACGCAGCGTGAGCGCGATCTGCGCATCACCGCCTTCCACGAGGCAGGTCACGCCGTTGCCATGCACTTCCTGCCCACGCACGATCCTGTGCAGCGCATCAGCATCGTACCGCGCGGCTTGACGCTGGGCGTTACCATCAGCGTGCCCGAGGAGGACTCGTATCATTTAACGCGCAATCAGATGCGTGAACGCATTGTCTCCCTGCTGGGCGGACGCGTTGCCGAGCATCTGGAGTTCGGGGACATTTCCACCGGCGCCTCCAACGACCTCAAGCGTGCCAGCTCCATCGCCCGCGACATGATCGCCAAATACGGCATGAGCGAGCGCATCGGCTCGGTCGCTTATGACGATGACGGCGAGATCTTCGTCGGTCGAGATTACGAGCGTACCAGAAGCTACTCCGAGCGTATCGCCGGCGAGATCGATGACGAGATGAAGAAGATCATTGACGAGGCATACAGCCGCTGTGAGCAGATCTTGAAGGACAATTACGACAAGCTGCGTCAGATCGCGGACTTCCTGCTCGAGCATGAGAATATGTCGCGCGAGCAATTCCTCGCCTGCATGGAAGACCGCGAAATTCCCACGCAGACAGAGAGTATGTTTGCGCAAAAACGTGCCGACGATAACCACGGCCGGACCGCAAACGGCACACTCAACGACGGCGAGACCGCCACGCAGTGATTTGACTTTTAAATAATGTGTACTGAACAACGCACAAGCCCTTGCAAGCCAAGGCTTCCAAGG
>CAYVLD010000064.1:0-9569 GCA_964452205.1 uncultured Oscillospiraceae bacterium
CATGTCCGACATGCAGACCGACGCCCGAGGGATACGGGAACTCGATCAGCGCATAAAACTTCTCCTTATCGGAGCCGTTTTCAGACTTATAAAGCTGCTTTTCATCCCAAATTTTTTGCCACTTTTTCTCAATTGCAGTAAAATCGTACTTCATCATTATGCCTCTTCCTCAAACGTCAATTCGACAGGAGTCGCGTCGCTCCACTTACGCTCAAGATCATAAAATTCCCGCGTTTCATTCGTGAAAACATGCACGATCAGGCAGCCGAAGTCCAAAAGGACCCAAGTGCCGCCGCGGTGTCCTTCACGGTGCAGCAGCTTCTCGCCCAGCTCGTCCATCACCCTCGCCTCAACACTGTCGCACAGCGTCTTGACATGGGTATTGGAGGTGCCGGTGCAGATGAGGAAGTAGTCGGCAATACTGGTCACGTCCGTAACCTCAAGGAGCTTGATACCTAAGCCCTTGTGCATATCCAGCGCTTTTGCTGCCTCGATTGCAATTTCTTTCGGTGTATACATTTTCATCTCTCCTTATTCATCGCCGCCCGGCTCGATCGGTTCGATCGGCTCAATCGGTTCCGGCGTTTCGGTTTCGCTGGGTTCTTCTGTGGGTGCTTCGGTCGCATCTGTGTTCTCCGTCGACTGCGAAGTCGTTCCGCTGCTGCCGCCGAAGCCATAGTTCGGCATTTCGCCTACGCCGCTGTCGCCCTGCTTCTGGCGGAATTGCACATCATATTCTGTCAGCTCGTCTTCAAGAGGATTGAAGTGTCCATTCAGAATCTCACAGGCTGCCACCGGATCAACCTGGTAAAAATCTTCGCCGCTGATCGTAATCTCTTCGCCGGGAAGGGCTCTGCTGAAGGCTGCCGCAAAGCGCGCATTTTCCAAAAGCTTACCTAAATATGCAAGCTCCTCGGGCGCTAAATCCGTGTTCGCCGCACTGCAAATCGCCTCAGAATTTTCCAAAAGCTCATCTTGCTGCGCAAGCAGGCTATCCAAAATTTTCGCCATGAAATCACGCTGCACCTTATACGGCTCAGTCTCCACATCGGTATAATCCTCATTATAGCGGAACAGGCCAAAGGCATCAATGCCGCTGAGCATCTGTTCTCCGGGGATCAGCGTGTGGTAATTCGGCTCCTCCGGGACTTCAAATTCGATCTCGCCCGTCAATTCCAGAATTTCCGACAATACGACTTCATCGAAAACGAGATACTTATCCAATCGGAAGCCTACCATATTCTCAACTGCTTCCTGCAGCGCATCGACACCGCGTTCGCCGTTTACGTCATATACTCGGTTGATTTTGGGCATATCGTAATCGCCTGCGATATAGGTATCTCTGGGAATGCTCAGCATGGAGGGGGTCTTCTTCTCCGTGTCGATGCTGATGATCATGAGCATATCGGTCTGCTCGGTTTCATGATCGACACCGGCAATCAGGATATTCAGCATGGTCGAATCATTCACGCTGACCGGCGCAATCAACTCCGGCTCATCAGGCTCGCCTGTTGCGGAAGCGTTGGGATCCGGTTTTTCCGTCGTTGCAGCGACATACTTAATGTCCTCCACGTGCGTTTCGACGGTATTCGCACTGCTGCCGGAGCCTGCACTTTTGCCGATCAGCACAAGGCAGGTAACGACGGCACAGACAAAAACGGTCGCCGCAAGGATCAGCCAAATGCTTGCCCTTGTTTTGGCAGAGAGCTTGTTTTCTGCAATTTCCGTTTCCTCGGGCGTGCTTTCTTTTTTCTTCTCATATAAGCTCATAGCTTCGCCTCCAATGAATTCAGCGCGGCAAGCGAGTTCGGATCGATCTGCATACCGCGTATGGTAAGCTGCTCTACTGACATCCGCAGTCCAAGAAGCAGCGCATCATCCAAATTCGTATACGCCAAACGGCGCAATTCTTCAACACCTGCAAAATCACGGTTCGGCTCCATATAATCGGCCAAATAGATGATTTTCTCCGGCGTTGTCATATCCGCTTTCGCGGTTGTATGCCAATAGATTGCGCGGTAAACCGCATCCGATTCACCGAAAACCGCTCGGGCAATCGTTGCGCCGGTCTTGGCATGCAGAAGTTTGGGATTATTTCTCTCAAACTGATTTAGTATAATAGCATATTTTTCGCACAAATGCAACTGTTCTTCTGCATTAAGCGCTTTTGTAATATCATGCAGGATTCCGGCACGCTTCGCGTCGGTTTCATTCACGCCGTAATATTTTGCAAGCTCCAACGCAGTTTCGGAGCAGCCGATCACATGACGCACTCTCTTTGCCATATGAAGCGACAAGCTGACCTCCGACAAGCGTTCAAAGGGCAGATTCTTCAAGTCTTCACCGACATAATACAAGCGGTTTTTGCGGATATACTCCATCACAGGCGCAGGCAGGTACGTCTCTCCGCAGTCGAAGGCGAGCATTGCGCGCACCGAGGTCGACGAATGCGGTAAATATTCGTTTTCTACCATAACGACCTCGGCAGAGAGTTTCTCCTTCAAACGCTTCGCACATTCGCTGAGCAAATTGTTCCGCTCGGCATTGCGGTGCGCAACAGCCAAGGTGCATAGCCGCGTAATGCGCTCGGGCTGATACCATTTCTCAAACGAATAGAACATATCCGTCCCCATGAGCAGATACAGCTCATCGTTCGGGTATCTTCTCTTCAACTCCTCGACCGTGTCGGCCGTGTAGCTGGCACCCTGTCTTTGAAGCTCAATGTCCAGAACCTCCGTATTTTCAAGCTCCTGTGCCGCAAGATAAGTGAGCTGCAGACGCGTTTGAGCATCCGGAGAGTTGGATGAAAGCTGCTTATGCGGTGGGATCGAAGCAGGAATCAGCAGCACACGATCCAACGCGAGCTTCTTCTGAAACTCACGCACAGCCAGCAAATGTCCCAAATGCGGCGGATTAAAGCTGCCGCCGAATATTCCGATCCTCGCCATATCTTTCTCTCCTATAAATCGTTAGCCTTTACGTTTTTCGATCGCCGCCTGAATCGCGCTCTGACGGAAATACTCATTCCGCCTCTCACGCTCTTCTCTCGCTTTTTTGCGGCGTTCCTGCGCACCCCTGCGCACGGGATTTGCCTTCTTTTTCTGCTCGGCACGGGCAGCCTTTGCCGCCTCCTGTGCCTTCTTCTCAGACTTTTTATAAATCACAAATTTTGAACCGACGCACTGCACGCCGTCTGCTCCGACGGCCTCGCAGATCTCGTCTGAAACCTCACGCGCGGTCATTAGCGCGGTTTCCAGCACACGACCCTTCACAAGCTCTCTGGCTTCAAGCTGCGTTCTTGCCTCAGCGAGAACATTTTCCGTTACGCCGCCTTTTCCGACCATTAAGGTCGTTTCAAGTGTATTTGCCTCGCTGCGAAGCTCCGCTCTTTGTTTACTTGTCAGCATCTTCCTGCTCCTTTCTGACGATCTCGGCAAATGCCTTTAACGCCCTTGCTCTGTGCGAAATACGGTTTTTTTCCTGCGCAGGAAGCTGTGCAAAGGTGCACTGTGCCTCCTCGACAAAGAACACAGGATCATAACCAAAGCCGTTTTCACCCTGCGGTGCTGTCAATATCTTACCCGGGCACTCGCCTCTTGCAACAATTTTTTTGCCGTCAGGCGTAAGCATGGTGATCACGCTGACAAATTTCGCTGCTCTGTTCTCCTGTCCTTCCAATTTAGAAAGAAGATAATTCAAACGTTCGCGATCGGTCACGCACTTTTCGCCGCCGTAGCGCGCAGAATAAACTCCCGGCTCACCGCCGAGCGCCTCAACCATCAGGCCGGAGTCATCGGCAATCGTAGGAAGGCCGCAGGCATCCATGATCGTTTTTGCTTTAATGTAAGAGTTTTCTTCAAACGTCGTGCCGTTCTCATCCGGCTCGATGTTAATATTCATCTCCTTTTGCGGCACAACATCCATTCCGAGCGTACCCAAAATTGCACGCAGCTCCTCGAGCTTGTGCGCATTATTGCTCGCAAGCACTAATTTCATTCCAAACCTCCCAGGCATCTGCGCTGCATCTGTGTCAAAACAGCATTACCCTTTCTGCAAAGAGCAAGCAGCTTGCGTTCTTCTTCCATGGTAAACGGTCTTCCCTCACCCGTTGCCTGTACCTCTATCAGATCGCCCTCAGCGGTCATGATGCAGTTGAGGTCAACCAACGCGCGCGAATCCTCCTCATAGCACAGATCCAGCATTGCTTCATTACGGACAATGCCTGCCGAAATGCCGGAAACATAGGTTCTCACAGGCATTTTTGTGATCAAGCCTTGCTCTATCAGCTTGCGGCAAGCCAAGGTCATGGCGATAAATCCACCCGTTACAGAGGCTGTTCTTGTGCCGCCGTCACCCTGCAAAACATCGCAGTCGACTGTGATGGTGCGCTCGCCGAGCAGCTCCAAGTCAACCGCAGAACGCAGACTTCTGCCGATCAAACGCTGGATCTCCGCACTTCTGGGCGAGAGCTTTAATTTCGCGACATCGCGCTTACTGCGTTCTCTGTTGGCTCTGGGGAGCATGGAGTATTCCGCTGTGATCCAGCCGCCGCTGTGCACATGCGGCGGTACACGCTCCTCCACGGAGGCGTTGCACAGCACCATCGTGTCGCCAACCTCAATCAGGCAGCTCCCTTCTGCAAATTTGGAAAAGCCCAGAGTCGCTTTTACCTTTCGCATCTCATCGAGCGCTCTACCGTCAACTCTCATAGTACCCTCCTTTAAATCAGTGCATCGACAAAGGCCTTGGCCTCAAACGGCATCAGATCATCCATCTGCTCACCGACACCGATGTATTTTACGGGAATCTGTAAAGCGTCAGCCACCGCAATGACAATGCCGCCCTTGGCTGTGCCGTCGAGCTTCGTCAGTGCAATCCCCGTAACACCTGCGATCTGCTTAAATTCCTTTGCCTGCATCAGACCGTTTTGACCGGTCGTGCCGTCAAGCACCAGCAACACTTCCTTATCCGCATCGGGCAGCTCACGGTCGATGATGCGGGAAATTTTGCCCAATTCGTTCATCAGATTTGCCTTATTATGCAGTCTTCCTGCCGTATCACAGAGGATCAGATCCGTTCCGCGAGCCTTTGCAGCCTGAATCGCATCAAAAACGACTGCCGCCGGATCTGCGCCCTCATGCTGACGCACGATCTGCACACCTGCTCTGCCTGCCCAAATTTCCAATTGATCTGCCGCAGCAGCGCGGAAAGTATCCGCTGCGCAAAGCAGCACTCTCTTGCCCTGCTCGGCAAAGTTGTGCGCAAGCTTGCCGATGGTGGTTGTCTTGCCGACACCGTTGACGCCGATAACCAAAACGATCGACGGCTTCGTTCCCATCTTCAGCCTGCTGTCACCGACATTGAGCATCTCGACCAAGATTTCCTTTAAGCAAGCATGAATTTCTTCCGCTTCCTTGAGCTTACGCTCTTTCACGCGCTGACGCAGCATTTCAACCGCTTTACAGGAGGTCTCCACGCCGATATCGGCAAGAATCATGCTCTCTTCGAGTTCCTCGTAAAACTCCTCGTCTGCGCCTCTAAACGCCGCAAATACACCGCCAAGGGTCGATGCAATCGCATTTCTGGTCTTTTTCAGGCCATTCTTAATTTTTTCAAAAAAACCCATTCGTGTTCTCCTTTATTTTGTGAAGCATAAGTCATCGTCTAATGAAAACCTTCACCGCTTTTTACTTCACTCTATTCCACAATTCCCAAAGCCTGCTCCATCTGATTCAAGTCCAGATGCAGGATCTTGGAAATACCCTGTTCTTGCATGGTTACGCCGTAAAGCACGTCGGAAGCCTCCATCGTACCGCGGCGGTGCGTGATAACGATAAACTGTGTCTTTTTGCACAATGTGCGCAAATATTTGGCATAGCGTTCGACATTTCGGTCGTCCAAAGCCGCATCGATCTCGTCGAGCATACAGAACGGCGTGGGTCGTACCTTCAAAATGGCAAAATACAGCGCAATGGCCACAAACGCTTTCTCGCCGCCGGACAGAAGCGTAATGCTCTTGAGCTGCTTACCGGGCGGTTGCACACGGATCTCAATGCCGCACGTCAACGGTTCATTCGCATCCTCTAACTCAAGCGATGCCTTGCCGCCGCCGAACATTTCAACGAAGGTCTGAGAAAAATAGGTATTGATCTTCGCAAACTCCTCTGTAAAGATCTCCGTCATTTGCTTGGTAATATCCGAAATGATGCCCTCAAGCTCACGCTTCGAGGTCAGAACATCATCGCGCTGACTTGCCAAATACTCATAGCGCTCATTGACACGCTCAAACTCTGAGATCGCACCGAGATTGACAGAGCCGAGGGAGGAAATCTTGCGCTTCAGCTCGGCAACGCGCTTCTGTGCCGCAGAAACGCTCTCGATCTGCGCTGCAGCCTCGGGCGCGGTGGTTCTTGTCAGCTCATAGCTGTCCCACAGCTTGTCGATGATCTGCTTTTCTTCCATCTCAGCGGTGTTCTTCTTCGCCTCGAGACGCGCGCTTTCACGCTCCAGATTCAGGATGTCACGGCTTTTCTGCTGTGCTTCCTTCTCTGCTGCGGTCTTGCGCGCCTCAACGCCGAAGCGAGCTTCCAGCGCAGTCTTCAAACCGTCGCGTTCCGCCTGCGTCTGCGCGTCGTTTTCTGCCAAACGCGTCTCCTGCTGTGCAATTTGCTCGGCAATCGTCCGTTCCTCCGCCTCATAACTTGTAATCAAAGCCAAGCGCTGGGTACGATCACCCTGCATCGCAAGCTCTAAGCCATGCAGACGGCTGACAGAATCGTTTGCCGTAGCCTTCTCCGCCTCACAAGCTGCCAAATCCATGCGGATCTTCGTCATACGCTCGCTCAAACGGTTGCTCCGCTCGGCAGCAACGCTCTGACCGTCGGAAACCGTCGAAAGGTCACGCTCTGTTTCATTGATTTGACGCTGCAGCACCTCAATTTGTTCCCTAAGGCTCTGCGCATGCTTTTCATCCGCAGAATTTCGCTCTGCAAGAGAATTTAGCTCACGCTCACTCGAAGCAATAGCTTCACCGATCGCATCGGTCAAAATCGTATACTGCTTCTCCTCGCCCTCTAAACGCAAAGCCTCATCCTGCGCCTGACGCAGTCTGACCTCCTCGGCTGAGAGCTCAAATTCAACCTGCTGCACCAATCTCTGGGCTTCTGCAAGTTCCGTTTTTATCGCGGAAATCTTTTCCTGTGTGGACGCTCTTTGCAATTTCAGACGTTCAATCTCATTTGCGCGCGACAAAATACCCGAATTTCCGGACACCGAGCCGCCCGTCATCGAACCGCCTGCATTCACAACCTGTCCGTCCAGCGTAACGATGCGGAATCGGTGCGAAAATTGATTGGCAATCGCAATTGCCGAATCCATATCATCAGCGATCACGGTCTTGCCCAGCAAGCTCTCGAGGATCGGCCGATATTCGTTCTTACACTCAACGAGCTCAGAAGCAACGCCCACAAAGCCGCGGCATTTTTCTACACCCTTTTCATTCAGGCTCTTGCCGCGAATGACGTTCATAGGCAAAAACGTCGCTCTGCCCGAATCCGTACGCTTTAAATACTGAATGTCAGCCTTCGCATTTTGCTCGTTTGCTACAACGATCTGCTGCATGGCGCTGCCCAAAGCGATCTCGATTGCAACCGCATAAGCATCCTTTGTACGGATCAGAGAGGAAACAGGCCCATGTACGCCCTGCAGCGCACCGCGCTTACTCTCCTGCATGACCACGCGGACAGCCTTGGAGAAGCCTTCGTATTCGCGCTCCATTTCCTCAAACATTCTCAGCTTGGAGGAAACGGTATCGAAGGCAACGCTCATCTCCGTCAGTTGCTTTTGCAGTACGTCACGCTTATCTGTGCGTGTTTTACTGCGCAGACGGTAGCCATCTACCGTATTCTGTGCCGCCGTGATCTCATCACGCGCATCGGCTAACGCTCTGCGCACCGTTTTCAACTGACCGCTTGCCTGTTCCCGACGCTGCTGCGCAGCATTGCAGTCAGACAAAACCTCTGCCTTGCGTGCAGCATTGCGGGCAATCGCTTCCTCCGTTGCCGAAAGGTCTGCGTTCTTTGCCGATTCTTCGGTGCGCAAGCGCTCCTGCTCATTTCTGAGCGAGAGATACTTCTTTGTCATGCCTTCTGCGGTGTCGGCAAGGTGTCTGCCCTCTTCCTCTGCCGCTTTCAGCTCTTTATTCAGTGCTTCGATTTGTTCATCAAGCTGTGTCATGCGCTCTTGGAGCGTTTTGATCTGTTCACCGATTCCACCGCTTCTCGTGTCCTGTTCGGCAAGCTCCTGCTTAACTCTGTCGATATTTGCAAGGCAGTTATCCCGATTTGTCTGCAAAACAGCAATTGCGCCGCGAATCTCCTGCACCTTTGTCTCGGCCAAATTGATCTGCTCGCGCATTGCATCGATCTGCAAATCGCGCTGGTGCAGGTCAAAGGTCAGCGTTTCGCTCGTCACATAGAGGTTATCAAGCGCCTCATGCTCCTGCCGGAGAATGAAAGTCGCAGAATGGTAATCCTCCTCCGCCTTTCTCGCAGTTGCGCTGAGCTTTTCGAGCGTATTGAGCCACAAAGCGACCTCCATGCCCTTGAGCTCATCGCGACATGCAATAAAGGTCTTCGCCTTTTCCGACTGTTCTCTGAGCGGTTCAACCTGCAGCTCAAGCTCGGAGATCTTGTCCCCGATGCGAAGGAGATTATCCTCCGTGTGCGAAAGTCTGCGCTCGGTTTCCTCCTTGCGGTGGCGATATTTGGAAATGCCAGCCGCCTCTTCAAAAATCTCACGGCGATCCGTCGATTTGACCGACAAAATCTCATCAATTCTGCCTTGGCTGATATTGGAATAGCCCTCGCGTCCCAAACCGGTATCCATAAAAAGCTCATGGATGTCACGCAGACGAACCGACTGCTTATTTATGTAGTATTCACTCTCTCCCGAGCGATAATACCGGCGCGTGATCATCAGCCGGTCGGCATCATAACGCATCGCGCGGTCGGAATTATCCAGCGTCAATGTTGCCTCAGCAAAGCCAACCTGCTGGCGCTTTTGCGTACCGCCGAAAATAACGTCCTCCATCTTCTGGCCGCGCAGAACACGGGTGCTTTGTTCGCCCATGACCCAGCGGATGGCATCAGAGATGTTCGACTTGCCGCTTCCGTTCGGACCGACGATGGCAGTAATGTCATTGCCGAAGGTGATAACGGTCTTATCAGGGAAGGATTTAAATCCCTGAATTTCTAACTGCTTCAGATACATCTAAACAATACTCCTATTGTAATTCTAATTTTGTATTTTACCAAATTTCGTCCTAAATTGCAAGCCGATTCCAAGAGATATAGAAGTTTTTTTAACGAAAAATGCCTGCCGCAGCGCGACAGGCATCATTTACTCTTCATTATTTCAATTCAAGCAGAGCTGCACGGGCAGCCGCCTGCTCGGCGCGCTTTTTACTGCTGCCGATGCCGGTTCCCAGTTTTTTTCCGTTCAGCTTCACGCAGACGGTAAATTCCTTGCAATGATCCGGCCCGCTCTCCCCGATCAGTTCATAAGAAAGC
>CAYVLD010000065.1:0-9161 GCA_964452205.1 uncultured Oscillospiraceae bacterium
CCTTGGAAGCCTTGGCTTGCAAGGGCTTGTGCGTTGTTCAGTACACATTATTGTATCAAACTTTCCGCAAGAAAGCAACCGTTTCATACATAACTTGGGGATGTTAAAAACATGCGGCAGTGTCGTGACCCTGCGTATTTCGATTTGTTTCCTCCGTTTTATTTTTGCCAAGCGGCGTCCTGTTCGATAAATTCCTGCACCTGCGCAAGCAGCGTATCGCGATTTTCACGCGTGATATGAAAGCATTTTGCATTTTCGTGCGAGCGAACCTTGTTTAAAAACGGAAGCTCCTTGTCCTTTACGGCGGCAATGACGGGCGTTTGCCCGTCCAACAGGTGCAAAACCGCCTCGCAAAAATCCTCCGATGCCGTTTCCATAAATCCCAGCTCGTCAAGCACAATGATGCCGTTTTCCGCCGGTGCGCGCAAACGCTGTGCATAACGGTCAAAGGCTTCCTTTCTGGTGGTCGGATGCTGATCCTTGCAGTGGCCGACCAGATTTTCCTCGCTGCGCGTATGTGGTTTTCCTGCCTCGTAAATGTAAATGGGACTTCCCAAAACTTCATCGGCAAGCGCGTCTTCTTTTTTCGTTTCAAAGCCGAATACAGGGCGGTCAAGCGACGCGAGCACGCGCCGAATCAGCGTGCTTTTTCCCACACCTCTGGCTCCTACAATTAAAATTTGCATCTTATTTTCTGAAGGCGTTGGCGGTGATGGTCTCGTACTGTGCATCGGTCAGCGTGCAGCCGTAGAACAGTTCGTAATACTCCATGATCTCCGCCTTTACATCGTAGTCGCAATACTCGGGATACAGCTCGGCGGTCAGCCAGATCAGCCCCAAATAACGCTGCACAGACGGCGGCATGCTCATCCAGTTGTGCGGCGCATTCGGAACCTCAACGTAGTTGTCGTTGACGATCGCAGTGATCTGATTCCAAGAGGGGATGTCTTTGACGGTGCTGAAAATGCTGTCAGGCCCGAAAATCACAAATTCAGGATCCCACACGGCGATCTGCTCCATTGTGACCTCGTTGCCGGTGCCCTTGCCCATGGGATTGTCCACAACGGCGAGATTGTTGGTCAGCAGGTCAAGAAGCTCTGCGTGGTAGGAAGTGGCGGCAATGACGTTCAAACCCTCTTCACCGAGAACGTAGAGGCAGTCGAGCTTATTTTCACCGACCTCGTCCATGACAGAAACGGTACGGTCGTACACCCGTTCGCAGAACTGCGCTAGCTGCTCTGCCTTCTCCTCCTTGCCCAAGAGCGCGCCGAGCTTACGGTAGGTTTCGGGCATGGTTTCCAAAGAGGCGGAAATATAGACCGATGCAATGCGCGTCTGCTCCTGCAGCGCATCAAGATCCTCCTTGATGGAGTCCTTCGGCTCACCGATGTCAATGAGAAGCTGCGGCTCGGTCAGCGCAAGCTCCTCAACGTTCAGATCCGAGCTTGCGTAAAGACTGCCGAAATAAGGGAGCTCGAACATCTCGTCGGGAACGATGCCTCTTGCGCTTTCGTCAAAATCCGAGGCGATTCCCACAAACATCTCCGGCGCAAGCGCGAGCAGAACGATCTGCGCCATGGACGAGGACGGAACGATGCGGCTGACCTCGGTGGGAACCTCGACTGCGCGGCCGGCATCATCCGTAAAGGTGTAGGTTTCGGCGCTTTCTTGCGGTGCTTTGTCCTCGCTGCAGGCAAACAGGCTCAATAGCATGGCAAGTGCCAGAATCATCGCGAACAGTTTTTTCATAAAGAAACTCCTTTCGGGACGCACACACGCAGTGCGTCGTTTTGTATTTTGCAAACCTCGACCTCAACGCCGTAGAGCGTGGAGATCAGGTCGGCATCAAAAATTTCCTGCGGCGCACCGTGCGCCAATATTTTTCCGTCATGCAGAGCCAAAATTTTGTCGGAATACAAGTATGCCTGCTCCGGATCGTGGGTGGACTGGATCACGCAGTAGCCCTCAGCGGTCAGAGCGCGCACCGTCTGCATTACGCGGATACGGTTGCCGAAATCCAGACTGGCGGAAGGCTCGTCCATCAGCAAAATTTTCGCGCTCTGCGCAATGGCGCGTGCGATCAGCACGAGCTGACGCTCACCGCCGCTCAGGTTGCCGTAGCCCCGATCTGCAAGGTGCGAGATGCCCAGCTTTTCCAAGGCGGCTTCGACCGCTTGCTGTTGCTGCCTCTTCGGAGAGGAAAACGTGCCCGTCCGGGCGGTCGTACCCATCAAAACCATGTCAAACACATTGTAATTAAACACCGGATGATGCGACTGCGGAATGTAGGCGATGTGACGGGCAAGTGCGGCGGCGCTCATCGCGCTGATGGGCTGACGATCGATGAAGGTTTCGCCCTTTTTAGGGGTGAGAAGCCCCAACATGCAGCGGAAAAGCGTGCTTTTTCCGACACCGTTCGGCCCTAAAACGGAGAGAAATTCGCCGTATTCGGCAGAAAAAGTGACATTTTTCAGCACCTCGCGCGCTCCGTAGGAGAAGCTGAGGCGATCGGTTTGGATGCTCATAGCCGCTCACCGTCCTTTGAGATCAAGTACAGGAAGAAGGGTGCGCCGATGAAGCTCGTCAGGATGCCCAGAGGGATCTCCGTTGCGAACAGATTTCGCGAAATATCATCCACCAGAAGCAGAAACAACGCGCCGAAAAGCATCGAGGCAGGCAAAAGGTGTTTATAATTGTTGCCGACCATTCTTCTGACCAAATGCGGAACGACAAGACCGATCCAGCCGATAACACCGCTGACAGCGACGCTTGCGGCGGTGATGAGGGTCGCGCAGCCGATCACGACCACGCGCAGATGCTTTGCGTTGACACCTATGGTCTGCGCCTCCTCGTCTCCGAGGGTGAGAATGTTGATGCGCCAGCGAAGCAAAAGCAGCACGGTCAGACCGATCGCCATTGGAACGAGGGCAAGCAAAACATCCTTCGGCGTGGTGCCGTTGAGGCTGCCCATGAGCCAGTAGGTGATGGCAGGGAGCTGATCGTTCGGATCGGCAACCATTTTGATAAACGACGTTCCCGAAGATACCAGAGAGCCGATCATAATGCCTGCCAGAATCAGCCCGACAACGCGCTTGCCCTTGGCGCGGTTTCCGATATACAGGACGAGAGCAACGGTTGCGATGCTGCACACGAAGGCGAAAACGATGATCATACTGCGTCCCAAGCCGAGCAAGATTGCCAAAGCAGCGCCGAAGGCTGCGCCGCTCGAAGCGCCGAGGATGTCGGGTGCGGCCATCGGATTTTGGAAAACGCCCTGATAGCTTGCGCCTGCCGCGGACAGGCAGCAGCCGACCATGCACGCAAGCAAAATGCGCGGCAGACGGGAATTGAGCAGCAGCGATTCGGCAACCGGCGACCAAAACGCCTCTATGTTAAAGATTTTGGAAAACAGGATGCCGAAAATCTCCTTGATGCTGATGGGATAGCGGCCGAGCATGGCGGAGATCACAACTGCGGCGATGAGCGCAAGGGTCAAGGCGCAGAGAATGGATCTGTAGGGTTTCCTTTTCACGGACGGATCAACTCCTTTGTGAGTGCTGTATGGAATGATGAAATTTCCGATTTGGAAGAAATTTCGTTTTTAACGTCCTCTGTTCCTCTCGATAGCTTGTGCAGCCTCCGACGGGTATCTTTCTTGTGTCGACAAGAAAGGTACGAAAGAAGCGACTCGGGGAAAGGCGTTGTGCGGCTTCAATGCAATCAAAAAAACCGACCTTCGTTTGTGAAGGTCGGTTTTTCAAATCGCCAAGCAGACGCAGAGCTACCCCTGCGCCGGCAACCGTCTCCTTCTCAAACACGGAAGGCTCTGCCGTTTCCGGCAAAACCCTTTGCGCTTTCGCGCAGGCTGCGGACTCATGGGCGTACCTTTAGACCCCACAGCTCGGAAACATCGTTATTCTGTTTAAAAATATACGGCAATTTATCCCGATTGTCAAGACATTTTTCTGCCGAATGCACCGCAGGGGAAGCCGTCCGCTGCCAAAAGTGACCGGAATGCTGCCTCAGAGGTTACAACCTCGGAATGTCGGAAGCGCTCGACGGCAGACACCGTAAGCAGGCTGCCTGCATAAGATGGTCCGGAAACCGAAGGCAGCGAAATCGGTTCGGAGCAGCCGGTGAAGCCGGAAAACTCATAGAAATTCTGAATTTTTTCGCTAAATTCCGCATAGCTCAGATCGATCTGCCACGTCCAGCTTTTCGCGCCGTGTGCCCACAGACGATCTAACAGCGGATATTTGCCGCTCCAAATTTCCGCCTCGTCCGCCAAGCCTGCGTAGTCGCACCAGATGAGAAAATACGAGCCGCCGAGCTGCGCATTTGCCGCAACGGTTTTTTTGCTGTCGGTATATTCATAAAGTGCAGTCGGATTCCACTCGTCGTAAATGCGCTCGGCGGTGGCGCGGTTGAAGGCCCACCAAGTGTTGTTTTCGTCTCTGGCATCGAGTCCCCAGCTCGGACGATCCTCGTAGCCGGGTGTGTTGAACACGCGAAGCGCGTAGTAGCTGTAGTTCTGGATCGCATTATAGACGGTGCGCCCCTGATCGAGGAAGGTCTGCGCATCGGCTGCGGCTGACGGGTACGGCGTGTGCCAATAGACGATCTCAATGTCCTCATTCAGCGCAACGCCTGCGCCGTCGTAGCACAAAAAATCGTTGAACGCGCGCACGCGATAGCCCAAAGACTGCAGCCGCGCGGCGGTTTCGTTGACATATGACGTGAAGGCATCGTAGGAGATCGCGCCAAGGCTGACTTCGTCGGCGCAGATGTTGAAATTCGTGCAGCCGTATGCGGCAAAAAACTTGGCATAGTCCAGCAAAACGCTGTGCACAAATGCCTTTGCGGTCGGGTCGGTGAAATCAATGAGGCTGTATTGGTCGGAAGCAATGTCGGCGGTCTGATAGCTCTGCCCGTCGAAAACGAAGCTGAATTGACCGCGATTTTCCACCACGTTGCACAG
Source organism: uncultured Oscillospiraceae bacterium (assembly GCA_964452205.1). Lineage (GTDB taxonomy): Bacteria > Bacillota > Clostridia > Oscillospirales > Oscillospiraceae > JAZOXB01. The sequence goes on from CAYVLD010000065.1 coordinate 4,979, forward strand.
ATACTCGCTGTGCCCCGGGGTGTTGAACGAGGGGATGATCTCGATGTGGTATTTTTCCGCCGTTTGCAAAATATCGATCAGCTCCGCAGCGGTCAGATACTTGCCTGCATCGGGATCGGGGCAGTCGTAGACCCAGTAGGCGCGTTCGCTGCCGCAGATCCACGAATAGTCGTTTTCGCTTTGGAAATACGCCTCGTCCCAGATGTCCGCGCGGATGCCCTGCTCCTCGGTCAGGTGCAGCTCAAGGGCGTTGAAGCCGATCCACGACATCTGCGCGATCAGATTGCAGATAAATTCCTTGGAGAAATATTTGCGCGCGCAGTCGAGCATCAAAACCCGCTGCGCGGTATCGGGCGCATCGGTCAGGGGCGTGATGCCGTCGCTTAAAAGCATTTTCAAAATCGTGCGCAGGCCGTAAAGCAGACCGTCTTCGTCGGCGTAATACAGCGTGCCGTCTGCGGAAATGGAAAAGCCCTCGGCAGGCAATGCGCTGTTTTCGATCAGAACGATGTCCGAGGCGCGGCTGTATTCCTGCTCTCCGCAAGCAAGCGGATAGTCGAAGCCTTCGGCGGCAAATTCGGCCTGCGCGAGCTGCAGAGTTTGCAAGACCGAGCCGGTCGGCATGGTTCGGCAGACAAAATAGAGCCTTGTGTCGTCCGCATCCTGCGCGAAGGCAGGCAGCATCAGCGCGAGGCACAGCAGAACGATCAGCGGTAGTTTCAAAAATCGCATAAAAAACGCCTTCCTTGGTTGGTGGGAAAAGCCACCGTTGGTTTTTCGGTATCGCAGTAACTTCCGATTTGCAGAGCAGCTTGTATTTCAAATTGTAGGGCAGGTCAGAGCGCAGCCGTCAGCGAGGAACGAACGCTACGGCTGCGGCGTGCCCCTTGCGGGTATTCGCGCAGAATGACAAATACGAACTCCCCATCTTACCGATACATCGGAATTTGAAGGGAAGACAGGGTCATCCGCCCTTAAAATGCAATCTGACAGAAAAAGCGGAAGCAGTTGCCTTCTGATAGGTGCGGATCAGTCTAACTCGAAACGGTCGGTCAGATTCTTCTTCTTGCTGCGGATGCGCACCGTGTGCGCCGTAATAAAGGTGTTCTCCAGCCCGTCGAGCAGCAGCGCAAGTCCAACGGCAAGCAGCGGATCAAACAGCTCCGCCAACAACGATGCGCTTGCAAAAATGACCGCCGCTGCCAAAAGCGCAGCCGTAATCAAAATCGCGATCCAGCTTTTCATCCCGAAGCTGCGGGCATCGAAGGCCATTTGCAGCTTCAAAAGCGCCTCGAACAGCACATAGAGCGTGATCAGAAGCGGCAGAACGCCGTATCTGCCCTCGGGCGTGAAGATCGCAACCAGCGAAAGCACGATACAGAAGCTGCCCACCGCCAGATCATACTGGAAGGCAAGACGGTATAGATCGTTGGAAAAATACCCGAAAATTTTCGCTCCGCCGCACAGCCCGAGCAAAATACCCAGAAAGATCCGCTGTGCGAGAACGCCCTGCAGACCGGGCAGGACAAACAGCAAAATGCCTGCCACACTCATCAGGCAGCCGCAGAAAATATTAATAATTTTCGCGCTCATTACGAGGCCGACGTGTTGTTTTCTCATAAAATATCCTCCTTGCTTCGGGGGTTGGCGGCGCAGTATGCCAGCGCCTGACGGATCGCGCCGTCAAAGCACAGCAGAAGCCGCTGAAGATTCGAATGCAGCATGGCGGAATCGGGACCCGTGATCCACTGCTCCAGCATGCCGTAAAGTGCATGGCAGCAGGCATCGCAGATCAGCCTGCGATCCTCTGCCGCAACCTCGCATTTGGCAATGTTTGCCGAATGGCTCTCCAAAATCGACATCAGCAGGCGGTTTAAATATTGACGCATGGTGTCCTTCTTTTTGGAATAGAAAATATGCCGTCCCATTCGCGGCGTTTCAAAAATGCTCTCCAAAAGCAGCAGCATCGCCTGATCCCACGAGCAATTCTGCGGCAGGTGCTGCCACGTTTCGTGGATGCGCGTGTCGAGATAGTCGTCAAATAAGTCGTAAATATCCTCATAGTGATAATAAAATGTGTTGCGCGTCAGACCGCAATCCTCAACAATATCGCGCACCGTGATCTTATCCAGCGATTTTGCCAGCAGCAGCGTCCGAAATGACGCCTGAATGGTCTGCTTGGTCGAAGACTTCATCCCGAACACCTCCCTTTCTGCAAAATTTATATCATATTTTCCCCGAATTTGCAAGCCGTTGCACAAATTAAGGCAAATTTTGCAGTTGAGAGCTTACGGTTGGGAGGTGATTTTTTTGAACAGTGAAATTTTTGTTGCGGTCTTGTCGCTTGCCGGCACGCTTTTGGGCTCTCTGGGCGGCGTTCTCACGGCGTCCAAGCTGACAAACTATCGCCTTGCCCAACTGGAAAAAAAGGTCGATCAACACAACGCGTTCGGTGAGCGTATTCCTCTGCTTGAGGAAAAACTGAAAGTCGTTAACCACCGTCTGAACGATCTGGAGGGGGTGAGCAAATGAAGGAGCGTCTTAGCAAGCTGTTGAGCATCAAATCTCTCGTCACGCTGACCACGACTGCGGTTTTTGCAGTTCTCGCGCTGTGCGGTCAGGTGAAAACCAGCGAATTTTTGACCGTTTATACGATCATCATCGGATTTTATTTCGGTACCCAAATGGAAAAGAGCGGAGGGAATCACACATGAAGATCTGTATCGACGCCGGCCATGGACGTGGCTACAATCCCTCGCCGGCAGACCCTGCGTATCAGGAGGGAACGCGTATGTTCCTCCTGCAGGGGTTTTTGAAAACCGCTTTAGAGGAATACGGTTTCGAGGTCGTCTGTACGCGAGAGCGTGTGGAGGAAAGCCCGTCTTTGTACGACAGAGCCGCGTTCGGCAAGGGGTGTGACCTGCTTTTGAGCTTGCACACCAATGCGGTAGGCAACGAAGTCAACGAAAATGTGGATTATGTGTGCGTGTTTTATCCGATCAGCGGCGACAAGCGCGATTTGGCGCAATCGCTTTCGGAGGTGATCGCCTCGGTCATGGGAACGCAGCAGCTTCCGCAGATCCAAAGCCGCAAAAACAGCGCCGGAAACGCTGATTACTACGGCATTTTGCGCCATGCGGCCGCGTTTGGCACGAGTGCGCTGCTTTTGGAGCAGAGCTTTCACACCCACCCTAAGATCACGCAATGGCTGCTCAATGATGACAATCTGCGCTATTTGGCAGATGCGCAGGCGGCAATGATTGCAGAATACTTTGGAATGGAGGCACCTGAAATGCGATACGAAAGAGTGAAGGATATTCAAAATCCGTTTTACCGCCCGACCATCGACAAGCTGCTGGAAAAGGATGTTTTACGCGGCAAAGGCGGCAGCGGAGAGGAAACGATTTTAGACCTCGGGGAGGATGCCGTGCGGCTTCTGGTCATGCTCGACCGCGCCGGCGTCTTCGGGGAAGAATAAAAGAAGCGTGCTGCCTCAGCAGCACGCTTTTTCTTGTATCACGACCACGCCTTCAACCAAGTTTGCACTCAGGAGCGTTCCGTGAACCGCGATTTGACGTTCAAGGAGGTCGGTCAGAAGGATCATGTCGTCCTTGCAGTCGATGCGCTTGACATTCTGCATGGCGATATTCTCCGGTGCGACCTCATTGCGGTAAACGACGGAAAGACACATATTCGGCCTCCTTTATTTCAGCGAAGCAAGCACAGCCGTGAGGCATTGGTTGCCGCGGTTAAATTCGTCTACGGCGAGTTTGACCTGTGCAGCGGCTTCTTCCTTGCCCAGATGGGTCAATTTTTCCGCCAAGCGCTCCAGCTCATGCGCGTGGGCGGCGTTATGATCGATCATGTAGCCGAGCAGCGCAAGCGTTTCCTGCATGGGATCGTCTGCGTGGCTGTGGCTATGTTCGTGATGATAAAATACGTTCATTTCCGCACTCCTTTGAGGAATAGAAATATTTGAAAATTTCGATTTATCGGTGAGATTGGCAGTCCGAATTTGTCATTCTGAGCAACGCGAAGAATGACACGACAATCGGTAAATTCCGTTTTATCAAGCCGTTGCAAAATCGGACTCTGCATGGGAACGAGACGCGCAAGCGTGCCGTGAGGGGGGGTCTCGGGGGGACGGTTGCGAGCGCTGCGAAGCGGCAGATACAGCGAGCAA
>CAYVLD010000066.1:0-9101 GCA_964452205.1 uncultured Oscillospiraceae bacterium
AGTACACCACCCTCAAGGAACTCACGCCCTACGCCCTCAGAGAGCTTGTAAAGGGCATCTATGTGGAAGCCCCCGACAAATCCAGCGGCAAGCGGAAACAGAAGGCGCATATTGAGTATGACCTTGTAGGCTTTATCCCTGTTGATGAACTGATGAAAGCAGAAAAGGTATGACCGAAATCATACCTTTTCCACCAAAATGCAATTTTACTGTTTTACGAGCACTGCCCGATAGGGCGTCTTTTTTATTCTTCCAATCCGAGCTTTTTTCGGACACTTTCCAAATCGGTCAGCATCTGCTCATACAGCTCTGCACTGACCCGATCGAAATAATTGCTCTCGTACATCTCGATCTCCGCCTCCGTGATCACCACGCTGTAGCGGTCGGCATAGGTCTCACCGCGGTCAACCGCGCTGATGGGCGTATAACCGATATGAGAAATTTCTGTACGGTTTCCCGTTCGCGTAAATTCCAGATTCAAAATCAGCGAGGTGTTGCATTGTCCTGCATCCGCTGCGCAAAAATCTCCAAGGCTGTAAGCAATCGCACATTCCTTTTTCGTCCCGTCTTCCAGCGTGACACTTCTGCGCTCCACCTGCCCGACAAGATGCGGATGCGAACCCAAAATGACATCCACGCCGTTTTTCAGCATCAGATCTGCAATTTCCTCCTGCGTTTGACTGATCTGATCATTATTCTCGCTGCCCCAATGCAAAGCCGCTATGATCACATCTGGCTCTTCCTCCGCAGCCTTTGACAGCACACTCGTAATATACTCCGTGTTTATCTCGGAATAATCAGAGGTATAATCCTTGTACAGAAGATCCACGCTGCAGCTTGCATTCTCCGGAATCGTCAAATTGCCCACACCCTTGGTAAAGGCAACAAAGGCAAAGCGGATCCCATTCACCTCGCGGATAACGATCTGATTTTTCTGACGATCCTCTTCATCGACATAAGTACCGAGCGCCCTCATGCCATGATTTTCAATGGTTTCTTTCGTGTATTTCAAGCCGGAAACACCATTGAAAATACTGAATGAATTGGCCGTCTGCAACAGATCGAAGCCGACGCGGCTCAGCTCTGCAGCCAGCTCATTTGGGTAACTTGCCTGCTCTGCGCTGTAGCTCGCCCCCGTAAAATTCCCCTCGAAATTGCCGATGGTAACATCCGCCTGCGACAAAGGCACGATCACAGCCTCTAACTGTGTGGAAAAATCGTAGCTTCCGTCCGGCTGTCTGGCATCTGCCAGCATGCTTTCCGTCAGATAAATATCTCCCACCGCACTGACTGTCGCCACTGCATTTTCCTTCCGCGTTGTCTCCGTTTCCTCAGAGCCGCAGGCACACAACGACAACAAACCTGCGGCAAGCAGTAATATCGCAATATAACGTTTCAAAATCAGCGCCCTCCAAAAGTTCGTGCGTTTATTTTACACCAAAACTCGCTTTCATACAAGCACTATTTTCGACAGGGATTGACTTTTATGATATAATAAAGAAAAATATCTTTGAAAGGCCGTAGATCATGGCAAAGAAACAAAAAAATCCGTTTCCGCTTTTGTACACCCTGCTGTTCGTCGCACTTTTGGTCATCGTCATTGCAGTTATCGTCTCGCTTTCATCTTCTCAGGATACTGCTGCGACAACCGAAGCCCCGAAAGAAACGGTGCCGAAAAATGAATACAACGATCAAAGCTTCTATCGCGAGGACGGCTTCCTTCGCTACCGCGACAGCGAGCATCTGCTTGGCATCGACGTTTCAGCGCATCAGGGCGTGATCGATTGGACTGCAGTTGCGGCAACCGGCATTGATTTTGCCATCATCCGCATCGGCTACCGCGGCTCCACCGTCGGAGAGCTGTATGAAGATGAGCAATTCCGCTATAATCTGGAGGAAGCAGTAAACGCAGGGCTTCAGGTAGGCGTGTACTTCTTCTCTCAGGCCTTGACTCCCGAAGAGGCAGCCGAAGAAGCAGCCTACGCTTGCTCTCTGCTGGACGGCTTTGCGCTGTCGCTGCCGATCTATTTTGATTGGGAATTTATCGGCGGTCGTGTGGAAAGTCTGTCTGATATTGCAATGACAGACTGCGCTGTTGCCTTCTGCGAAGAGGTTGAAGCACAGGGCTACACCGCAGGCGTTTATTTCAATCAGGAGTTTGGGTATTTTTATCTGGATATGATGCGCCTGCAGGAATATCACCTATGGCTGGCGGAGTATAACGAAACGCCGACGTTCCGCTATCATTTCGATTGCCTGCAATTTACCGACAGCGGTACAATTGATGGGATCGAGACCGTCGTTGATCTGAACGTCCTGTTTCTGCCGGAGGAAAAAACAACGCAGTAGGTTTCCCTACTGCGTTGTTAAAGCTTATCGTTAACGGAAGTATCAATAAGTATAACTATCTTCAAGCAACCATGCAAATTCGGGATTATCCTTAATTGCCGCGACGAGTTTCTCTAACAAATCCATCCGTTCATCATCGTCGAGTTCATTGATGTCGATCAAATCCTCACTGAGCATCGTGGGGAGCTGCGTTAGCCCCTCCATTGAAATGGTCAGGCAGAACTCTTCCATCTCGGCTGACAACGAGATCTTGCTGTCTTCTACTGCGAAATAGATTTCCTGCGATTCTTCGTCGGCAGGCTCCACGATGATCTTTCTTTCGCTGTCGATCACGGTAATCTTAGAGGTTTCGCCGTCGGCTGTGCTTTCAACTACGAAGCCGTCTTCATTGGTCGTTGTGCAAATACGCAGCGATTCCTCGCCATCGGTATAGCAATAAATATCAGACCACGGATTCTTATCTCCGCCGAGGATCAACTGGTAATTTGTAATCTCGTCATCGATCTGAGAATCGAAAATGATGCCGATACAAGTATCATCGCGCACAATGAGCTGGATATTTTCCATCTTCGGCATCTCAAACTCCACATCCTCGAAGAGTGACATCATTTCACCAAACAAGTACTCATTCAGTTCGTCTGCAACGGTCTGATCGTAGGTAATGGTGTGGATCTCACAGACGACACGCTTTCCGCTGAGCGCGTAGGTCTTTTCTGTGATGGTCTCGGTCTGGATGCTGTCAACCAAACGGTCAAAAATCTCTCTGGTTTCCTTCATGGAAGGGGTATTCTCTGATTCCAGAACACCTTCAAGCGAACCTAAGCCCATGTCCTCGAAAATGTTTTCCCGAATGCAGTACACATCGTCCAACAATCCCGGCAGCGCGAACTGCGTCATTTCCTCATTTATTGCATAAACCAGCTCGATATCTGCCTTATTCTCGTCGTTTGATAACTCAAAGAGCACATTGCCGGAGGTGAGCTGTGCTTGCTTGGAGCGATTGACCTCCATAATGACCCTTATTCCCTGAATGATGTCGTCATCAGTGCCGTCGGCCAGACCCTCCATTTCGAGGCTAAGCCGTACCTCAGAAGTGTCAAAGCTGCGAATCGCATCGACAAACGCATCGAAATTCGCGCCGTCATCATACAGATCCTCCAGCTCCTCAACGCTGGCAAACACCGCCTCGGAAATTGTCGCCTTTGTGTCCTTTTTCTCGTGCAGAAGGAAGTACCACGCAGACACACCGATTGCTGCAACGAGTACAACAGAAAGCAGACTCCACAGCCAAACCTTTCTCTTCTTCGGCACGGGGGTCGCAATATCCTCCTGCGGATTCATGTAAACAGGCTGCTGTTCATAATACGGCTGCGTCTGAGCAGGTTCCGCCGTCTGCATTGGCTGCTGCATAACAGGCACATACTGCGGCGCAACACTTTCGTACTCATCTCTTACCGGCGCGGCTTGCTGCTGCGTTTGCTCAGCGAACTTATATCCGCAGGCAGCGCAGAAAAGCATCTCGTCTGCAGATGGGGTTCCACATTTCATACAATACTTCATAATGTATTCTCCTTTCCAAAATATGTTTTTTTCAAATCGGAGATTGCTTTATCGCAAGCTCCGATGGAGGGCAAAGTTTTAAGTTTCTCTTAACAAAGTCATATTACCATTAAAAATGACAGATGTCAATACTTGCAGCAAAGATGTTTTTCTGCTATACTTGAAAAGAGGTGACTTACACATGACTTTTCACGAAATTGCAAACAACGAAACCATACGAGCCTACATTCAAAGAGCCGACGAATCTCTGGTAGCATTGGGCTTCACAGAGCACAGCTTCTCTCATGTAACGCACGTTGCTCAAACAGTGAAATATATTCTGCAAACGCTTGGTTATGACGAACACACCGTTGAGATCGGTCAGATCGCAGGCTATCTTCACGACATCGGCAATCTGGTCAATCGCGTGGAGCACTCACAAAGCGGTGCGGTTATGGCCTTTCAAATACTCAATTCTATGGGCTTTGCCGCGGAGGATGTGGCAACCATCGTTACTGCCATCGGCAACCATGACGAAGGAACGGGTGTTCCTGTCAATGCGGTTGCCGCGGCGCTGATTCTGGCAGATAAGGCCGATGTTCGCCGCAGTCGTGTGCGCAATCAGGATATTACAAAATTCGACATTCACGACCGCGTCAATTATTCCGTCACAAAATCTCAGCTCAAGATCAACGAGGAGCACACTCTCGTCAAGCTCAAGCTCTCCGTTGACACGCATTTCGGCTCTGTGATGGATTATTTCGAAATTTTTATGCAGCGTATGATTTTTTGCCGAAAGGCAGCCGAAAAATTGGGTCTGCAATTCAAGCTCATCATTAATGAGCAGCAGTTGATTTAATTATCCAGATCCTTGTAAGGATAAACGCGCTGCCAAACACCGTCTTTTTGATAAACCGAGCTGCGATGCTCAGAAAGCAGACGGACAATGTCATAAGGATCGATCCAAATTTCGCTGTTGCACTCCTTTTGACTCTCGTCAAAAATCAGTTGGATCCCGAAATGCAGGTGCACCGTATTGATATTATTGACATTCTCGGTATCGGAATATCCGGTTCTACCCATAAAGCCGATCACGTCACCGGCATTGACTCGCTGACCGACTGACAGCCCCTTTACATAGGGGTTGTCTTTTTGCAAATGGGCATAGTAATAATAACGCAGGCGATCATCCGAGCGGATGCCAATGCGCCAACCGCCATAACGATTCCAACCGAGTGCCTCGACGGTTCCGCCCTCAACGGCAACGATCGGCGTTCCCAAAGCTCCCATCAGGTCGTTTCCGAGATGCTTACGCGCAAAGCCGAAGCTGCGCGCATTGCCGAAATCCGCATAATGGCTGTAACCATAGCCTGCTGCAATGGGCGAAAACGCCTTTAAACCATAAGCCGGATGCCATTGTCCGTCCTTTTCAATCGCGTATGAGCCGAGAAGACCGCCCAGAACCGCATGGTACGCCTCTTGATAATAGGCAAAATATTTGTACTGGTTTCCCAAAAGCTCTTGCGGTGATCTATCCCCTCTCAACTCGTCTGCGGCATTTTTGACGTCGCGCACCGAAACATTGCTTCCGTATCTCGTCGAAGCCAATGCAAGAATGTCGATCCACGAAAGCGGTTTTTCCTCGCTCTGAGAGTCAATATCGATCTGCATCGCGCAGTACAAAGCAGGATAATCTACGTCAAAATCGACCCAGTGAATAAAGTCTTCCTCCGCAAAAATACGACCCGACAACAAAAAAATCGACAATAATATAATGCAAATCCTCTTTTTCACCCATTCCACCTCCGGGATAGTGTGCGAAAAAGAGGATTTTTTTATTCTGTAAATATAATGATCGCGTTGAGATACTGCGAATCAAGCGTATAGTATTTCTCCATTTCAAACACGTCTTCGTACTCCGCCGCGATCTGCAGAAGCGTTTCCCACGTCACCATATAAGCCGCTGTTTCGTTTCCCGTCAGCTCATAATCCGTTTTTCCGAGCAATTTATCGTGATTCGTTAAGAAAACGTGCTCTCCCTCAACATTCACCTGAGAAGAATCTGCCCGAATGACCAGAACGGCAGGTGCAGAGATCTCAAGCTGCTTTTTATCCGCCTGCAGATCCTCGGAATATGGCACCGTTCCACTTGCTGAGTAGAACTCGGCTTGTTCCTCGTCGCTTCCATAATGATAATATACACCCGACTTTAACGTTTCCTCCAAAGTATCCTCTTGACAAGCTGCAGTCGTCTCGGGGGTCTCAGGCACAGCCCGTTCTATCGCCGTCTCAAAAGCGGCATCATCCGTCGGCAGCTTAACGCCGCCGGAAATCACCAGCGCAAGCATTGCAGCCGCCGCAAGGCCGGATGCTGCAACGGAAATATAAAACGGTTTCTTCGATTTTTTCGGTTGCTTGCGCACCTGCTGCATAATACGATTGGTCAGATCCAACGGCGGCTGAACCGTTTCCTCCTTCAAGCGCGCATCATTTTCCTGCATAATTGCAAGGAGCTCGCGGCAATGCGCACACGTTTCCAGATGCGCAAGTAAACGTTCATCCTCGGCTTGCGTGTTCTCGCCGTCAAGATGTCCGCTGATCAACGTAATATCAAAATCACAATTCATTTTCCGCGCCCTCCTTTCTATTGGTTTGACGATGGGAAGCTGCGTTTGTTCCCGATTTCCGATAGCTTTTTTCTTAAATTTTCTCTGGCTCTGGAGAGTCTGGACTTAACCGTTCCCTCTTTAATTTCTAAGATTTCGGCTATATCTGCATAACTCAAATCGTTGACCACTCGCAGCGTCAAAATCTGACGCTGCTCATCATCCAGTTGCGACATCGCCAAATGAAGCTGCTCTTTTTCCTCATTGGAAATGGCGGCCTCCTCCGGTGTCGGCTGTGCATCAGCCACGTCCATGATCTGCTCACCGTCTTCCTCGTTTTCAACCGTCAAAGAAACGGTCGGCCTGCGTTTTTGACTTCGCAAAAAGTCCAGACAGCAGTTCGATGCCAAACGATACAACCATGTCGCAAACGCTGCATCAAATTGAAAACCGTCCAAATGCTTCCAAACCTTCAAAAACGCCTCCTGTGTCATATCCGCCGCATCTTCGGGATTGCCCGTCATTCGAAGACACAAATTATAAACTTGTCCCTGATACCGTATCACAAGCTCCTCAAAGGCATGCGCATCGCCTTTGGTCGCCTTGCGTATGCACTTCTTCTCGTCTATGACAATCACCTCAAATCTCGTTTGATCGCCTTCGCAACCGCCAGTACTTCGTCAAAATTCGACAGATGCGAAATTTTCTCCTTATAATATCCACTGTGCGGTACTCCTCTGAGATACCATGCAAAATGCTTTCTGGCCTCTAAGCAGGCAATATGCTCACCTTTATCCTCCAGCGCAAGTTCAAACTGCGCAAGGGCGACGTCGATTCGTTCGCTGAGTGTCGGTCTTTGCGGAATGTCCTCGCCGCCAAGTGCCGCATCAATCTGAGAAAACAGCCACGGATCGCCAAAGCAGCCTCGTCCGATCATGAAAAGCTGCGCACCCGTATGATTTCTGCAACGGATCGCCGTCTCGGGAGAAACAATGTCACCGTTGGCAATCACAGGAATCGAAACCGCCTTCACGACCTTTCCGATCTCGTCCCAATCGGCTATGCCCGAATAAAGCATCGTTTTGGTTCTGCCATGGACTGAAATCGCATCTGCACCTGCATCCTGAAGCGCTTTCGCCATTTCCACAACTTGAATGCTGCCTTTATCCCAACCAAGGCGTGTTTTTACCGTAACCGGAACATTTACCGCATCTTTGACCGCCTTTACGATATTGCACGCAAGCGGAATATCCTTCATGAGCGCGCTGCCGTCGCCGTTATTTGCAATTTTCGGCATCGGACAGCCCATATTAATGTCTATAAAATCACAATTGCTGTATTCTAACGCGATCTTCGCGCTTTGCGCCATAATGCTCGGCTCGTTGCCGAAGATTTGCGCGCCGCAAACGCTGCCCTCATTTTTTCTTAACAATCCACGGCTCTTTTTATCCTGATACACAAGTGCGCGCGAGGATACCATCTCTGTTACGGTCACGCCTGCGCCATGCTGTGCACAGATCGTGCGGTAAGCATAATCCGTGACACCTGCCATCGGAGCAAGCACCAAAGAGCTTTTGATCGGATAACCTAAAAATTCCACCGCGTATCACCTCAGTTTAGTATTGTACCACAGTAATACAAAAAACGCAATCTTTCGCAAAAGATTGCGTTTTACAAATGCTTACAAAAAGCAGGAGCCGAAGCTCCTGCTTTTAAGCTTTATAAATTACTCGTTAATCTCGATGACAACACCGGAACCGACGGTACGGCCGCCTTCACGGATAGCGAAGCGGAGACCCTTCTCGATAGCGATCGGGGTGATGAGCTCGACGTCCATATCAACGTTGTCGCCGGGCATGCACATCTCAACGCCTTCGGGCAGGCTGATGATGCCGGTAACGTCAGTGGTACGGAAGTAGAACTGCGGACGATAGTTGTTGAAGAACGGAGTATGACGGCCGCCTTCTTCCTTGGACAGGACGTAAACCTGACCCTTGAACTTGGTCAGAGGCTGAATGGAACCGGGCTTGCAGAGAACCTGGCCACGCTCGATGGACTTCTTATCAACGCCACGGAGCAGAGCACCGATGTTGTCGCCTGCTTCTGCGTAGTCGAGCAGCTTATGGAACATCTCGATGTCGGTGCAAACGGTAGCCTTCTTCTCTTCCTGCAGACCAACGATCTCAACGGGGTCGTTCTTCTTGATGGAACCACGCTCGACACGACCGGTAGCAACGGTGCCACGGCCGGAGATGGTGAAGACGTCCTCAACGGGCATCAGGAAGGGCATATCAGCCTTACGATCGGGAGTCGGGATCCAAGAGTCAACAGCGTCCATGAGTTCCTTGATGCAAGCATACTCAGGAGCATTGACATCGGAAGACTCGCTGATCAGAGCGTTCAGAGCGGAGCCGCGGACGATGGGGGTGTCGTCTCCGGGGAAGCCGTAGAAGTCCAGAGTCTCGCGGACTTCCATCTCAACGAGCTCGAGGAGCTCATCGTCGTCAACCTGATCGCACTTGTTCAGGAAAACAAGGATAGAGGGAACGTTAACCTGACGAGCCAGCAGCAGGTGCTCCTTGGTCTGAGCCATGGGGCCGTCGGTAG
>CAYVLD010000067.1:0-8876 GCA_964452205.1 uncultured Oscillospiraceae bacterium
AAATGGCGATTAAATAATGTCTACTGAATAAGTCGCTGTTCCGCGTTCACCATCGGTCACCTTTCGTCCCTTTGAACGATAACCCTTGACCTACCCGAGCTTTCACTTCAAAAAACGGTTTTATCTGTAGACGTAGGAAAATTCCTCTATCATTTCTAAGAACGACTCCGCTCCGCCCGAGGCGAAAAAGACAACCAAGAAAATGATGATCAAAACGACAAACGCCAACGCGATTGAACCGCAGACGATACCGGCAGTTGCCATACCGCTGCGATTGCCCTTCTTCTTTGCCGAGCAGCCGAGGCAAATGGCTACAATGCCCATGATGAGCGGCAAAAAGAAAAACGATAAAATGCCCAAAACCATCGAAGTGATCGCCATGCCTTGTGCAGGTTCGGGCTGCTTATAGGGTTGCTGATACCCATACGGCTGTTGGCAGCCGTTGTTGGGCTGCTGATAACCGTAGGGCTGCTGTGCGTGCGGCTCCTGCCGGGTCTGCTCGGCAAGCGGTGCTCCGCAGCTTGCGCAGTAAAGGGTTCCCGGCGTGCAATCTGCGCCGCAATTCTTACAAATCATAAAAATGCTCCTTTCTGTTTTTCTTTTATTTAATCACATTTTTTTCAAACTTTCAAGCCTTTTCTTGCAAATTCGGAAGATAAAAGCCCTTTTGCCACTTTCTTCTGCAGCTTTGTTGACTTTCCGGCGGCATCCATGCTATAATAGGGCGAAATTACAATTAAAGAGGTTTTTTCTATGGATACCATCAAATTAGCCGAGCTTTTATTCCCCAATGTTACCGAAACGCCCGAGCAGGTCGAATCGCGTTATCCTGCTCGTAATCTGCCCGAGGGCGCAGTCGTCAGCCGTATGGCACCGTCTCCGACCGGCTTCATTCATTTGGGACATCTGGTGCAGGGTCTGATCTCCGAACGCATGTCGCACCAGAGCGGCGGCGTTTTGTTCCTGCGCATTGAGGACACCGATGCCAAGCGCGAGGTCGCAGGTGCGGTCGAGATTTTGATCGATGCGCTCAAGTATTACGGCATCCATTTTGACGAGGGCGCGACCAAGGACGGCGATAACGGCGCCTACGGCCCGTACCGTCAGCGTCAGCGTGCCGATATTTACCATGTGTACGCCAAGAAGCTAGTTGCCGAGGGTCACGCCTATCCGTGCTTCTGCACCGAGCAGGAGCTCTCTGCGATGCGCGAGTCGCAGGAGGCTAACAAGGAAACCACCGGCTATTACGGCAAGTACGCCATCTGGCGCGACCGCTCCCTTGAGGACATTCAGGCGCAGCTTGATGCCGGAAATGAGTGGGTCTTGCGCTTCCGCAGTGAAGGAAATATTGAAAATCAGTTCAAATTCGACGATCTGGTCAAGGGCAAGCTGACCATCACGGAGAACAATATTGACCACGTTTTGCTCAAATCCGACGGCATTCCGACCTACCACTTCGCCCATGCGGTCGATGACCGCCTGATGCACACGACCCATGTCGTTCGCGGCGATGAGTGGCTGCCGAGCCTGCCGTTCCACATTCAGCTCTTTAAGACGCTGGGCTTCAAGCTGCCAAAGTACGTCCACATCGGCCCTCTGATGAAGATGGAGGGCACGAGCAAGCGCAAGCTGTCAAAGCGCAAGGATCCCGAGCTCGCAATGACCTATTACAAGGCAGAAGGTTTCCCTGTCAAGGCGGTTTATGAGTATCTGATGACCGTTCTCAACTCCAACTTTGAGGATTGGCGCAGAGCCAACCCCGACACGCCTGCCGAGGACTTCAAATTCAGCCCGAAGAAGCTCAATCCTGCCGGCGCGCTGTTTGATTATGCAAAGCTTTGTGACGTTTCCAAGAACGTCATTGCACGCATGAGCGCAGAGGAAGTGTACGCGCTGCTCGTTGAATGGGCGGAGGAATTTGACGCAGAATTTGCAGCAGCCTTGAAGGAAGCTCCCGACTATGCAAAGTCCATCCTCGCCATCGGCCGAGGCGGCAAGAAGCCGCGCAAGGATCTGGCGGTTTGGGGCGATGCCAAGGCATATATGGGCTTCTTCTACGATCAATTCTTCACCTCTGAGGGCTTTGACGAGAAGTTTGACAAGGCCGTGATCCGCTCTGCTTTAGAGAAATTCCTCGCTTCCTACGACAAAAACGACGATGCAAACGAGTGGTTCAACAAGGTCAAGGCCATCACCGCCGAGATCGGCTTTGCCGCCGATATGAAGGAGTATAAGGCAAATCCCGAAGCCTACACCGGCTCGGTTGCCGATGTGTCTAATTTCCTGCGCGTTGCCGTCACGGGCAAGGCCAATTCCCCCGACCTTTACACCGTCATGCAGCTTCTGGGCGAGAAGGCACTTGCGCGCATCCGCAGCGCAATGGAGAGCCTGTAATGCGCATCATCGATATGCAAAATGATCCCCGAAGGGCGCAATTCGAGTATTTTCGCAGCTTTTCCAATCCGTATGCTTCGGTGACGGTGAACTGCGACATCACGCCGCTGCAGGGAAAAAAGCCGTTTTTCCTTTCTGTTTTGTACTGTGCGGTCAATGCGGCAAATGCTGTGCCGGAGCTGCGCAGGCGCATCGTGGGAGAAACGGTCGTGGAGTACGAAAATTGCATCAGCTCGCACACGGTGGCATTGCCGGATGAGACGTACTGCTATTGTGAGCTGGATTGTGCGAAGCCGTTTGCGGAGTTTTTGCCCTACGCGCTCAGCGAGGTCGAGAAGGCAAAGGCCGCGCCCTGCTTGGACGATGCGGAGCCGCAAAAACTGTTTTTCGTCACGAGCCTGCCATGGGTGAGCTTTTCCGCGATCAAGCTGCCCGTGCCGCAGATCGCCGATTCCAATCCGCGCATCACGTTCGGCAAGGCATTCGAGCAGGACGGAAAATATCTCATGCCTGTGGATCTGACCATCCACCACGGCCTCGCCGACGGCATCCATATCGCAAAATTCTTCCGCAATTTTGAAGAAAACTGCAAAAAACTGTAGAGAAAAGGCTCTCCGTGAAAACGGAGAGCCTGAGCGTATCTAAGAAGTCTCCTCATGTCATTCTGAGGAGCACGAAATTGTCATTCTGAGCGAATACCCGCAAGGGGCACGCCGCATCCGTAGCGCTCGTTCCTCGCTGACGGCTGTGCGCTGACCTGCCCCTACAGATTCATACGATAATCTAATCGACTTTGACATTCAATATTACGACAGTGCCTGCACGGTGCGGCAAGGATGCCCTCCGAGAGCACTTCCTCGCGCTACGCGCTCAGGGCGCCGCACGCTACGGGAAAACAGTCCGCAAAATCGCAATCTGCGCATTTCACTTATGGTATTTTGTGCCTGCTTGGATGGTTTCGGCGCGGTAGATCTGCTCGAGTGCCATCACGCGCATGAGATGATGCGGAAATGTCATCGGCCCAAATGACAGGCGGAAATCCGCCGCTTTTTTCACCCTCGGGTCGATGCCGAAGGACGAGCCGATGAGAAAACACGCGGCACTTTTGCCCGAGTTTTTGACCTGACGGAATTTTTCTGCTAACGCCTCGCTGGAAAGCCGGTTTCCTTCGGGCGTCAGAACGCAAAACCATGCGTTTTTCGGCACGTTTGCCTCGATTGCTTCGGCTTCTTTTGCAAGGCCGGCGGCAATTTCGGTCGGATTCGGATCGTCCGGCAGGCGCACCTCGGCAAGCTCGATGAGCTTGAATTTGCAGTACGCGCCCAGACGCTTGGCATATTCCTCCGCGGCGGCAAGGTAAAATTTCTCCTTCAGCTTGCCGACGGTGATCAGTGTGACGGAAAACATATCATTCTCTGCACAGCGGCATGCTCATGCAGCGAGGGCCGCCGCGGCCGCGGGAAAGCTCACCGCTGGGGATCTTCAGAACCTCGATGCCGGCATCCTCCAGAAGGCGGTTGGTAACATAGTTGCGGTCGTAAGCGATGACGGTGCCCGGGCGCAGGCAGAGGGTGTTCGAGCCGTCGTTCCATTGCTCGCGCTGCGAGGCAATGCGATCGTCGCCGCCGCAACAAAGCAGATGCACATTGTCCACGCCCGACGCATCTGCGAGTGCGCGGTCGAGGCTGCATTCCAAACGGCGGATGTTCAGCTTGCCGGAGCCGCCGGCGCTCAGCTCGAAGAGGTCAATTTGCTCTAAAATCGACGGGTGCACCACGAATTTGTTCCAATCGGCCTGCGTCAGGACAGTATCCAGGTGCATAAACGCACGTCTGGAAGGAATGTCGATGGCAAGCACGCGCTGAATGGTGCTGCTTTCGTCAGAAAAAATGTTTTTCGCCAACCGCTCCACGGCCTCGGGCATGGTGCGTTGGGAAATGCCCACTGCAATGGCCGAGGCGCTGAGGTTCAGGATGTCGCCGCCCTCAAGGGAAAACGGCTCAGACGGCGTGTAGTAAAACGGCACACGGCCGACGTAATCGGGATGATAATGCAGCACATAGTCGGAATAGATCGTCTCGCGGTTGCGCGTGACGGAGAACATCCGATGCAGCGAGACACCGTTTCCGATGGCGGCAAACGGATCGCGCGTAAAGTAGAGGTTCGGAATCGGATCGAGAACGAAATGCCGCTTATCCGAGCGCATTGCAACCAGCGACGGGCGCTCTCGGATCGGCAGCTCCTCATAGCGCACGCCGGTCATGGTCTTGAGCACCATCTGCCGAACATCGTGCGCAAGCAGAAGCTCCGTCAACGCATCGACGTAGATTTCGGCACAAATCAGGCTGCGCTCTAAGAAATCGTGAACAAACTGCTCACGAAGTGCGCTGCTCTGCTGCAGAGCCTGCGCAGTCAAATCAGCAAGATAACAGACCTCTACGCCATGGTCGCGCAGCAACTGCGCAAAAGCATCATGCTCCGCCTGTGCGCCTGCAAGATAGGGAATATCGTCAAACAAAAGCCGCTCCATGGAATTCGGTACGAGCTGTTCGAGCTCGCTGCCGGGACGATGCAGCAGAACCTTCTTTAACGGTTGTATCTCACTTTTGACTGCAATTGCCATTGGACGGTACCTCTCATTTTGTCAGATTATGGCTATCGCCATTCGTAAAAAGCTCTCAGCTTGTCATTCTGAGCGCAAGCGAAGAATCTTGTCGGCACTGAATCACTGCACAACGGTATTCTTCCCTCGCTAAGATCCTTCGTCGCCGTGCGCCTCAGGAGGACACGGTTCAAAATGCGATAACCGAATGTCAGTTTGGTATAAGTATATCACAAAAAAGACGAAACATCAATCATTTTATCAATTCACCGCGAACGCCGTCCTCTGTCAGCGCGCAGATACGCACGAGGCGAAGCGAGTTGTGCAGATTTAAGCCCTTCGCGTAGACCTTGACGCCGTTTTTGGCGCGACCGGTGAAAAAGCCGCCCTCCTCCTGTTCGAACAAAACCTCCTGCACGCTGCCGAAAAGCGCGGTGTCGAAGGCTTCACGCAGACATTTGGCCCTCTGCGCGGCTCTTGCGGCGCGTTCGGACTTGACGGATTTCAAAATCTGTCCGTCCATCGCAGCGGCGGGGGTGCCGTCGCGGCGCGAATAGGGGAAAATGTGCATCGCCGCAAAGCCGCATTTTTCCGCAAACGCAAGGGATTCGTCCAATTCGGCCTCCGTTTCGCCCGGGAAGCCCACGATCAAATCGGTCGTGATGGCGCAGTCGGGGAAATACTGCTTGAGAAGCTGCACGCTCTCAAAATACCTCGCGCTGTCGTACTTGCGGCGCATGCGCTTTAAGACGCTGTCGCTGCCGCTTTGCAGGCTGAGGTGGAACTGCGGACAGAAATTTTCGTATTTCGCCATCCTTTGACAAAAATCCGCGTCAATCACACGAGGCTCCAACGAGCCCAGACGGATCCTGACACCGCTTGCCGCTTGGCAAATCGCCTCGCAGAGACTTACAAAACGGCTGCCGTCCTTCAAATCCCAGCCCCAAGAGGCGATTTCAATTCCCGTGACCACGATCTCGCGGTAGCCCATGGCGGCAAGGCGCTTTGTGTCCTCCACCGCCTGCGAAAGCGGAAGAGAACGCACCGGCCCTCTGGCGTAGGGAATGATGCAATAGGAGCAAAAATTGCTGCAGCCGTCCTGCACCTTGAGCATGGCGCGAGTGCGCTGGCTCAGACCGCCGGCAGGCAGCACCTCAAACTCGCGGCGTTTCATCGCCTCATCGACCTTGACAAGCTGCTTGTCGCGGTTTGCCTGCAGCAGCATTTGGACAAATTCCTCGCGGCCGCCGCTGCCGGAAACCACGTCCACGCCCAAAGCCTTCACCTCATCGGTGCTGACCTGTGCGTAGCAGCCGCAAACGCCGATGATGGCATCGGGATGCTCGCGCCGCAGATGACGAATGAGCGTGCGGTTTTTGCGGTCGGCAACCGCCGTGACGGTGCAGGTGTTGATAATGCACACGTCAAAATCCTCCGACTGTTCGTGCCCCATGGCAATGAACTGCTGCTCCATGGCCTGCGTTTCGTACTGATTGACCTTGCAGCCGAGGGTAAAACACTGAAATTTCATAATTATCTCCAAAATTCCTTTCAGGCGCACCTGAAATATTGAACAAAAAATGAATTGCAATTTTGTGCAAATTTCCATATAATGCTAATATATATTTTTCGCGTGTTTTCTATTGTACCAACTTTTTGGGCAAATGTACAGCCCTTTTCGGAGGTTTCTATGACAGTTCGTTTCGCTTCGGTGCTTGACATCAAGGAATTTGTGTCGATCGCCACATTGCAGCCCTTTTCCGTGCTGGTCGATGACGGCAGCCATTGCGTCAACGCCACGAGCTTTATGGAAATGTGCACCCTCGATTTTGCCAAGCCTCTGCACATCGATGCAGGTTCGCCGGAAAACGAGGCGCAGCTTGCACTTGCTGCGCAGAATTATATCGCGTCATAATCTCGTCCTTCCCTTCATACGCTTGTACTGCGAATGAAGCGGAGGGATTTTTTATGTGCAAACGAATTTTGGCATTTTGTTTGGCGGCCGCGCTGTGGCTTTCGATGGTGCCGACGGCAAGGGCGGTCGAATTGGAGATCAGCGCACCGTCAGCGATTTTGATGGATCTGGCAACGGGAACGGTTTTGTATGAAAAAAATTCCCATGAACGACTTGCCCCTGCCTCGGTCACCAAGGTCATGACGCTGCTTTTGGTCATGGAGGCGCTCGAATCGGGCAGAATTTCGTGGGAGGATACGGTCATCGCATCGGAAACGGCGGCGGCAAAGGGCGGCAGTCAGGTCTATTTGGAGGTCGGTGAGCGCATGAGCATGGACGAAATGCTCAAAAGCGTGGTCGTCAGCTCGGCAAACGACTGCGCCACGGCACTTGCCGAGCATGTGGCAGGCAGCGAGTCGGCCTTCGTGCAAATGATGAACCAAAAGGCGGTGGATTTGGGCTGTCAGGAGACGAATTTCGTCAACTGCACCGGTCTGGATGACGAGCCGAACGCCGCGGAGCATCTGACAAGCGCGTATGATATTGCGCTGATGTCGCGCGCGCTTTTGTCGCACGAGAAAATCAAGGATTACACGACCATTTGGATGGACACGGTGCGAGACGGCAAATTCGGACTGTCGAATACCAACAAGCTCGTGCGTTTTTACGACGGCACAACGGGGCTGAAGACCGGCTACACCTCATCGGCAGGACATTGCCTGTCGGCATCGGCAAAGCGTGACGGCATCGAGCTGATCGCGGTCGTGCTGCATTGCGAAAGCTCGACGGATCGTTTTCAGTCTGCCAAAGCGCTTTTGGACTACGGGTTTGCAAACTATGCGCTGGTCAGCGCCCAAGCGGACGAGGCGCTTACGACGGTGAAGGTGCGTTTGGGAACGCAAAGCGTGCTGAAGCCGGTTTTGCAGGACAGCGCGCCGATTTTGATCGAAAAGGGCGAGCAGTCGCAGGTCAGAAGGACCGTTGAGCTTCCGCAGGAGATCACCGCGCCGATCGTGCAGGGGCAGCAGATCGGGCTGCTGCGGATCGAAACAGACAGCCGCGTTTTGGCGGAAATTCCGATCCTGGCATCGGACAGCGTGGAAAAGGTGAGCCTGTGGGAGATGACAGTCCGCCTGCTGCGCCGTACCTGCATGGGGCAGGAATAGATGTATTGTGCAAAAAAGGGCGCGGCAGTTTTGCCGCGCCCTCAGGCTGTCTGAAAACTATAGTGTTGGCATCGCTGTGAAAGAAGTGCTTTCTTTGTCATTCTGATGAGCTTACGACGAAGAATCTTGTTGGCAGTACGGTGATGCCACCTATCTGAAAATGGACAAATATGTGACAGACGGCATCAATAGAGAATATAAGATCAATCGCCAAAGAGGGACTTTTAAGCGACACTACGGCGACGATTTGGCATGGGCATACGAGAAAGAGATTGAAAAGCGCAAATCCGGCGTTCGGTGCAAAGTGGAATACATTTTCCACATCGTCAAGGATATCTTTCGTTGGAGGAAAGCTCGCTATAAAGGTATCCACAAGAACGATTGCCATGCCCACTTGCTGTTTGCAAGTGCAAACCTTTATATGCTGGCAATGGGATAGGTGCGCCCAAATGCCGGAAATCCAGGCTTATTAAGAGGCTTGGATAAAGAAAAGCAGAGAAAAATGCTGAATTTTAGCATTATTCTTAATCTCTCCTTAAAATAGCGCCATTTAATCAGCGTTTATTACAGTAGTAAAATCATAACTCACCGATAAATCGGAGCTCCTGTCATTCTGAGCGGAGCGAAGAATGACACAACAATCGGCCGATTCCGATTTATCGCACAGGTTATAGAATCTCCCTCTGTGCTGCAACGAGACGCGGAAGCGTGCCGGGAGGGGGTCTCGGGGGAGGGCGGCTTGGAAACCGAGCTTGGCAGA
>CAYVLD010000068.1:0-8813 GCA_964452205.1 uncultured Oscillospiraceae bacterium
TGGCGTTCAGAATGGTGTAACGCACCTGCATTTCCGCTCCTGCAGAGATCGACATAATGAAGCTGAGGTTGGTGTCAAGTTCATATTCAGGCTCGGTGCTTTCTACCGCGCCGCAAACGCAAGTGCCGTCAACATAGCTGTGTTCTTCGGTTGCGGAGTAGTCGCAATTTGCGCAAGTGACGGTGTGATCCTCGCCGTTATCGGTATAGACATAGGTATGGTCGAGCGCAGGAAGCACCAGATAATCCTCGGGGACATCATACTTGCCTGCTTCGTCTGCGAAGAACATGCCGCAGGAGCTGCACTTATAATGCTCGTCAAAGCCTTCTTCGGTGCAGGTTGCAGGAATCTCTGCGATATACGAAAGTGCGTGACCTCTTGCTGCATAAACCTCGGTGAAGGCATCGTCGCAACGGTTGCAATCAAACGATGCGTGGCCTTCCTCGGTGCAGGTCGGGGTGGTGATGATTACGGTATACTCATGGCCAAGCGCCGCGACTTCCTCCTGCGCAACGAGAACTTCACCACAGACGGAGCAATGCTTTCCTTCGCTCAAGCCGATTTCGGTACAGGTCGCCTCAACGGCTTCGTCAATGACTTCGCTGTGGCCGAGCGCCGGAATTTCTTCCTGTGCAATGAGAATTTCGTCACAGACGGAGCAATGCTTGCCTTCGCTCAAGCCGATTTCGGTACAGGTCGCCGCAACCGCTTCGTCAACGACTTCGCTGTGACCGAGCGCCGGAATTTCTTCCTGTACAATGAGAATTTCGTCACAGACGGAGCAATGCTTTCCTTCGCTCAAGCCGATTTCGGTACAGGTCGCCGCAACTGCTTCGTCAATGACTTCGCTGTGACCGAGCGCTGCGACAGCCTCGGTGTAGCTGTTGTCACAGACGGAGCAGGTGTAGGTCTTTTCGCCCTCTTCGGTGCAGGTCGGTGCCAACGTAATGCTTTCTTCATAGCTGTGACCCAAGGCTGCGACCTCGTCGGTCTGCTTCGTGTCACTGCAGGCGGAGCAGGTGTAAGTGGTATAGCCTGCCTCCTCACAGGTCGGAACGGTAATAACGCCCTCGTCATAGCTGTGGCTGCCGGCGGCGGCAATCGCCTCGGTATAGCTATCGCCGCAGTATGCGCAGGTGAAGGTCTTCTCGCCTTCTTGCGTGCAAGTCGGCTCCTTGGTAATCACGCCGTCATCGTAGCTGTGGCCGATCTTGGGCAGGTACTCGGAATAATCATACGAACAGGTCTTGCAGGTATACAGGTTGTAACCGCTTGCCAAGCACGTTGCAGGCTGCGGCGTAGTCTTGGTGAAGCTGCATTCTGTATGGCTCGATCTGACGTAGCTTTCCTGATAGATCGGCAAATAGGTGCTGTTGCCCTTGGTTGTGGAGCTGTAAATGGTGAATGCCGCAAAGTGGTTATTATTATAGCTGCCGGAGATCTTCTCGCCTGTGTTCGTACACACAGGGATCGTGATGCTCTTCGTTCCGTAAGCCGACACCGACAGCGTGTAGCCGACGCGCGGATAATAACCGTTCGATTCGGTACCGCCGTAATAGAAGGTCGTACCGTTGTAGGTGTAAGTGCCGTTGGATGTGTCGACCGTACATCTGGACTTGTCGATATAGAAATTATTGTACAGGTCAATACGGTAGGACTTGATGGCCTCATTGCCCGCCACAAGGCTGAAGGTGACGGTCTGCGCATCTGTGTCGTAGGTGATCAGCACCTGCGCGCTCGTACCTGCGCGCATGACCGATGCGCCCAGAATGTCGCCGCCGATGGTGGGATCACCATTGACTGCACGGCGTGCATCGTTGATCGCCTCTGCCTGCTTCCTTGCCTCATAACCGGAGGGATAGTAGCCGTTTCTGCCGCCGGTATCGCTGTTAGAGAACGCAGTACCCTGGATGAGGGGAACAACGTTACAGCCCTCTTGTGCGATGAGCTTTGCGGTATTGGCAGCCCACGCGGTATCGTAGGTGTCGCCGTTGTAATCATAGTAGTGACCGAAGTAGGTCAGCGGAATGACGTAGCTGACATACGGAGCCAAGTCGCCGCAGTTCTGACCGTAGGT
The DNA here is from genome assembly GCA_964452205.1 of uncultured Oscillospiraceae bacterium. GTDB lineage: Bacteria > Bacillota > Clostridia > Oscillospirales > Oscillospiraceae > JAZOXB01. The sequence goes on from CAYVLD010000068.1 coordinate 2,078, forward strand.
GCTCTTCTCGTAGAGAGAATACGGCACTTCCGGCATCACCGATGCCGAGAGAACCAGACCATCGGATAGATTCTCGCTGATGGACTTGACAAAGTTATTTATCACATCGAAACGATACTTCAAATATGCCTGTGCTACGGTGCCGTTGGCCTCGATCAGGGTTTGCATGGCGCTGCTGTCACCGGTCGTAGCGCCGGTGTAGTAATAGTAGCCGTCGGAATCGGTCGAATAGGTGTAGCCGTGATGGGTTGCCAGAGCCTTGACTGCGGCATTGTAGTTGCTCTTGCCCATGGCTTCCTTTGCCTCGGGACCCCAGCCGTAGTAATCGCCGCCGAAACGGATGCCGTCAAGCAGGATGCCGTCGATACCGTCGATTGTCTCAAGCTGATCGATCAGGCTGTTCATGTAGCTGATGTAGCCGCTGTCTCCCAGATTGACATAGCCGTTTTTGGAATTGTAGTAGGAGCTCGAGGAGGAATGTGCGTTGTTCTTATAGCCTGCTGCAAAGTGGTACTGCGCAGATGTCGGGTTGCTCCGCAAATAAGCATTATCCTTCGCGATACTCAGCCATGCATGCACGCGCACGCCGGAATTTGCGTAGGAAATGACGCTCTCCAGGCTGGAGGTGTCGAAGGTGCCTGCCTCGGTCTTGGTCAAAACATACAGGTCGGTAACGCCGCGTTTGGTCAGATTGTCGATATTGGTATTGCTGATGGTGAAGTAGGACGGGTTGATCCAGTAGGCAAGGATCTTATCATCCGAATTTTCAATATCATCATTCGGTGCCAATTCGCTGTCTGTGATCGGGCCGTCTGCCTCGCTTGCACCGCAGACGCAAGTGCCGTCGGTGTAGCTGTGAGCTTCCAACTCACTGTAGTCGCAGTTTGCGCAGGTGATCTTGTGGTCGTAAACGTTGTAATTTGCGTAACTGAAGCTGTGCGCGCCCGCCTCAGTCTCGTCGGTAATATAGCTGTCACCGCAATTGCCGCAGGTGAAGGTGGTGTAGCCCTTTTCGGTACAGGTCGGAGCGGTGATCTCGAAGCTGTAATTATGTCCGAGGGCTGTGATCACCTCAGTATAGCTGTCGGAGCAGGCCGAGCAGGTGTAGGTGTTGGTGCCGTCTTCCGTGCAGGTTGCTTCCTTTGTCACCTCGGCTTCATAGCTGTGTTCAAGTGCACTAACCGCCTCAGTATAGCTGTCGGAGCAGACCGAGCAGATGTAGGTCTGAACGCCTGCTTCCGTACAGGTCGGCGCGGTCGTGACCTCGCTTTCATAATTGTGCCCCAGCGCTGCGATCGCCTCGGTGAAGCTGTCAGAGCAAACCGAGCAGGTAAAGGTCTTGATGCCGTCTTCCGTACAGGTCGGCGCAAGGGTAACAACGCCGTCGTCATGGCTGTGACCCAACGCAGGAACGACTTCCTGTGCGGTCAAAACCTCGCCGCAAACGGAGCAGTGCTTGCCCTCGGTCATGCCGCTTTCCGTGCAGGTGGCTGCAACGGCTGCATCGATAACCTCGGTGTGTCCGAGCGCCGGGATCGTCTCCTGTCCTTCCAAAACCGCATTACAGACGGAGCAGTACTTGCCTTCCGTCTTGCCGTCGTCGGTGCAGGTGGGAGCAGTTTCCTCTACAGCGATCTCGGTATGACCGAGTGCGGGAATCTCCTCCTGTGCAACGAAAATCTCGCCGCAAGCACAGCAGCTCTTGCCCTCCGTCAAGCCGGTCTCGGTGCAGGTCGCTGCGACGGCTTCTTTTATGATCTCATTATGACCCAGAGCAGGGATTTCTTCCTGCGCAGTCAGAACTTCATTACAGACGGAGCAGTGTGCGCCCTCCGTCAAGCCGGTCTCGGTGCAGGTCGCAGCAACAGCCGCATCGACAACTTCCGTATGCCCCAGCGCTGCGATCGGCTCAACATAAGCATCGCCGCAGCCGCAGATGAAGGTCTGAACACCCTCTTGCGTGCAGGTCGGCTCGCTCGTTACGGTGCCGTCATCATAGCTGTGACCCTTGGCTGCAATCACGCTCTGCGCAACGATCACTTCGCCGCAGACGGAGCAATGAGAGCCTTCCGTCAGACCGGTGGTTTCACACGTCGGCTCTACCGCTGCATCAGATTCTTGCGTATGTGCGAGCTTTGCAACGGATTCTTCGATTTCCGCAGAGCAGACGGTGCAGATCTTGACGCCGATGCCCTCAGCGGCGCAGGTAGCTTCCTGCTTGATATAGTTAAATTCGGTCGGCAGCTCGTGCGGACAGGGCTCGCCGCAGGAGCAGAAGCCGTCAACAAATTCGTGAACGTGCGCGGTAACTGACCAGGTTCTGGTCGAGTCGGAATCGGCGGTGACAAAACGGTTGGTAGAGCTGTCAAGAACGAATGCACCCTCGTCCGTAGATGTGCTGGCGGAGACACATTCCAAGCCTTCCGTCAAAGTACCGGTAACCTTGACCTTCGTCACGCCGGAAACCGTACCGGTAACAGAGAGCTTCTTGCCGCTTGCAAACTGCACCGTACCGCCGCCGACAAGGGTATTGACGGTCGGCATCGTGCTCAGGATCATCGTGCCGCCGGCGGAGGTATCGACCTTAACGTCGGAAACACCGGTCAAAGAACTGCTGAGCGTGCCGCTTTTAAGAATAACGGTGCTCTTATACACGCTGCCGCTGGTGACAGACGTGCCGACAATGCCATTGGAAATGGTCGCGCCGTCAACGGTGATTGTGACCGTACCCGTCACATTGCCCGAGTCGCGGTTGCCGCAGTAGAACTTGCTCTGGATGTCCGCGCCTTCCCCGAAGGTGATGTTGACATTCGCAGAAACCGTGCCGCTGTTGGCATTGCCTGCAAAGCTGACGCCGGTAATGGTCGTATTGGTAATGTTCACATTGATCGTGCCGGAGGTTGCAGCACTGTAGGAGGTGCGGATGGAATCGATCGTGCCGCCCTCAAGGTTGACATTCGAAGTGCCCGACAGTCCTGCTATATAGCCGCCGAAGTTGACGGTCAACCAAGTACCGGATTGGATGGTAAGGTTCGGATTTGCACTTTGGGTAGTCGTTCCGTTATATCTGCCGTCCTTGCCTGCCGTAACAGAGAACCAGCGGCTGTAGTCGGAGGAGGAAGTATTGGAATCGGCAACACAGTTGACATTCTTACCAATAATTAAGGTGTTGCCGTTGGCGCAGATGTGCTGATAACCGCTGGAACCGGAGGTCTTCTGGATCTTCAGGTTCTCCAAACGGGTTACATCACCGTTGAAGCCGAAGGAATATGCAGACTTGATGCCCACGGAGGTGGAGCTGCCCTTGATAACGACCGTATAATCATGTGTGGGGAAGTCCGTCTCAGCGCTGAGCGTAACATCGCCTGTAATAATGATCGTGCCTTCCGCGCCGTCAATTGCATAGCTCATTGCGCTTGCAAGCTTTGTGTATGCGGTGCCGAGCGTCGCAACGGGAGTAGCAGTTGTCAAGCCGTCATTGCTGTCGCTGCCGGAGGTGCCGCTGACATAGATGGTCGGAGCAGATACATTATAAATCGTCAGCTTCGCATCCGCACTTGCTTCGCTGTCAGAGGTGGCAGAGAAGCGGACATAGTAGATACCGGGCTGCAGGCCGTCGATGGTGGTTGCGCCTTCCGCAACTGCCGTATAGGTAGTGGAGGTGGAAAGACGGTATTCATAGCTCTTGCTTGCGTCCAACCCCTTGATAGAGCCGGTAGATACAGTTGCCGTCGGCTGCACCGCAGACAGACCGTTCGGTGCATCGGGACGCATATACTGCTCCAAGCTGCTGATGTTGCCCTCGTAGCGGTAGATGCTCGAAGCGCTCAGCGTGCCGGTCTGGACGTAAGTACAGTAGTATGCGGAATCGCCGGAGGTATCTGTGACATCCGGCTCAAAGAGCATACCGATGACGTTGCCGTTGACCTGATTCATCGGAACGATGATCGAGCCTGCGGCAAAGGTCACAGAGCTTGCGGAGCCGAGGGTAGCGGAGCTTCCGCTGCCGGAATACTGCTTAACGGAGATGGAAGCAGATTCGCTTATTTCATAATACTTAATGTCGTGCTTGTCAAGATTCTCCTTCACGGTTGCAAGACCGCTCGTGCCGCTCTTGAGCAGATACGCCGTCGGACGGGAACGGGTGGTAGATGCCGTGTTGTAAATCACAGGCGTATCGGTGCTGCTTGTGATATTACCCGTACCGATGTTAACAATCGGTCTGGAATAGGACTTGCTGTAGGTCGAGGAGCTGTGCTTCAAAACCAGCTTATTGCTGCTGGAGCTGTAGGTCTCACCTGCTGCAATGATACGGTTCTTCTCCGTGTTGACAACGCTCTGAACCGTAGAAGCATTTGCAGCGGTATACTTCAGGAAGCCTTCTGCCGCAATATACTGCGCAAAGACACGGCGGTAGTAGTTGCCGTAGCCGATGTTGATGCCCATCGTCTCCACGCAGAACGCCAGAGAGCCGCGCAGACCATAGTAGAACGGGCCGACGGAGTTGTTGCCGGAACCAAAGTTCATGACGCCCAAATAATAGTACGAGCGAAGATCCTGTTCCTCGGCATAGTCAAAGACCGACTCGGTCATGGCAATATCGGCATTGATGAAGCCGGAAGAATTGTTCTTGCCTGCGCCGAACCAAATCTGAATATCTTCATAAACCTGAGATTCCGTAGAGTTGTCCGGGCCCATCTCGTGCGCATCGACAACGACCTCAGGCAGGAAGAGGTTATAGGCATTGATAACATACTCTGTTTCGCTCGCCTGAATTGCCATGTAGTCACGGTTCATGTTGATGCCGTCATAGACATTCAGACGCTGGAACGCCTTAGAACCGTCCGGACTGATTCTCGGAATGATCATAACGTTGATCGACTCGAGAATATCATCGCCGGCATCGTTCTTGATCTCGCCGCGATCCAATGCGCCGGCAAGCACCAATGCGCCTTCCGTTGCGGCGGGCTCATTGCCGTGGATCTGCGCCTGATGCAAAACGGTAGGCTTGCCGTTGGCGCGAACCGCCTCAGCCGCTTCCTCCATCGTCATACCGCTGATGTCCGTCTTGGTGAAAACCACCATCGGAATATCGAGGTTGTAGCTCGGAGAGTAGCCGAGGGTATAGTAGTACATATCGTCGGACGCATCGTCCAAGCTCTTCAAATAAGCGACCATTTCCTCACCGGTGGTAAATTCACTCTTGCTCTTACCTTCGGTGGTAAAGTACGGTGTCTCGAAGATATTCTCATAGCCGGTAAAGTAGCTCGGATCGTTGGCAAACGCCTTGCCCTTTGCCGTAGCCGCATCGGTATAAAGAATCGTCTTCGGTGCCTCGTAGCCGTTCGAGGTGTCCTTCGGCGGCGTGCAGTCCACCGTCAAATTGCCGCTGATATAGATGCCTCTGTAGAGGGTGTTATAGCCGGTGCCGCGGGCATAGACGCTGTATGTACCGTTGCTCAAGCTGCTATACTTGATCGTCTTGATACCGTTACCGGTCGACGAGCTGCTTGCGCTGACCGTCGAGCCGGTACCTGCCAAGCCGGTGTACAGCGTGACAGTGACATCGCTGGGCACGGTAACGGTCAGTGTGCCCGACTTCGTGGTGGTTTCGATCTCATTGCCGACAGCGGCAAAAGCGGATGTAGGCAGCAGGCTCAGTATCATGATCAGAGCCAGCATCAGGGATATGATTCGTTTCATAATTACCCTTTCCTCCCTTGTAATTTGGTTGATTCGCCATTTTTCATTATACCAATATTTGCAAAAAAAGCAAGCTAATTTTTGCGATTTTTTGTATATTCACACAAACAATGGCCTATATTTCCCATAATATACGGTATTTTATGCATATTTTTTACATTTCTCGCCTAAAATGCCTTATAACTGAACGTGAACCGAAAGAAGCGGCTGTAAAAAAAACGATTTCCTATGTCATTCTGAGGAGCTTGCGACGAAGAATCTTGTTGGCAGTACGGTGACGGCACAGCTTTGTTGCCCTCGCTAAGCTCCTTCGCCTGCGCTCTGCCTCGACCGACCGCGAAGCGACAGACGGTAAAAGCCACCGAATTTGTACTATTTCGGTGGTTCCTGCACGCGGTGGGGTCATGCCTCCCAACATATGTGCATACTTTCGTTTATGGTGATGTATGAAATATGCGTTGATTTCGAGGAGCAAAGCGACGTGGCGATCTCAAAACCGAATTAATGTCTGCTGAATAAGTCGCCCTTGTGACTTATTCGCACAGCTTTGCTGTGCAATCCTGCAAAAACGGCTCTTTTAAACCGTTTTTGTAGGATTCAGACATGTAAACAATGCGTATTTTCAAACGAGCATCGCAATGCTCGTTTGAAATGTGCAAGGTTTTTAGCGGTTTTTCCGCAAAAACCTTGCACCGGAACAACGCAAAACGGCCCTGTAAGCCTTGGCTTGCAAGGGCTTGTGCGTTGTTCAGTACACATGAATTAGATTGCCACGCCCTGACGGGGTCGCAACGACACGAACGAGACTTCTTTGACGCTTGGCGGCGTTGCAAACGCAACGAAGCCCAAGCGCATAAAAGAATCCGTTTGCGCCATTGTGTGCACAGGGTCAAGGAGCCTGCCGCTTCGGACTCTCGCCTGCGCTGTGCCTCTGCCGATATAAAGAAATGCAGTACCCCATTCGAGGTACTGCATTTCTTGGTGCCGGTGGCCGGACTCGAACCGGCACGCTGTCGCCAGCGGTGGATTTTGA
>CAYVLD010000069.1:0-8775 GCA_964452205.1 uncultured Oscillospiraceae bacterium
GCATAGGTGCTGCCGCCGGGAAGACTGACCTGAGAGGTTACAACATAGTAGAACTGGGTCAGGCCGGGTTCATCTGCGGTATAAGTCACAGAGCCGTCTTCGTTGATCGTGAGCTTAATACCGAGATCGGCGATCTGCTCGCTTGTCAGCGGTGTGCCGTTCTCATCGGTGAGAATGACCTCCAGATCAGAGACCTTATAGCCGCCGGCGTAGCTGCCGAGTTCCTGAAACAGGTCGTTTTCCAGAATATCCAGCGTGTATTCCGTCTCCGTCTTGGCAATGTCAATGTCGTTGACGGTGTACGGATTCAAGCCTGCTGTCGGGATCGGGAAGCTCTCGGTAACCGTCGTGGCGGAGCTTGTGGTATCGTAGCTGAAGGTTGCGCTGACGTTGGTCGGACGCACACCGTAGCCGCCGCCGATATAGCGGATGTAGTACGACAGGACGATCTCCCGGATGGTAGAACCACAGGTAATGCCGCTGCAGGTAATCACGTTGTCGCTGATCGTGCAGGAGGCACTCGGCGTTTCCGCGAAGGCAATGAACTCAAAGTCCTCGGGGATGGTATCGGTAATGACACCGTTCTGAATGTCAAACTTGTTGATCATCAGAGTGACCAAATACATCTGGTCGACATTTCCGTGCTCGTCGACCGTGCGCTCAACGCCCTCGGGCAGATCGTCGCGGTCGGTAACCTCCCGTGCGTACTTATCCAGCTCGGCAACCAGAACATCAACCTGCGTTGCGCGCGAGGAAACGACTGTCGCGGTGCCGTCCGGAGCGGTAGCGGTAGCAGAAACGACATAGTAGAACGTGCTGGTGCCGCCTTGCTCGGTATAGAAGGTAACGGTGTTACTGAGCGGATCGATGACAGCGTCGAAGCCGTAGCTGACCTGCTCGATTGCATCGTTGTAGACCATCGGGTTGCCGTTTTCATCCGTCAGCGTGATGGTGAAGTCAGAAAGCGTGTAGCCGCCTTCGATCAACTCCTTGAAGAGGTCATTGCCAAGGATGTTGATGGTTGTTGCGGTATTGAGCTGCGCCACATGGCGGTCATTGACCGTCCAGGGGATAACCGTAACGGTGGGCTTGGGGAACAAGCCGGTGTGGGTCTGCTCGGTCTGCAGGTTGGTATACTCAAAGGTTGCCTGCTCGTTGGTGTAGACGCTGCCGTAGCCGCTGCCCTGATAGATAATATCATAGGTAACGGTCTCGCCGGTCTCGTCTGCTCTGACGTTGTCCTTGGAAATGGTGGTAGTGCCGTCAGAATTGTGCACAACGGTGTAGCCGGATGCCACCAAGGAAGCCTCGCTTGCTGCGGTCAGCTCGAAGTCTGCCGGAACGATGTCGGTAATCGTACCGGTAACGTACTTCGCAGCGACAAATTCATACGCGATGTCCTCGTACAGATCGGCAAGGACATTGGCATCGATCGTGCCGGTGATTTCCTTGTAGTAATCGGCGTAGGGGTCGATCTTTGTAAAGTAAGTGGATATGCTGCTGATATAGCTGCGTAAGTCAGTATATTTAGAGGAGTTGTATACGGTATCGTAAGTCCACTGGTAGGTTGCATTCGCGGACAAAAGGGCACGGATGATCTTCTTATCGTTCGTGGTAATGTCGGAGTCGTTCAGAAGTGCGATATTATAAATGGTGGAGGTGCACTTCTTATACTTGTTCAGGGAGGTTCTGAGGTTCTGAGCCTCTTCCATTGCACGGCGGAACTCCCATGCGGAGGTTCTGGTGCCGCTGTTATCGTAGGTGATATAGGTAGTGGCAGTCAGATAGCGGCAGGTGGGCAGACCGTCGGTGAACATGATGATAACCAAATCACGGTCGGTCGAGGTAGAACGGGTACGAGCAACGATGTCGGTCATGAAGAAGCCGCCCATCGTGTTGGTCATACCACCGCTGGTAATGTCGGTGTCCGGCTCGTACATAGCTGCGGCCAATGCAGTAGTAACCTCCGCCGTAGTATCCATGAAGCAGCCGCTGTAGGTCAGACCGTAGTCGGCAACGTCACGCTCGAGCTCCTTCTCGCCGTTCGCAGTAGAAGCATCCCACTGGAAGGAAACCAGCTTGGAGCCGCTCCATGCGCGAGCCTCGGTATCGTACTGAACGAGTGCGATTCTGTTATCGCCTGCGTTGTTGTCCGCAAATACGATGTTTGCGAACTGCTTAACAGCGGTCTCGATATAGTCGGCGTTGTTGGAATACGGGGGATACATGGAGTTGGAGTGGTCAAGAACCAGAATGACGTCGGTATTGCCGCCCTTCTTGACCTCTTCGATCATGTCATTGGACTTGACGCTGAGCTCAACGCGATAAGCCTGCTTTACGTTGTTGTAAACGTCCTGCTCATTTGCGTCAGAGAAGTACTCATCGCCTTCACCGAAGTTCTCACCGCCGAGCGCAGCAGTTTCGGCATCCATGACCGTGATCTCGGTCGCAGTCTTGGTGCGGCTGACCTCAGTCGTGGAGAAGTAGATCTTGACTACATCGCTCTCCTTAACGGTGACGGCGGCATTCATGTCAGCATAGGTGTCGCTGCCGTTAACGATAGCATCAAATGCGAAGTCGCTGAACTTATAAGTGTTGCCTTCATAGGTAACATCAAGGTCGGAATTGATAACATAAGGAGACTTTGCACTTACCGGAACCGTCAGTTTAAGCTCCTCATTCAGATAATACTCAACCGTAAAGCTTGCCGGAGGGATGACCGTGAAGGTGGCCACGATGTTGAGATCCTGATCCAGCGAACTATATGTATAGGTATAAGCGCCGTCTTCACCCTCCGTCACGGTGATATCCGTGCCGTTGAGCGTGACACCGGAGAGCTGATAGCCAACAGCAGGAGTGAAGGTGAAGGTAATGCTGCTGTCAGCCGGCTGATAGGTTTCTGCCGAGAGCTTGCCGCCGGTGGTGTTGTTGGTGGCAGAGATGCTGCCGGTGCCGGTGGTAGTAACGGAATAGGTAACATGATAGTTGGAGTGGCTTGCGCCATAGAGGATCGGCAGGCTTGCCGTGGTGGAATCGAGCGAATATACACGGAACTGCAGGTTCGCGCCGGCCTTGTTGAACATCAGGTACTTTGCCGTGCCTGCCAAATCCCAGCCGACGTTCTTGATCTGAACGGCGCCGCCGTCAACATAGGTAATATCCCAGTAAGCGTAGTTGTTCGCAGAACCGTCTTCAAGCGTCAGTGCATCCACCGTCTTGATGTATGCGCCGCTGCCGCTTGCTGCGATGTAGCGATTGGTTTCCTTCGCGCCGTACAGACGGATGGTATAATAGCCCGTTGCAGCGTCGAGCTCAAAGGCCATCAGATGGTTCTCGTTCAAGCCGCTCATCAGATACGGATCGACGGGAAGCAGCGAAACACCGATTGCACCGAGCTGCAGTGCAGAGGACTTTCTGCCGATGGCAGCGTAGTTATCGTCAACGGCGGTATCATCATCGCCGTAGAGCAGGTAGGTAGAAGCAACGCTGTGTGCGTTGTTGGTGTAGTCCTCATCTCCGGACAGGCCGGTAATGACATATATACCGGAGGCATCCGTAGTATTCCAACCGGTGATCTGCGTAGCGGTGTAGCCGCCGTCAGAGATACGAGGCAGGAAGGAGATACGGAAATAGTTCTGTGCGGTAACCGAGGAAACCGTGAAGGTATAGACATAAGCACCCAGATCTGCATCGTAAGTGTAAGCAGTCGCGTCCAAACGGTTTGCCTGCTTCTCGATACAAGCAATACGGTAGCCGTTTGCCGGCTTGATGACGAGCTTCAGCTCGATGCCTGCCGTAGCCTCGTTACGAACCTCGATGCCCTTTTCCGTGGCAGCCAAGCCATACTGCATGCCGTCGTACAGGAAGTATGCTTCGCCTTCGCCGGTGATGATCTTCATGGAAGCCTCAACACTACTCTCCTCTTCGGAAACCGGACGAGTGCTGTAGGTGCCGTCGTAGGAATAGACTGCATAGTAGTCCGTATTTGCGCTGATGGTGACACTGCCGCTGAGCAGCGTGGGAGCCGTGGTCGTGCCGGAGATCAGATCATCCGTCTCATCGGTGACCCAGCCCTCAAAGCTCCAAGAGCCGACTGCAGCTTCGGTGGGAAGCTCCAATGCGCCTGTGGTATTGATCGTATTGCTCAAGCCGCCGCCGACATAGAGGCTGGCTGTGTAATAGGTTGCGACTGCCGTCTTGCGATAGATGGCAATATCCTTCTGCGCAGAAGCGTAGCAGGAGAACAGGCTGCTGCCGGAGTTGTACTGCAGCAGATTACGGGTATTTGCCCCCTGTGCGGTCACGGTGGCAACGCCGTCTGCGACGCTGATTGTCCAAGAGGAGTTTGCACTCAGGGTACTTTCGGTTCTCAGGTAGTTGTTGCTGCCGGAGGCTGCATAGATATAGCCCGAGTTCTTCGGATCGTAGAAGCTGTAGGTGCCGGAGGTCGTGCCCTCGCCCAAAACAAACTCTGCCACCGCTGCCGAAGAAGCGAAGGACAACGCATACGCACCCTCTGCAGGGGTCTTCGCCACTTCCGCCTGTGCGCGGTTATTGCTGTTCTGCGTTTGGCCGATGGCATAATCATAGCCCGCTGCCGCAATGACGATCTGATCGCCAACGGTGAGCTGGCCGGGATCGGTCACGAGAGAATAGACCTTGCGGTAGATCGCAATATCCTTCTGCGCAGAAGCGTAGCAGGAGAACAGGCTGCTGCCGGAGTTGTACTGCAGCAAATTGCGGGTATTTGCACCCTGTGCGGTAACGGTAGCAACGCCGTCTGCGATGCTGATCGTCCAAGAGGAGTTTGCACTCAGGGTGCTTTCGGTTCTCAGATAGTTGTTGCTGCCGGAGGCTGCGTAGATATAGCCGCTGCCGTCAGAGAGCTTGAAGCTGTAGGTGTCAGAGGCCGTACCGCTGCCCAGAACAAATTCCTGCACTTCCGTAGAGAAGAACAGCAGGTTGTCGAGCTTGGTAACCTCAGCCTGACCGCGGTTATTCGTCTTCTGCTCGGTGCTCATGGCGTAGCTGTAGTCTGCCGAGGCGGCCGCGATAACATAAACATCACCTGCAACCAGATCGGAAGCACTCTCCACGCGCACATAAACGTCCGCACCGTTGGGCGTTACGGTCGAATCGGTATCGCCCGTATCGCCGTTATCGCCACCGGTAGAACCGCCGGACGAACCCTCAAGCAGATACAGGGTAATTGCCTTCTGAGAGGTATAAGTCGTGCTCTTATAGTAACGGAAACGAGCAGAGTTGCTTGCGGAGTTGTAGCGCAGATATGCGCCGCCGCTGACAATATTCACGGTACCGTCGTCATTCATGCTCAGAGTGTTGACGTATGCTGTGCTCATGTCCTCGAGCAGATCGTTTGCATCCGAGGTCTGGCCGATGTAATAGCCGGAGGCCGTCTTGATGGTATAGCCGCCGTCAACCGCAGCAATCGTGACCGTTGCAGCATCAATCGTATCGCTGCCGGCGATGGTACCGTCTGTGATCGTTACGGCAATATTGTTGTTTGCCGAGTCAAGGCTTTGCGCCGAATCCGGCAGTGCGCCGTTGAGTGCCACGGCGTTGTCCTCATTGACGATCAGATATGTACCCGACCAGTCACTCGGAGCGCTCGTGACCTTTGTATAAGTTCCTGCTGCGCTTGCAGTCAGTGCCATTACGGGCACCATGCCCAGCACCATGCAGACAACAAGAAGCCATGATAAAAGTCTTGTAGCTTTCATGTTTGAGTTCTCCTTTCAGTCAATAATTCGCTTAGGATTGGAACAGATTGTTCGCGCCTGCGTGATAGCAGTAGGAATCACTGCCATCTTTAAACTGCGCGTCGATGCAGGATGACCAGCCTTCTCCGAAGATGTAGAAGCCCAGACCGTCCGGCTCATAGTTGCACTGTTGGACAAGAGTAGGATTGTTTGTGACAACAGCACAGGTAAGAGCAATCTGCGACTCCACTTCAAAGCACTCCTTCACCAGTGCGGGTTTCGTGTAGACTCTTTTCATTTTCATACCTCCAAACTATGCACGATTTTAATTATCTAAAAACAACGCCGTGGGACGGTGATTGTTACAAATTTTCACGCAGCAGCCTTGCTGCGTCAGCCTCCGGAAGACATTCCAGACGGTAAAACGGAACGTTGCGCAGAATTGAAGCCGCCGTATCCAAAAGCAGCGGAAAATCCGCCTGATTCTCGGGTGGAAGGTAGATTCCGCGCACAAAAAGCTTCAGCGCCTCTTTGCCCGAAAGCCGCTGCAGGCGATTTTCCTTCGCCCGGGAAAGCGACACGATCGCACGCACCGGCGCGTGGATATTTTCGCAATCGTCAGAGCTGCCCGAAAACGGAAGGCCGTAGGCCACGGCACATCCGCCGCAAACCGAAAGTGCGGCGCGGTCGCCGTTGACGATTGCGGCATGAAAACAGTCGCGCCAAAGCTCCGCCTGGGTGGTTTTGCCCGTGCCGCTCGGGGCGGTAAAGATGATCGCCTCGCCGTTATATAAAACATATGCGCAGTGCATCAGGAGCTTGCCGAAACGCAGCAGGTAATGCGGCAACTGATAGATTTTCAGCAGTTGACCTGCCCTCGAGCCCCACGGGTAACGGTCGGCAAGGATTGTCACCTCCTGCACAATCGGACCGGCAGCCGCCGCAAGCTCCAAAACCGCCGCGGTATCCTCTGCGGTGCAGAAATTAGAATAGATCCGAAGAATCCCTCTGTCCGTGCGGTAAAAACGGATGTTCGCATCTTGGTAAAAAGGTTCTCCTGCCGGCTTCGGAAGCTCCGGCCGATAGCAGACCCGATACAAGAGCTCCGGTTCAGCCTTCGACAAAGCGAATCTCTGCCATTTCTCCTCCGGCGGAGCAAGCTCCGACGACGCAACGCCCAACGCAAGTCCCGCAATGTCAAAAACCTGCACTCGCATTTCACCTCCGCAGGAGAGGAAATTTGCTTCCGCGCAAGATGTCGTTTCACATAGCGAATGCAACATGAGGACACTTTGCCAGAGCCAGAGTATATACTCTCCAATTTAAGTTATTATAACACTTTATTGTTTTATTTTCAATAGGAAAATGGGAAATTTTATTTATATATATAAGTCAATGCGGCAAACATCAACCGTATCGCCTAATGCAGATTCTCAATGGTCCTTTCAAACAAAAAAGCGGAGCCTCACGGCTCCGCCTTCTCTCTTACGGGCGCAGACCCAAGCCGCCCTCGAGCGTGATGGTCTCACCTGTCATATACTTAAAGTCGGGATTTGCAAGCTGCACGCAAACTCTGCCGATGTCCATTTCGGGATCTCCGAAATAGCCCATGGGCGGCGTGTGAACGTTCTTGTCGAACGCTTCGGGATATGCGTTCTTGAAGTTCTCAAGCTGCGCCGTCCATGCCAAGGGGCAGACCACGTTGACATTGATGCCGTCACGGCTCCATTCGGTCGCCGCCACACGCGTCAAGCCGCGGATGCCCTCTTTCGCAGCGGCGTAGGCGCACTGGCCGTAGTTGCCGAACAGTCCTGCACCGGAGGCAAAATTGACCACGCTGCCCTTAGTCTCCTTGAGGTAGGGGTAGCATGCCTGCATATAGTGGAAGGCAGCATAAAGGCCGGAATAGACCGCCAGATCAAACTGCTCGGTGGTATGCTGCGCGATGGTTACGCCCGAGGCCGACGCCTGTGCGTTGTTGATGAGAACATCAATTCTGCCGAAAGCCTCAACCGCCTTCTCGGCAACCTGCTTTGCGATGGCTGCGTTGTCGCTGCCTGCGCTGATGTCGGCCTGTACTGCCAAAACCTTGACGCCGTAGGCCGCCTCGATGTCAGCCTTCGCCTCCTCTAATTTTTTCACATTTCTGCCGGTGATTACGATGTTTGCGCCCTCTTTGGCGTATGCGATGGCGATGCCGTAGCCGATGGAGCCTGCACGACCGTCAGACAGAACGGCTTTGCCGCCGCCGGTGATCAAAACTGTTTTTCCGCTTAAAAATCCCATAACGAGACCTCCTTTTAATTTCCGTTTTAAGAATAGCAAATTTTTTACTTTTCTGCCAGCTTGCTCAGCGTCTTCGACCGTTCGATCACCGCATCGCTGATCAAAATCGGCTTGTCATCCACGATAACATAATTTTCAACCGGAATCGTTACGCTCATCATCCGCTCAAGCTCATGCTTGATATAGTGCATCTGGGTGCAGTGCGGCGAACGATCCACCGTGGCAAAGATCAGCTTCGTCACCTGCCCCGTGGAGAGAACGCCGCCGAGCTTGGTCACGGCCATATTGATGTGGCTCTCCTCCAAGCACAGCGTATAAACCATGTCCGCCTGTTCTTCGATGCAGGCAAAGCCCTGCGGCTGCATTTGATTCAAGCAGCTTCCGACGATGGCAACCGCGCCCTTCGGCTCATAGATATTGCTGTTCATGATCTGTTTCATTTTTACCCCCTCGGCCTATACTGTCCGCAGTCGATTTTTTATATGATACCATTGATTTTTTCATATGTCAATTTCCGTCATTTCGGATATAAACCGCTTGTATCGTTTTGTCCTATGCAAGGGGGCTATTGTCCGTCTTTATTGATTCTGTTCGATCCTATGTAAGGGTATTTTTCGCTCGCCGCACCGCCAGCGCATAAATGCAATATCCCAGCCGCCGCAATAACATAAATTCCGATTTATCAAGCTGTTGCAAAATCGGCCTCTGCATGGGAACGTGACGCGCGAGCGTGCCGGGAGGGGGTCTCGGGGGGGGCGGCTTGGAAACC
>CAYVLD010000070.1:0-8742 GCA_964452205.1 uncultured Oscillospiraceae bacterium
TGCTCACCTACGGTGACAGCGTAGCCGCCTACATGACCGCAAGCGGCCAGTAATCAAACAAAACAGCCCCCTGAGAACATAAGTTCTCAGGGGGCTCAGCGTGTCGAAGAAGTCTCCTCATGTCATTCTGATACTACTCTCTGATTAAAAGTAGACTTTTAATCAGAGAGTAGTATCGGAATGACAAAACGGTAGTTTTTCGACAGCCGGAGGGCTTGCACACTGACAGTGCAAGCCCTTCATTTTATGTTCGTATTTTCTTCACCGCGTGAATAATGGATGTGATTGCAGGAGCGCTGACGAGGTTGATTCCAAGCTCAACCAAGAAATTCACGCCCGCCAAGCCTGTGATCATGTAGACCAGCGAGTTCTGCCCCCCTGCCCACGAAATCAAAATATCGTTATAGAACAGGTACATGCAAATGCAAAACAGCCCGGTATTAACAATCGGTGCAGTAATCGCTGCGAAGGTCACGGCAATCTGCGGCTTTCGCTCGCCATCGCGAAGGAATCTCATTGCAGCCTCGTACACAGCTCCGGCGCAAAGACCGCTCATGCAGCCCTTGAGCATACACACAAAGAAGCAAATATACGGATTCGCTGCGAAAAGGATATTGCCGCCGATGTCGGTGCCGTTAATGCAGCCGATGTAGACAATTAAGCCAAACACAGCGCCAAGAACAGCGCCTGCCGATTTTCCGTAAAAAGCGGCACCCACAACAACCGGAACCAAAACCAGAGTGAACGATACCGGCCCGATTTTCAGGCTTGCGGAAATCAATTGCAGGATCACAATGATCGCAGAAAGCAGCGCCAATGTAACGAATTTTGAAATTTGCGTGTGTTTCATTAAAAACCTCCTGCTGTCGCTCCGCCGTTCGCGGATGCAACGCAAATTTATTTTGCAGCCGTCAAAAGACGGATGCAATCACGGTATTTCCTCCTCGACAGGCGGATTCGTATCATAGGTTCCGTTTTGCATCTGTTCCCACTGCTCCTTCGTGATCAGTAGCTGTCTGGGCTTTGCGCCCTCAAACGGTCCTACGATGCCGCGCTCTTCCATTTCATCGACAATTCTCGCAGCGCGGGCATAGCCGAGCTTCAAACGGCGCTGAAGCATGGAAACAGATGCTTGTCCTGTCTCCAAAATGACCTCAACAGCCGCCGGAAGCAGTTCGTCACCGTCATTTTCCGGTGCAGCAGAAGCCCCGGTCGCAGACGATGCGGTATGCTTTCCGCTCTGCTCTGCACGTTTTTCGATTTGCTCCATGATCTCGCTGGAATAGTCGCTGGTCGATTGTGCCTTGATCGCATTGACGACAGCTTGTACCTCATTTTCATTGATGAAACAGCCCTGTATGCGCTTCGGTTTTCCCTGTCCAAGCGGCGCAAACAGCATATCGCCCTTGCCGACCAATTTTTCCGCGCCCGGATTGTCCAAAATGATACGCGATTCCATTGCAGACGAAACCGCAAATGCAATTCTTGACGGCATATTTGCTTTCATCAGGCCGGTGATAACGTCCGCAGACGGTCTCTGCGTTGCAATCACAAGATGAATACCGGAAGCACGTCCCATCTGCGCAATGCGGCAAATAGATTCTTCAACTTCCTTCGCCGCAACCAGCATCAAGTCTGCCAACTCATCGATCACAACTACGATCTGCGGCAGCTTCTGCTCCTCCGGATCGCACACAATCACCTTATTATAAGATTCCAAATCATGCACACACAGCTCGCTCATCAAGCGGTAACGGCGCATCATCTCCGTAACCGTCCACTGCAGTGCACCTGCCGCCTTCTTCGGGTCTGTAACGACAGGAATCAAAAGATGCGGTATTCCGTTATAAACGCCCAGCTCGACCATCTTCGGATCGACCATGATCAGACGAACCTCATCCGGTCTGGCCTTATAAAGCAGCGAAATAATTAACGTATTCATGCAGACCGAT
Organism: uncultured Oscillospiraceae bacterium; assembly: GCA_964452205.1. Lineage (GTDB taxonomy): Bacteria > Bacillota > Clostridia > Oscillospirales > Oscillospiraceae > JAZOXB01. Next base: position 1,953 of record CAYVLD010000070.1, read on the forward strand.
TTGCCCGAACCGGTCGTACCGGCAATGAGCATATGCGGAAGCTTTGCAATATCCCCGACAATACAGTTTCCGCTGATGTCCTTACCAACCGCAAACGACACCTTGGATTTGCTGTTTTTAAACGCCGGAGAATCAATTACATCGCGTGCAAAAACAGTATTTACCGCCTTGTTTGGCACTTCAATTCCAACTACTGAGATACGTTCCGGAATTGCAGAAATACGAACGCCTGTCGCGCCAAGCGAAAGCGCAATATCATCCGCCAAATTTGTGATCCTTGAGAGCTTAACACCCAGACCAAGCTCAAGCTCATAGCGTGTGATGGACGGTCCGCGAATCACGTCAACAATGTTCGGCTCGATGCCGAAGCTCTTGAGCGCATCCGACAAACGTTTGGTATTCTCGCGCATTTCATTCGTGGCATCCACCGTACCGCCGCTCGGACGCGTAAGCAAGCTGATCGAAGGATAGACATATTCACTGGGCTTGGCCTCTGCATTTTTTGCAATTTCTTCGGAAATGACCTCTGCTTCCTGCTGTGCCTCTCCGCGCTTCATTTTTTCCGTGCTCTGCGGCTTGGCTTCCTGCATTTCGGGTGCAGGCTTCGTCTCAAGCTTCTGCGCAGGCGCACTCGGCGTTTGCACCTCTTTTTCAGGAAGAGGCTGCGTCTGTGTGATGGGTTCAGGGTCGCTCAGCTCGATCTCATCGATCGTAACCTGCTGCTTTTCAACATCAACAGTCGAAAGTTCTTCTTCCTTTCGCTTATTCTCTATGTATTCGTCCGGAGACATGGGGCGATCCTTTTTGCCTTTTTTCGGCTTGGCAGCAGGCGGATCATCCACGGGAATATCGATGTCGGAGTTCTTTCTTACTCTGCGCTCTTGACGCTTCTCAACAATGCGATTGACCAAGCGCTCTTCCTTCGTTCCCTTTTTCTCTTCCTTCTCCTCATGCGGAGCATTCTTCACCGCGTTGATCAAGCCGTTGATGCTCATGCCTGTGCAATACACGATTGAAAGTAACAGCAAGAGAATGAACAGCAGCATCGCACCGATACGGGTAATGCCCTTTGAAATCAAATTCGCGATAAAGCCCGGGATCAAGCCGCCGGTCGTCCATGTCTTTCCGCCGGCGTAGAGCTTGGCGATATTCAAGCCGACATCCTCATTACCAAGCAGCACACCGATCAAATGCACCGTCGCGGAAAGAGTCAAAACTATGCCAAGCGTAGCAAAAATACGCAGCTTTATCGGCTTGCCTTTGCTTTTGAACAAAATTACGCCGGTAAATGCGAGCACCAACGGCAGCACATATCTGCCAAGCTGACCGAACATACCACCGATAAACGCGGCACAGGGTCGGATCAAAAACGCGCTTGTATTAAAGCAGCAAATTAAGGAAAAAATCGCAAACACTAAGCAAAGCAATGCCGTCAATTCACGACGGTTCTGCTGCTCTTTTTTAGCAGCTTTTTTTCCTGCAGTTGTCTTTTTATTAGCCATAGAAACCTCCTTAAGAGTTGATCAAAGCTAGGATTGCCGCCACAGCAGCAGCTTCAAGCGAGTAGTAAACAAACACATACAGCTTCATGCGTTGGAGCAAATAGCGGAAATACTGGATCGCAAGATAGCCGAACACCGCGCTGAACAGCAGCGCAAACAAGCACGGCATTAAAATACCGGCACTAAACGTGCCATATGCGAATCCGCGAATGAGGTAGAAGAAAAAGGAAGCAATTTGGAACACCAATGTCAGCATATAAGCAATGCGGATGTTGTATTGCAGGCAAATACCTCTCGCACGTCCGATGCCCATAGAGCTGCCCAAGCTCGACATGCCCGGAAACACGGAAAGCATCCTGCCTGCGCCGATGAGGAACATGTCAAACAGAGTAACGCTTCGCTCATCCTTCTTCCCTACACTTCCGCGGCAGCAAAGGAACAGCAGCCCCGCATTGAGCGCGAAGAACAGAATAATATAGAGAAGCCTCTCGATGCGTTCAGCCGATGCCAAGAAGAACAGCGAAAGGAGCATAAACATAAATGCAAACAGGCATAAAACCACACTTCTGTGATCCAGGCGATTCCTCTTTTGACCGCGGCGCAGCTTTCTTAGTCCGATCATCACGGAAATCTCTCTTGAATAGCGTCTGGTTTCCAACGGAAACGCCAGATAAATCGCAAGACAGACACCAATGCAGATGGCAGCGCGTACAAAATAACCGCCGCCATCTGACAAAGATGACATATGAAATGCGTTCCTCAAAAGTGCAACATGGCCTGCAAAGGATATTGGCAGCAGCTCCGTGATACCGCCGAATATTCCATAAATAATAGCTTCCCAGATCTTCAATTTCAGTCTCCTCTATCTGTTTGGATACTCTTAAAGAAGATTATATCATATTTTTACGAAGATTTCTATCTTTTTTCAATATTTCTCTGTTTTCTTATCATTTTGTGAAGCGCCTCGAGCGCATCATGCAGGCTGCCCAAGCGATCGATCAATCCGCTCTCGACCGCCTCCTTGCCGTAAACGATCGTACCGACATCGGTTGCGATCTGACCGGTCGCCATCATATACTCAGAAAACTTCTCGCGAGAAATTTTGGAGTTTTCTGTCACAAAATCCGTGATCTGTTCCTGAATCCGCTGAAAATAATGATAAGTCGCCGGCGCACCGACCACCAGGCCGCTCATTCGCACCGGATGGATCATCATGCTCGCAGTCGGTGCGATCATGCTCTTCTTCGCAGAGACAGCAAGCGGAATGCCGATCGAATGACCGCCGCCGAGCACCAAGGAGACGGTTGGTTTTTTCATCCCTGCGATCAACTCGGAGATCGCAAGACCTGCCTCAATATCGCCGCCTACCGTGTTTAACAGCAGCAATAAACCGTCAATTTCGTCGCTCTCTTCGATCGTAGCAAGAAGCGGTATCACATGCTCGTATTTTGTCGTTTTCACGCTCTCCGGCGCGATCTGATGACCTTCGATCTGTCCGATAATGGTTAAAATATAGATCGTTCCCTTGTCCGTTTTCGAAATACCGGCGCCCAGATCCTCTATCCGTTCGTTATGATTTGATTTTTCCATGCATTTCTCCTTTCAAAATACAATATAGTATTTGCAAACCGAGCAGAAACATGTTATAATTTTAAAAAAAGCAAAGGAGTTATGAAAATGCAATTTGAATACAAAACCGCAGGAATCTGTGCCGGCAAGATCGTCATTGATTTAGACGGCGATACCGTGAAAAACGTTCGCTTTATCGGCGGCTGCAACGGTAACACACAGGGCATTTCAAAACTGGTCGAAGGAATGAAGGTCGACGACGTAATCGAACGTCTCTCCGGCATTTGTTGCGGCATGAAGTCCACCTCCTGCCCCGATCAGCTTGCCAAAGCCCTGCTTTCTGCCAAATAATATCGAACCACATCACTTCGATTTGGGGGTGTCAACAGTGTGCGATTTGCAGAGGAATAGACGCTGTCTTTTGCGCCTATTTATTTTGTTATGCCTTTTCGCATTACTGACCGGCACCCTCTTTGCTTATTTTCAGACACATCACGACACCTGCTGCGGCGATTGCCCCGCATGTACGCTGCTGAAGGCTTCAAGGCTGCTTTCTTTCTGCCTGCTTCTATGTCATTTGCTCCACAGCCTGCGGCATCGAATCACCGGCCAATACAGCAATCAGCTCGTTGCGCTGCGCTCGCCGTCAAACTTGGTTCGGTGGAAGGTAAAGCTTTCAAATTGATCTGCATCCTTTTACAGCAGATTACTTTGAAAGGATTTTACATATGATTGAAATTAAAAATTTGTCCAAACAGTTTCAAAATGAAACAAAGATCGAATATTCCGATCTCATATTTGAAAGCGGAAAAAGCTATATTCTCTTAGGCGCATCGGGCTGCGGAAAGTCCACCCTGCTGAACATGATCGCCGGTGTGCTGACCCCAACCGGTGGGGAGATCTACATTGATGGCAAAGAGATGAGCAACCTTTCACAAAAAAATAAGGATCGCTTCCGTATTGAAAAAATCGGCTACATTTATCAAGATTTTAAGCTCATCAACGATATGTCCGTGCTTGACAACATTAATGTCCTGCGGCTTGAGCGGATTGACACCTCAAAGGCAGACAGGCTTTTAGAAAAATTGGGCATTTCCGATAAGAAACATCGAAAAATCAAGCATCTTTCCGGCGGCGAAAAGCAGCGTGTCGCCATTGCTCGCGCTCTCATCAAGGCTCCGGACATTATCCTTGCAGACGAGCCGACCGGTAATCTGAACTTCGCCATCGGTGAACAAGTGATCCAAGAGCTTTGCAACGTAGCCAAGGGTAAGACCCTGATCGCCGTCACGCACGATGATCGTTTGTCGAAATATTTCGATGTGGTAATTGATATGAATCAAATCACCTGCGGTAAGCAAGATGTGCTGTGCGGAAAGGGGGAGACTTAATGTTTAAGTTTGCCTTGAAAAATATGGCCATCAAAAAATTGCAGATCTTTTTGGTCATACTCTCCATCGTCATCTCCGCCGGCATTGCCGTCCTCGCCTACAATGTCGCTACGCAGATCAATGACGGCATTACCAACAGCGCAGGCTACTATTCTGTCATCATCGGCCCTTCCGGAAGCAATACCCAGCTTGCAATGAACACGATGTACTTCTCTGAAGCTCCGCTCGGAACGCTCCCCTACTCGGTCGTAACCGACCTGCAACAGGATTCGAGGGTCAACTCAGCTATCCCGTTTGCCATGGCTGACAGCTATAACGGCTACGATGTGGTCGGCACGAGCTCCCTTTTTCTGAAAAACAAAACCATTAACAAGGGTTCGATGTTTGACGATACTGCAACAATGCAGGCGGTGGTCGGCAGCAATGTTGCCAAGTACAATTCCCTGTCCGTTGGAGATGTGATCTATACCGGCCATTCGGCAAGTAGTACCGATCTGCACACACAGGGCATTACGGTTATCGGTATATTAAAAGAGAGCCACTCATCGTATGACAATATCGTATTCACGCAACTGCGCACACTCTGGCAAATACACAACCACGAGGAAGAACAAGAGGAAGAACACGGCTCCCATTCCGACGCAACGGTGTGCGCCGTATTGGTCAACACCAAAAACCCCGGCTATGCAATGCAGCTCGTCAACGAATATGACGGCAAGATCGTAACGAATGACGAAGGTCATATCACGTTACAGGCAATCGAGCCAATGGCAGTCGTGCGTGATCTCCTGAATGATGCAGATAACACACGCTACATCGTTTTCATCCTTTGCGCTGTTATATTGGTAATGAATATTATAATCATCTCCATTATCACCCTGCTGAATATGTATCACTCCTCCAAAGAGATCTCGCTTATGCGCTTGATCGGTGTGAGTATGCGTAAGATCAATCTGCTCTACATTCTGCAAAACAGCTTGATCGGCATCCTCTCCACGGCTCTTGCATTTGTCACATCTCGTCTGTGTCTGTCGCTTATGAATGACTACGTCTCCTCAATGGGCGTGCTTCTGAATATGTCCAAGGTCTATTCTGCCGAGCTTCTGATCCTCGGCGGCGTATTCCTCATCAGCGTGCTGCCCACCGTTATTGCAACATTCGTCCTGTCAAAAAAAGACAGCATCGCAAGTTGAGGGAGGAATAAATATGAAGAATATTTTACCACTCTTTCTGGTACTTGCACTGTTTTTAGGGCTGTGTGCCTGCAGCGACAATGCTACGGATTCTGTTTCAGATTCCCACATCACAAAACTGAGCTTCAAATCTGCATCGGGCTATGACTATCTCAAAACGCTAAACGGCACGACCGTCTCCATCAACGGCTATATGGCTACAAGCTCTCCTGTCGACGGCTCGTTCCTGTTTCTGATGAACCTACCGTATCAGAATTGTCCCTTCTGCGTACCGAATACCTCTGAGCTTTCTAACACAATTGAAGTCTACCCAAAGGATGGCGAAAGCTTCGCCTATACCTCTCAGGCCATAACGGTTGTTGGTACGCTGGTTGTTGCCGAAAGTGAAGATAAACCGTTTCAAGATATGTACGGCTACGAATTTAACTTTGAGATCGTAGATGCTGACTATACCATCCTCCAATCGCAGGATCTGTCGGAGGAGCTGCAGCTATGGCAGAAAATTGCCGACAGCGATGTAATCACCGATATCTATGCGATGTATGACTATGTTAACTTCCTATGTGCTTGGAATACTTACTATGTCAATTCCTACACCAACGAAGACGGTCAGAGTGTCACAGGCTATTATCTCTACGCCAGCGATGCCGAGAATTATATCTACACCGAAGGCGCACAGTGGAACTACGGCTATCAGGACGGCTACTTTGCCGACATCATTGATCGCATCAAGGCCATCGATCCCGAAGCCTTCCAATCGCTCATAGACAACATTGTCAAAGCGGAGGCTTTGGCGCAAAAAGCACTTCTGGAGCTGCAAAACGGCAGCTACACCTGCGAATATCAATATGTCGAGATGTTCGGAACGGAGGACTATGTCTACACGCTGACCAACGGCGAAATGCTGAAAGCAGAGTTCACCGAGATTTATCAGGAATTTGCCCAATGGATCGCAAGCTGGGAGCTGTAAATCTGTCATTATCAGCCTTTCTCAACGCTTCGCCGCTCATCATCTTGCTGCTTGCAATCTTTCCAATGACACGAGCGGCTCCACCCCCATCAAATGCAAAAATACCGCCACATTTGTCACCACTCGATAAGGATGTAATTTGAAAACATTGAAATTACACTATTT
>CAYVLD010000071.1:0-8700 GCA_964452205.1 uncultured Oscillospiraceae bacterium
ACAAGTTGCACTATATCCCGAACCCCGTGCGAGGTAACTCTAATTCCTATTATTATCAGTTGCGGAAAGTGGGTATGCCTGACCGATATGACAGAACACGCTCGGCTATTGATGAAGCAATCAGCAAGGATGACAATGCTCCGATTGATATTATCGCAGGAGCAGAAGATAGGATATTTAAAAAAAGATGTTATTGCAAGCAATGCTGCGTCGTTTGTTCCTGATGCATCATTGTATCATTTGGGCGTATTAACTTCAAATGTTCATATGGCTTGGGTAAGAGCAGTATGTGGACGGTTGAAAAGCGATTATCGTTATTCTGTTAACATTGTTTACAACAACTTCCCGTGGCCGACTCCCACAGATGCACAAAAAACAAAGATAGAGGAAACGGCGCAAGCTATTCTTGACGCCCGTGCGCTCTATCCTGCTTGCAGCCTTGCCGATCTCTACGACGAGGTTGCCATGCCTCCGGAGCTTCGCAAGGCGCACCAAGCCAACGACCGCGCCGTGATGCAAGCCTACGGCTTTGACGTCAAATCCATGACTGAAAGCACCTGCGTCGCAGAGCTTATGAAGATGTATCGAAGTTTGATTAAATGAAACACCCTCGGTTCTTTACGACGAACCAAATAAAGGTATGCTGTTTTATGGCAGGTTAAGTCCCATGATGAAACCCCAAGTGTGCCCTTATGTCATTCTGAGGAGCTTGCAACGAAGAATGACGGATGAAATGACTTTCTGTTACGGATAGATTAAGAGCAGAAAAACGCAACGTTTTTCTGCTCTTAGTAATTATGAATCTCTTAATCGGCAACGGAATATTCAATGCCGGTGATCACGCCCTCTTCGCTGCGCAGACGCAGGAGGCACGATCCGTCAGTGAAGCTGTAGATGCCGGTGGATTGCGTATAATCGTTCGGCATAAGGGCGAGCGCTTCGTCCAATGACATGCCGATTTTCACACCTTGCGGGATTGCAACGGTATCATCGATAATGCTGATCAGAGTAATACGCTGTATGCCGTCAAAGTCATTTGTGGTCAACTCAAAGCCGGAGAAATAGTAAAAATAATCCTTTCCCTGATACGCACATGACTCGGCATCAAAGGTGCCCGAAGGGTCACCGATGGCCGCAAGAACGTCGTCCACTTTATCATAAATACCAAAGGTTTTTCCGTTTGCTGCAAAACCAAGCTTGCCATAGTTCGGAACAACGGCGTTCGGATCGATAAAATCCAGTTGCAGATCATTCTGGGTGTCGGCAGTTTCTTCTGCACAGGCAAAAAGCGTTACTGCAATGCTCAGAAGCATAACAAGAATCAACAGTTTTTTCATATTTAACCAACCTTTCTATGGAGCCTCCCCGAGAGTCCAGCTCTTCAGGTAGCCGTATTCTTCCAGCTCGGCAAGCTGTGCTTGCTCCAGGGAATCGTATTCTTCCGTCTTTTTTGTCCAGACCGCAACGGTTTTTGCATCATCCTTGTGACCTTCCAAACCGTAGGTCTGCGATAGAATGCGTCCGAAATATTTTGACAGCTTTTCTGCTCCGTATAGATTCAAATGTAAACCGCCGTCATAAGTATCTGTCTGCATGTCAATACCGATCTCGTCAGACAGGGGAATGAAATTATAATAATCCAGACCTCTTTCTTCTGCGAAAGCACGAACCTGAGCATCCCACTCGTCGTACCAATGCGGATAGAGCGACGGAGCTTTGACCAAAACCAACCTTGCGCCGTTTTCTTCGCACAAATCCGCCATTTTTTCCAGATAGTCCCAGCAAATGTCTTCGATCTGACGGTCAGCCATGGCAGAAGGATTCGGTAGCTGCGTCAAAGGCTTGACGTCAGTACGCATCAGATAACCGCTGCAGGTGACCTGATCACGGGTAAAGAGATACTTAAAATCTTCACCGGTCAACTCATTCCATCGGGAATGATAACGCAGCAGGGGAATCAGATAGCTGATGAGCGTTTCATCCTCCGTCATTGAGGCTTCTATTGCTTCGATCTTGTAAGATGAAAGCTTCATGCCGTCGAGGGTCATGCGGTTATATGCCTCGCTCTGCGGCTCAGAATAGACCATCGACTGCACATTATACACAACAACCGAAGGTGATTCGTAAGAGAAGGTTTCCTCTAACAGCCAGTAAGACTGCCAAATGAGCTGCTGTGCGCTGCCTCGGATATAGCTGGTAATTCCGTAATCTTCCCAAAGTGTGATCGGGCTGTAACTTTCATAAACCTCGCAGTCACCGACGAAAATCACATCGTGCGGCAAGGTTTCATCATAATACTCTGCAATCATTGCGCCTTCTAAAACACCGGACATATACTTCGGGCTCAGCAGCTTGCCTAAAAACCAAATCTGTGTGATGAGAAACGCAAAGCAGAGCAAAGCGCATATCAGAATCTTGTATTTTTTCTTCATAATCCACCCTCAGAACTGATTATAGATAAACTGCGCAGAGTCATAGCCGATGCCGTATGCACCAAAGACCAAGATCGCAAGGATCAAAAGCGTAAAAACTACTCCGTTTAGCCAAACGTGATCCTTCAGCGCTTCGCGAATACTGCCGCGGCGTTCTTCGTATAAACTGACACCGATCAGCATTGCAACACCGATTCCCACAATGATATAATCCGAAGCGCTGAGACCGAAGGAGCACAGCTTCGAGAAGACCTCGCTCCAATTCCACTTCGTGAATACAGAGCCGAACATTCGGAATGTTACGGGCACATCGCGGTAGCAATCAAGCATACGGATGCACGACATCAGGCAGAAGGTACGCAGGATCTCAAAGACGTGGTAGCCGCGCGAGGAGGTCAAACGGGGATATTTGCTGCGAAACTTGACGGAAATCGGTTTAAACTCCTCGGCAGCGAGAATAAAGACCGCATTGAGAAGTCCCCAGACGACAAAATTCCAAGCTGCGCCATGCCACAGACCGGTTAGAAACCATGTAACGATGGTGGCGATATAAACCGGCAGCTTTTTAGACAATTGCGGATGCTTTTGCTTTGTGCGCTTGGCAATGGTGAGCATGCCTTTGCTGACGGAAATGGGATAGAAAATATAATCCTTAAACCATGTACCCATGGAAATATGCCATCTGCGCCAGTATTCGGCAATATTTCGCGATAAATAGGGACGGCGGAAATTCTCAGGCAGCTTAATACCCATCATCTGCGCAATGCCGATCGTAATATCGATGCCGCCGGTAAAGTCGGCGTAAAGCTCGATTGCGTACAAAAGCGCTGCAAGCACGAAGTAACCACCGCAATAGGTTTCCGGATTGCCGCACAGCGTTGTAACTGCGATCAGCAGTCGGTCTGCAATTACAAGCTTCTTAAAATAGCCCCAGATGATTCGCTGCAGACCGAAAGAGAGATTCTCATATGTCGGTTTATGCGGCGCGAAGAGTGTTTCGCTGAGCTCCTGGTAGCGGCAGATCGGGCCTTGGATCAAAAGAGGGAAGAAGGAGATAAACAGCGTTATTTTTAATGGATTCTTCTGCGCTTGCACCTTTTCCCAATAAACGTCGATCACATAAGCAACCGCTTGAAAGGTAAAAAATGAGATTCCCATCGGCAGAAGCCAGTCAACGCCGATTAGCTTTGTGCCGAAGATGGAATTTACGTTGTTTATGACAAAGTTGGTGTATTTCAGCACCGAAAGCACGCCCAGAAGCAGCAAAAGAGATGTGACCATGATAGCGGTACGAGTGCGCTGCATTCGCTTGCGACAGCTCTTTTTTTCCTCTCCGGAGAGGTCTTTATTCTCTTTCAAGAACTGTTTTTGCTTACTGAGCGAGCGGTCAATCAAATTCGTTCCAAGCCATACGACCGCGCTTGCACCAAGGAGAAAAATCAAACCCGAAAGACCGGCACAGGCATAGAACAAAAGGTTTGCAGCCAGCAAAAGCAGCCACTGCAGCTTCTTCGGAACAAGGTAGTATAAAAGCAGTACAGCGGCAAGAAAACCAACAAATGCAGCGGAAGTAAACAGCATAACTTATTCGTCGGTCAGACGCAGCATCATCTCATAGATGGCCTGCGCGGAATTAAAATTCTCGGGTACGATCTCCTTTGCGGGGATCCTGACACCGTATTCATCGCTCAGTGCGCCGATCAGATTGACAATATCGATCGACTGCAGAATACCGCCGTCAATCAGATCGGTGCAGGTTTCAAAGTCGGCTTCAACGCCGAGATCTTCTAAAATTTCATAAATCGTATCCATGGTAAACCTCCGATTATAGCATTTCTTTTAGCGCATTGCGATCGATTTTGCCGTTGGGCAACAGGGGCAGAGTTTCCAATTTGCGAACCTTGCGCGGCATCATATAACGCGGCAAACCGCTTCTCATCTGCGCCTGCAGATCACGCTCAGATGTGTTGCCCATATAAAACAGGTGCAGCTTCTTTTCCTCTGCCTGCCACAAGCAACAAGCATTTTCGACACCGTGGAGCGAGATGGCAAAGGCTTCGATCTCGCCAAGCTCGATGCGATGCCCCATATTTTTGATCTGGAAATCTTTTCGCGAAACAAAGACCAGATCACCGTCGGAATTGACATAGCCAAGATCGCCGGTGCGGTAGATGCGTTCGGGATAATGATCGTGCAGCGGATTTTGACAAAAGGCGGCTGCAGTCCGATCGGGATCATCGTAATAACCGAGGGTCAGCGGCGTTCCGCGCAGACAAATCTCGCCAATCTGCCCCAACATAGTTTCGGTATTGTCGTCATTGAGCAGGAAGAAGCCCGTGTTGTCAAATGGCTTGCCGACAGGGATTGCTTCGGTATCTTCAAAATCGCGGCAGACTTCGTAATGGAAGGACATTCCCGTGACCTCCGTCGGGCCGTAGAGATTAAAGAATCGTGCATCAGGACAGGCTTCACGCCACATGCGAAGCTGTTTGACAGGGAATACCTCGCTGCCGAAGCAGATCGTTTTCAGATGCTCGGGCTTACATTCATCAAATGCACCGAGGCCGGAGACGAGCGTCATGGCAGAAGCGACCCAGCAGATCGTATTGATCTTATGGGCATTGAGGTATTCCACCGTTCGGATCGGTGAGGTAAAGAGGGATTGCGGCATCAGCCACGCTTCGGCGCCGCACTTGATCACGCCGAGAAGCTCTTTGAGGCACGCATCAACGTACAAAGGCACCTGCATGCCGAAAACACTCGTTCTGTCAGTACCGATCACGCTGCATAATTGCTCTGCGTAATCGATCACAGCGCGATGGCAGCCTGTGACGCCCTTCGGCGTGCCGGTGGAGCCGGAGGTGAAAACAATGTAGGTCGGGTCGGTGTCGATCTGAACCGCGCGAATGCTTGCAAGAAGGTTCGAATCTATTTGACCTTCCGTTAAGCGTGCATAGGGGATGAGGTTGCTCGTGTATTCCTCTGCGATGGCCTGTGTGGTTTCGTCACAGATTACGGGACAGTTGCCGAGTTTATCCAAAATGAGCTTTCTGCGATGCGGAGGAATACTTTCTTCCATCGGCACATAACAGCAGCCTGCATAAATCACGGCGAAAAAAGCGGCAACCATCTGGACAGACTTGCGCATAAACACAACAATCGGTGTTTTCCTCAAACCCATATGTGCAAGCGTGCTGCCGCCGATTTGTGACTGTGTTAAAAGCTGCTCAAATGTCAGACAGCAGCCTTCTTCACATAAGGCATTGCGCTTTGGGTTTTCAGCGGCAGTGGCCTCTAGATATTGCAATATATTCTTCAATACGTTCACTCCATTCGGAACTTTTCGGTTGCGACCTCGGGATAAACAGCCTCGTTGTAATCCCAATAATAGTTACTCAGCGCGCGGAGCTCTGCATCGGTTTTCATGAACGCGCGATAATGTTCAGGGCCGACGGAAATTGCATCAAAATGATACCAACCTGTACCCAAATTGACAAGACACCAATAGTGCTCTGAGCCGGCCCAGCCGTAACGCTCAATGCTCAGAACCTCGCAATCGATATGCGACAGCAGCAGATATTCTACGCTGTAGATGGTAAAGCAATCACCGTAGCCCGTGGTAATGCCGCGATATGCCTCCGATCGCCAGTCGGTCTTGTCAGAAAAGCCGACATAAATCACATGATTGTAAACATAGTTAAAAATCGCTTCCGCCTGCTGTGCAACGGTCATATCCGGCGTCATGATCTCAGCAAAAATTTCGTCTACCAGCGCTTCCAAATCCTCTTCGCTTACCGTAGATTCAATGAATGTGAAGGTAACGGTCACGCTGGAAGTGTTTCCATCGGCATCGGTGGCGGTGTAGGTTACAGGATATGCTCCCAAGGTGTGAATATCGGCCTGCGAGCTGTCAACCGTCAGCGTAGGATTGGGATCAGCGTTGTCAACTGCACTTGCTTCCGAGAAATAGGCAACGGCTTCGCCAACATAACAGTATCGATCCTTGACACCCAAAATTGTCGGCGCGATCTGATCCGGAGCGATCGTGACAACCGACTCCACTCGTGTGGTGTTTCCGCCCTCGTCTGTCAGCAGCAAAACAGCTTCCTGCTGACCGTTAATCGACCAGTCAGGCTCTTTTTCATAAGTGACGGTCACATTGGTATCGTCAATAATTTCGGCAAAGAAATTTTCCGGTGCCAAACGATAGCCGGTGCAGGCGTTCGCTTCCGCAAGAACATACTGCGGCGCGATGGTATCCTGAACGATAATCGCAAAGCAGACAGATTCGCCCAATACCATGCAGCGGTATTCGAAGACACCGACATGATCGGGAACAAACCTCTCCTCAGCCGTTACATTCCAGGAATACTGTCCCGTCATTTCGCAGAACAGACTGTGAGGCAGGGGATCGGTGGAGCTTTCGCGGCTGATAATATAATCTGCCACCACAATATGTGTCTGCGCAGAAATCGTGTTTCCTGCAAGATCGGTTGCGATTACCGTTACTTCCTGCTTGCCGCACACAGTTGTGTCAGGTGCTTCGGCAAAGGTGTAGGTCAGGGCGGTTTCATCCTCGGCGTGCGCAACAAGCTGCGTGGGATTCAGGAAGGAACCCTTGAGAACAGCCAACTCTGTAAGTGTTAAGGCAGGCTCTTTGGTATCGGTCAGGATCAACTTAGAGGTGTGATAAGTACCGTCGATAGCGATATAGATCTCATAAGTTCCGGGCATGGATTTGGTAAGAGCTTCGATGTCTGTCGCAATGTACGCACTCTCACGATCGACAAGAAGGAAATCCTGCGCGGTCGGCAGCGGATCGCCCAGCTCGCAGGTGATTTCCTCACGAACGGCTCGGATATATACCGGAACTTTGACGAGGGTGAAATTGCCGGATTCGTCAATTATTTTTACTACAGCTTCATAGTCGCCGGCGATGCCGAAGCTGGGTTTGCTGCTCCATTGCAACGCAACGAGTGCCTTGTCTTCAATGTTGGTGAGCAGATCCAAAGGCTCCAGCGTTTCATCAATGGTGATGGTACGCTCTTTCGGCTGTGCAGTCGGTGCAACGGTATCGTGTACGATCAGCGTTACATTGGTTTTCACGCCGTTAAACTCGATTTCGAGCGGGTAAGAGCCGGCTTTTTTCAATTCGGGAAGCTCGGACGCGGTATAGGAGGCTTCCTTGCCGCTGCTTAAAAAAACAGAGGCCGGCGGCATTGCTTCGCCAAGCTCGATCGTAACGGTTTTGATGACATCTTTATAGCGCAAAACCGCAAAATAATATCCGACGGCAATCGCCAAAAGTAAAACAATTACGCCGACGATGAGAAAGAAGCGCTTTTTGGAGGACTGGCGTGGCGGTACTTCCTCAATTTGGTCAAAGTCATTTTCAATTTGCGTATTTTCAGGTTCGGTCATTTCAGATACCATCCTATTCATCGTGAGATCAATGAAGCGTTTGGCTTCAGCTTGCCGCCTGCGGCTTTGATAACGGCAGCGGCAAGAACCTTTGTTGGGTCGATATACGGCAGCTTTATGTCATAATGCGAGAAGGCCAAAGGCAGCTCGGTGCAGCCTAAGATCAAAACCTGCGCACCGCGGTTAATCAACTGCTGTGCCGCGTTGCAGAAGTCGGAATTGTCGCGCTCCCAGCGTCCGGCTTTTACTGTATGATAGATCATGTCGGTGACGGCCTGCTGTTCTTCCCCGTTCGGCAGAAGCGGTGTAATGCCTGCGTCCGACAACATTTTAGTAAAATGACCTGAATGGATGAGACCATCCGTTGCCAACAGGCCGACAAGAGTAATTTCATGCTGTTTTAAAACCTGAATCGTCTCTCGCAGCATGTCAACAAACTGAATTTCATCGTTATTCGGCAGCTCATTTGAGAATATATGCGCAGTACAGCAGGGCATTGCCAAAATCTCGGCACCGGCAGCCTTCAAAAATGATGCAGATCGAAGCAATGATGCAAGAGGACTCTCGCCGTTATGCAAAACTGCATTAGTACGATCGGGAACCGAGGGGTTGTTGTCTACGATGATATGCAGATGGTCTTGGTCGCAGTCAGCATCGGTTAATGTAATTATTTTCTCAAAAAAATCTGCGGTGGAAAGAGGACCGACACCGCCGATGATTCCTATAATTTTCTTCATAATTTTATCAGATCCATGTATCAAATTCATATAAAAAATTAATCGCGCGTAATCATATATAATGTGTACTGAACAACGCACAAGCCCTTGCAAGCCAAGGCTTCCAAGGC
>CAYVLD010000072.1:0-8684 GCA_964452205.1 uncultured Oscillospiraceae bacterium
AGACACTCACTTGGAGCATTGAGAGCTACGTCGCTTCTGTCCGCGAGAAGACCGCATCTACCGAAGCAGAGATCGACATGGTCAACGCCATGCTCACCTACGGTGACAGCGTCGCAGCCTACATGACCGCAAGCGGCCAGTAAATACAAAGGGTTTGCACGATTATGTGCAAACCCTTTTCTTTTGATGCTTATGTTGAATGATGTTGAAATTTGCAAAAGTATTGGTAAAAACGCTGAAATTGTGTTGACTTTTTTGCGAAATTACTATACAATATTTACCAGAAACACGATGTTTTCTGCAAGGAACGAAAGGGCTTTCTTTCCTTATAAAATGTCGTTGTTTTTTTGTCACATCAGCTCCAAGAGCTTGTGAAATACGCAGTCCTTAAGTTGAAAGGAGATACATATGCATTACTTTTTACGTCGTAGTATTGTGGGGGTTCTTTTGCTTGCGCTGCTGATCGGCCTTATGCCTGCTGCCCTCGCTGTGCAGACAGAGCGGATTGAAGTCTTCACCGAAGATGCTGCTTCCGGAGCGAGCACGATCACACCGGTTCAAAACGATAATCTTGATTTTTCGCAACAAAAAATCCTGGGCTATTGGATCAATCCGTCCAACTATACGATCAGCGATACCAATATTGATCGTCTGGTCAGTCGTGGCGTTACGGATCTGTACGTTCTTGTAAAAGGTGAGGCAGGTTCGATCAATACAACAGATCTTAAAAATGTCATCTCATATGCTGATTCAAGCGTGCGTGTTCATGCATGGCTGATGTGCGCAAGAGACAATAGCTATATCAAGTCTAATCCGACCCATGCGGTTTGGCATTTCAGGTTTGGCTATAAAACCAATGCACATTCTACCGGCAGCTCGTATTATGTGGACAGAAACGGCTATGTCGATCTGCGAAATACCAGCTATCAGGCTTATTTTAACGGCATTGTTGATGAGCTTGAGGCGATTTCCGGCCTTGACGGTATCCATTTGGACACGATTCGTTACGGCGGCGACTATTACGATTACGGCACCAATTTTAAGAATGAAATGGGTGTCAGCAAATACAATGCCATCGCAAAAGCAATGTGCGCACAGTACGGCTATACATATTCGACAGACTCTGACGGATATTATACCTTCAAAAGCACAACCACGGCAGACGGCGAGAGCTTGACAGATCTTGTCAATGCCAATGGCACTACTGCACAGGCGTATCTCAAATACAGAACCGAAACAATTACAAACTTCGTCAAATCGGTGAAAGACAATCTGGACAGCGATATGATCCTGACGGCGGCGTGTATGCCTGAGCCTGCGATCAGCCTTTACGGAAAATCGACCTATGGACAGGACTTTGCGGCGTTGGCTCCGTATGTGGATTATGTCCAGATCATGTCCTATTTTGGGGACTATTATTTCTTAAACGGCGATACATATGATAAGACGTGGCCGGCCGAGTTGTGTAAAACCATTGCAAAGGAAGGCTGTAATGTTGTTGCCGGTATTCAGGGCTATGCTTTTGTCAACACGGACACGAGCGGCAGAAACGGGTTAAATCCTTCCGGTTATGAGAGCAGAACTCAGGCGGAATACATTAATGATGCAAGACGTCTGGTGAATGGTGATCCGACCTATGGCGGCGATATTCTCGGAGCGGCGGTTTTCCGCACGGGTACAAGCTCGCAAGTCAAGATTTCATATAACAAATCCGCCGGCACGGTGACATTCAGCTTTGTTGCAGGTGCTACGGCGGTCAAATCGGTCAGGATTCAGTTGTATAACGGCTTTTATGTGGATAAGTCCAAATGTACCGTTTCCGGCACGAGCTATACTTATAATGGCGTGACCTATACTGCAGGCGGTACAGCCTCCAATGGCTATTATCCGTGCCTAACCGTAGACACGACCATAAGCGCGTACGGAACAAAGACTCTGACAATACCGGTGTGCACCGATTCCGGCGAAGCAGTCAGCGGCAGCTTTAACAATGAGCATTTTGCGGCATATACGATATACAGCTCCACGAGCAGGAGTGAATCCACCTATCTGCCGGTCTACCAGGCTTCGTTTGTGGATTCAACGCACACAAAATGCACCTTTACAAAGACAACACCGCAACCGGCGACATGTTTGGCAGCCGGTTACAATCTCTACACCTGCGAAACGTGTGGCTATGACTATGCGGAGTATGTTTCCCGGCCTTCTCATGAATATGCGGAAACTGTCATTGAGGCGACCTGCGAGGCACAGGGCTATACGTCCTATTGCTGTATAAACGGCTGCAACGACACTTATACACAGGACTATGTTGATGCACTTGGACACAACTATGAAGTAACGGTAATTGCGTCCACCTGTGAAACGCAAGGCTATACTGCATACACCTGCCAAAACGGCTGCGACAGCAGCTATCAAGATGCTTTGACCGATGCGTTCGGACACAGCTATGAGGTAACGACTTCCGAGCCGAGCTGCACGCAAGGCGGCGGCACAGTTTCGGTCTGCACGATCTGCGGATATGTTGAAAAAGACGAAATTTCCGCGACAGGGCACGCATATGACAGCGGCATCGTTACGAAGGAAGCAACCTGTACAGAAGACGGTGTGAAGACCTTTACCTGTACAGCCTGTGACGATAGCTACACCGAGACGATTCCGTCTACCGGCCACGTCAACACCACGAAAACGCTTGTTGCACCGACGTGTACGGCAGAGGGCTTTGTTACCGTCACTTGTGATGCTTGCGATGAAGTGCTCAGCAGTGAAACGGTAGCGGCACTCGGTCACAGCTATGAAGCTGTCATAACAGCCCCGACTTGCACATTGGGCGGTTATACGGAGTATACCTGCAGCGTCTGTGAGGACGGCTATAAGGTCGATGAAACAGCAGCGTTCGGGCATGATTGTATCTACACGGACAACGGCGAAGACCATACTGCAGTATGCACAAACTGTGATTATGAGGCTGTTGAGGCGCACGATTCCGAGGGCGTTTACTGCTCAAAGTGCAATGCGTTTATCTGCAAGCATGAAACCACGAAGACCATCGTGGATTTTGAAGCTACCTGCACTACGGCAGGGTCACAGCATGTTGAATGTGACGCATGCGGTGAAATTATTTCGGAAAGTGAAATTGCAATTCAGGCACACAAACTGACTGCCGTCAATGCAAAGCAGCCGACCTGCACCGAAAGCGGTAACCGTAGTTACTGCTATTGCGAAACCTGCGGCAGCTATTTTACGGATGAAACCTGCAGCTATGAGATCCCGGAGAGCTTTGCTTTCAAACCGGCCACGGGACACAGCTATGTCTATACTGTCAACGGCGATGTACATACGGTTTTGTGCAGCAGATGCGGTGAAAGCGCAGAAGAATCGCATGTTTATGAAGAAGGCGTATGTATTTGCGGCGCAGAGGAGCATCTTGAGCCGGTATATGCGTATGATGAGAATTTGAGCTTTGTTATGAGTGTCAGCGTGGGTGCTGAGATGCAGGTCAGATATACTGTGATTTCTGCCAAGGTGAAGACATTTGAGAGCTTCTACCTGGTCGTAACAAAAGCAGTTGCCGGCGGCGAGCCCGTTGTTAGCACCTTTGAGATGGATTCCATGACTCCCGTTACGAACCCGACCGGCGGCGCAACGACAGCATATCAAGCAATTTATGCAGGAATTAACGCCAAGGAAATGGGCGATGTGTTTGAAGCGGTTTTGTATGCCGTTGCAGAGGATGGAACGATTTACTACGGCGCGGCCAATACTACATCCATCAAGAGCTATTTGATCGGCAAGATCGATGCGGCAAGCGAATCGGATGAGCTGAAAACGATGGCTGTGGATATGCTCAATTACGGCGCAGCGGCTCAGATTCGTATGGAATATGATACGGAGCATCTGGTAAATGCTGATTTGACGCAGGAGCAGTTAGCGTACGCAACAAAGCAGGCGCCTGAGGCAACCGATTATTCCTCCGGCTCTTCGGAAGGATATAAACTGTTTGCAAGTGTTTCACTCCAGTCTAAGGTTATGCTGTACCTGAACTGTGGCTATAAGACAGAGGATCCTTCTGAGCTGAAGTATGTGATCGCGGATTCGGTCAGCGGGGAAGTAATCACCGGCATTCCTGTCAGCCTGACATCAAATAATCTTTATCAAGGCATTTATGACCAGGTCGGTGCGAAGCAAATGCGTCAGCTCATCACGATAACGCTCTATGACGGACAGACACCTGTTTCGCAGAGCCTGACATGGAGTGTTGAGAGCTATGTTGCCTCTGTTTGCGCGAAGACCTCTGCAACGGAGGCGGAAATCGCAATGGCAAATGCGATGCTTATTTACGGCGATTCCGTGGCGGCGTATTTGGCTGTTTCCGGTCAGTGAAAATCGGTTTTGCGAAGCAGGAGCCATGCCTGCTTCGCAAACATTTAATTTCTCCGTTTTTTGGAAAAACGATTGACAATTATTAGAAAACATTATAAAATAAATTGAGCAACAGCAATTTTTGAAACATAAAATTGCGTATTGTTATTTTGTCGCGTTAGCTGTCGCGAATAATCTCATGGCTGATGGGACTGAGTTTTTATTTTGAAAGGAGAAACCTATGCACCACTTTTTACGTCGCGGTATGGCATTACTGCTTCTGATTGCCATGCTGATCAGTATTCTTCCCAGCGTTTTTGCTGCTGAGGCTGGGGGGCTGGAAGTGACAGAAGCGGCGGAGACAACCTCCACCGTTGTTCCTGTAGAAAACGATGACCTTACATATTCCGGCAAGAAGATCCTCGCTTACCGGATCAATCCTTCCAACTTTACGATTTCCGATACTATTATCGACAGATTGACTGCGCGCGGCGTTACCGATCTTTATGTCCTTACAAAGGGCGAGCTCGGCACACTTGACACTACGAATCTGACGAACGTCATTTCTTACGCAGGCAGCGGCGTTCGCGTTCATGCGTGGGTCATGTGCGGCAGAGACAATGCTTATCTGTCCAGCAATCCGACGCATGCGGCATATCATTTCCGCGTTGGCTACAACAACAATGCACATTCTTCCTCAAGCTCCTATTATGATACAAGAAACGGCTTCGTTAATCTGGGGAATACAAGCTACCAGAGCTATTTCAACAAGCAGATTGACACGCTGGAGGCGATAGACGGCCTTGCCGGAATACATCTGGATTCAACCCGTTACGGTGCCGACTATTACGGCTGGGGCTCTGACCTGAAGAGTGCGCTCGGTACGACGTACTACAATACCTTGGCTCAAGCAATGTGCGCACAAAATGGCTATACCTACTCTACCGGCTCTGACGGCTATTATGCCTTTAAGGGCACGACGACCGCCGACGGTACCAGCTTCAAGACTCTCCTTAATGAAAACGGTGCAGCGGCTCAGGCTTTCCGTGAATACAGAGAAAACGTAGTTACCGGCTTTGTAAAGTCTGTTAAGGACAATCTGGCAAGCGGCTTAACGCTGAGCGTTTCGCTCATGCCGGAGGCAGGCGATACCGCGTATGGCAAGGCAATTTACGGCCAAAGTGCTGCAAAGTTGGCTCCTTATGTGGATTATGTTGTAGCGATGAGCTACTTTGGCGATTTCTATGAATATAACGATAATGCCTATGATACAAAGTTCCCGGCAACGATTGCAAAACAGATCGCAAAGGAAGGCTGCAACGTTGTTGCAGGCATTCAGGGCTACGCATTTGAGAACACGGACACCAGCGACAGCAGCAGAAACGGCTATAATCCTTCCGGATATGAGGCCAGAACGCAGGCTGAATATATCAACGATGCACGCCGTGAAGTAAACGGCGATCCGACCTATGGCGGCGATATTTTGGGCGCTGCCGTGTTCCGCAGCGGTACAAGTGCACAGGTCAAGATTTCCTATAACCAATCTGCCGGCACGGTCTCGTTTAGTCTTGTTGCAGGCGCAACTGCGATTAAGTCGATCAGGATTCGTTTGTATAACGGCTTTTATGTGGACAAGTCCAAGTGTACGGTTTCCGGTACGAGCTATACCTATAACAGCGTTACCTATACAGCAGGCGGAACTGCTTCCGACAGCGGCTATTATTACCAGCTTACCGTAGATGCTTCTGTCAGCGCATATGCTACGAAGACGCTGACGATTCCTGTATGTGACTCCACTGGCAGCGCCATTACCGGCAGCTATAACAACGAGCATTTTGCGGCATATGTTATTTATAGTTCTACTACAAAAGGCAGCGCAACTTATTTGCCGATCTATCAGCAGTCCTATGTGAACTCCACTCATACAAGCTGCACTTTCACCAAGACAACGCCGCAGCCCGCGACCTGTCTTGCAGCGGGCTATAACCTCTATACCTGCGCAACGTGTGGCTATGACTATGCAGAGTATGTGGCACAGTTGAGCCATAGCTACACCGCCACGGTTGTTGCACCGACCTGTACGACAGCCGGCTATACTGTAAATTCCTGCACCAATGGCTGCAATGATACCTATAATACGAGCGAGGTTGCGGCGCTTGGTCACAGCTATGTTGATGCTGTGACGGGTGCGACCTGCACCGAGAGTGGTTACACCACGCATACCTGCTCTGTATGTCAAGATTCCTATACCGATGCGGTAGTTCCTGCTTTGGGTCACAGTTATGGTAACGGCGAGATCACAACGGCTGCAACTTGTACGGATGCCGGCGTGAAGACCTTTACCTGCGCTGTTTGTAACCATAGCTACACCGAGGAAATTGAAGCCTTGGGACATAACTATACTGACGTTGTAGTGCCTCCGACCTGCACCGAACAGGGCTACACGATTCGCACTTGCGCTGAGTGTGAAGATGTCATCATCGGTGAGTATGTAAACACCACCGGCCACAATTATGTTCAGTATGTAACGCTGCCGACCTGCGAAGAAGGTGGCTATACTACGTTTGTTTGCGAATGTGGTGACAGCTATGTTTCTGACTATACTTCTGCCACGGGTCACAACTATGATACGACCATATATGCTCCGACATGTACGGAGAGGGGCTATACAGTGTATACCTGTGTATGCGGTGACAGCTTCATAATGGACTATGTGAAGGCGACGGGTCATAGCTATGTGTATACAGATAACGGCGAGAATCACATTGTCACCTGCGAAAACTGTGATTATAACGCAACGGAAGCTCACTCGGTAGAAGGTGCATACTGCTCGGTTTGCAGTGCATTCTTGTGCGACCATTCCGATACTGAGATCATTGTTGATACCGAAGCGACCTGCACCACTGACGGTGCACAGCATACCTATTGTAACGGCTGCAGCACAACCCTTTCCAGCGAAGTAA
Organism: uncultured Oscillospiraceae bacterium; assembly: GCA_964452205.1. GTDB lineage: Bacteria > Bacillota > Clostridia > Oscillospirales > Oscillospiraceae > JAZOXB01. The sequence goes on from CAYVLD010000072.1 coordinate 7,326, forward strand.
TTCCGGCAACGGGTCATAATGCTGTGTATGTTTCTGACGTTGCAGCAACCTGTACCGCAAGCGGCACTCGTCATCACTGGAAGTGCGAGAACTGCGCACAGACCTTCTCTGACGAAGCTTGTAATTATGCAGTTCCTGCCTCCTATCTCACGATTGCAGTAACCGGACACAGCAGTGTCTATGTTGCAGCGACAGCGGCTACCTGTACAGCGACCGGCAACCGCCAGCATTGGAAGTGCGAGAATTGCTCTCAGACCTTCTCTGACGAAGCTTGTAATTATGCAATTCCTGCCTCCTATCTCACGATTGCAGTAACCGGACACAGCACTGTGCTAGTTGCGGCAACTGCAGCGACTTGCACGACAGACGGCAACCGCCAGCATTGGAAGTGCGAGAATTGCTCTCAAACCTTCTCGGATGAAGCCGGTGCATATGCGATTCCTGCAAGCTATGTCACGATTGCGGCCACAGGTCACAGCTATGAAATTAAGACCGTTGCCGCAACCTGTACGGAAGACGGTTACATCCTGTATACTTGCTCCGCTTGTGGCGATAGCTACACAACAAATGGCGAAGCGGCATTTGGCCATACCTATGTCTACAACGACAATGGTGACAATCACATTGTCTCTTGCTCGAATTGTGACTACTCCGCAAGTGAAGCGCACAGCTATGTTGACGGTGCTTGCATCTGCGGCGCAGTAGAAGCTACCGAGCCTGAATATGAGCTCGACACCAACCTCAGCTTCATTATGTCGATCTCCGCAGGCGCGGAAATGCAGGTTCGTTACACCATTCTGAACGCCAAGGTTTCCACGTTCGAGAGCTGCTACCTTGTTGTTACCAAGGCAGTTGCAGACGGTGAGCCTGTTGTCACCACCTTCGAATTGGATGCCATGACTCCTGTTACCAACACCGGCGGCGCGGTTACCGCATATCAGGCAACCTATGCAGGTATCAACGCCAAGGAAATGGGCGACGAGTTTGCAACGGTTTTGTACGCTGTTGCTTCCGATGGAACCATCCATTACAGCGCGACCAACACAAACTCCATGAAGAGCTACCTCGTCGGCAAGATCGATGCAGAGAGCTCGATCGCGGAGCTCAAGACCATGTGTGTTGACATGCTGAACTATGGCGCAGCCGCTCAGATTCGTCTCGGTTACAACACCGAGAACCTCGTCAATGCCGATCTGACCGAGGAGCAGAAGGCTCTTGCTACGCAGGAGATCCCCGAGGCTGTCAACAACATTGCAACAAGCACCGACGGCAGCAAGCTGATTAGCAGCGTTTCCCTGCAGTCGAAGGTTCTGTTGTACCTCAACAGCAACTATGCAGGAACGGATGCTTCCACGCTGA
>CAYVLD010000073.1:0-8582 GCA_964452205.1 uncultured Oscillospiraceae bacterium
CTCGGTGTCCTTGTTGCACTCGTGGTATTCATCCTTCGCATCTGCAATCTCAGCTTCCAGCTCGTTGATGCGGCGGAAATGGTCGGAAATGCTCTCGCAAAGCGGACGATATTCTGCCTCGTCCGGTTCTTCGTCGGTTACATAGTCCTTGTAATAGACCTTGCCGAGCTTGGCATAGATACGACGGATCTTCTCCTTTTCAAGCGCGATCTCCATGCGCTTCTTGCTGACAAATGCAACATATTTTGCCGCCTTCGCCGCGTTCAATGCAGCCCCTGCCGCCTTTTCCTTAAGCTCCTCTGTGTTTTTCATATTTCATCCTCCTGAATTAAAATTTCTTCATTCTCCTGCATCTTCGCAGGTTCTGCATCGCAAAGCTCCGCTTCTTCATCGATGTTTTCCTCTTCCTGCTGCACAGCAAGGCAGTTTACGAGCATTTTTTCACCGTTCGGGCGCTTTATCATCAGCATATAAATCAAAATCGCCAACGCAATCAGGCACGTCACGCCTGCCAAAAGCTGGCTGATGCGGAAGCTCCCCAGCATCAGGCTGTCCGTGCGCAGACCCTCGATATAAACTCTGCCCAAGCCGTACCATACTAAGTAGTACAGGAAAATCTGACCGTCAAACTTGCGCTTTTTCGACAAAAAGTGAATCAGCACAAAGCCAAGTGCATTCCACACGGATTCATACAGAAATGTCGGCTGCACCTGAATAAAGCCATCGACCGCTTTTTCCCGCAAAAGGGTCTTCTGCGCGCCTTCCGCAAGGCCGTTCAGACGGCTCTCGGACAGGCGCATCGCAAACAGGCCGTCTGAATAACCGCCGAAGGCTTCGCGATTAAAGAAGTTACCCCAGCGACCGATCGACTGCCCGATCAGGAAGCCCAAGCCTGCAACGTCCATGCAAGGAAGCAGCTTTCTGCGGCGTTTCTTGCTGAGAAGGCAGAACAGCACGACCGAGCCGACTGCGCCGATCACGCCGCCGTAGATCGCCAGACCGCCGTCACGGATATTGATCCACTGATCAACGGGTGTGCCGTTTGATAAGACGTAATACAGCCTCGCGCCGATGACGCCGCAGGGTGTTCCAACCAGAACGATGTCCAAAATATCATCGCTCGTTACACCAAATTCTTTGGCGCGGCGCATTGCATAGACCACAGCCAACAGAAGGCCGAAGGCAATGATGATTCCATAAAATTTGATCTCCAAGCCAAAAATCGTGAATCCGTCGGGCGGATTAAAGTCCCCGATGCCGAGATTGGGAAAGCCGATCGAGCTTGTTTCTTCAAAAAGTCGCATTAACATTCCTCCTTCGGTAAGATGACCGCCATTGTGCCGCGTTCGGCGCATATCACTCGCGCAATAAATTCCCGAACCGCCTGCGGCGTTACCGATTCATAGATTTCCGGAAAGCGATAATAATCCATACAATCAAAATAATACGCGCAGTTGCGGTAACAGACGTTCTCAAAGCCGTCGAGATCTCTGGTACGTCTGCCGAGGGCGGATTTTTTCAGCCGTTCGAACAATTTCAGTTCAAAGCCCTCGCGGCTGAGCCGCTCTGCCTCTGCCAAAATCGCCTGATATACAGCCTCAGGATCACGGCTGTCACCGCCGGCGGATAGAAGACTTGCCTCCTTGACACTTTCATATCCGGCCGAGAAGCTCGCATCGATCAGACCGCTTTCATACATTTGGGAATACAGCGCAGACGATTCGCCGCACAGGATCTCCGCCGCAATATCTCCGATGATCTCCTCACGCATGACCTCCTCGCCGCTTTTCGGCGGTTCGCACTTAAATCCGATGTTAAACATCGGCATGGAAACCGTCATCCTGCGTTCCGAACGCGAACGATTGCAGATCATCGCTTCGGGCGCACCGTAATCGCGCTGCGGGACGGAATACATTTCCTGCGGAAGCAGTTGTTTGACCAGCTCGCACACACGCTCCGGCTCAACGTCTGCCGCAATGCACAGCGTCATATTCGACGGACGATAGAAGGCATTGTAGCAATCATAGAGCATCTGCGCGGTGATGCCCTCGATGCTCTCGACCGTTCCTGCAATCGGCACGCGGATCGGATGCTCCGCAAAGACATTATCAAAAAGATCCTCATACACGCGGGAATCCGCATTGTCTTCATACATGCGAATCTCCTGCGCAATGATGCCGCGTTCCTTTTCCACGCTCTCTTCGGTAAAATACGGCGTCATGACCATACGAATCAGGATCTTCAAATTCTCCTCAAAATTCTCCGTACAGGAGAAATAATATGCCGTCATGCCGTAGCTCGTGAACGCATTTGGGCTGCCGCCCTGCGCGGCAAACAGATTCATCGCATTGTCCTCGGGCAGATCGAACATCTTATGCTCCAGATAATGCGCAATGCCGTCGGGTACACGGTATTTCTTTCCTTCCAGCGTAAAAGAGGTGTCAATGGAACCGAAATTTACCGCTAAAAATGCGTATTTCTTCGCAAAGCCGGACTTCGGAACGATGCGCAGCAGCATACCGTTCGGCAAAACCTCATCATAGCAGCTCTCTCCCAAACGGGGAAATTCTCTTTTCTTCATGCTTCTTCCCCCTTCAAGAAATAAATGGTATCCAGCGACAGCTTTTTCGCCGTTTCGGCAAGCTGCGGAACATCCAGCGCAGCCACCTGCTCCATCAGCTTCGGGATCTGCGCACATTCCTGAATCGACATACCGATATAAAAATCATCCAGCCGCGTGGGAGAGTCCATCGCCATTTTCAGAGAGGAAATCACCTGACTTTTGGCCGATTCGATCTCCGTTTTGCTGATCTCACCGCGTCTGCAGGCTTCCAATTCTTCCAAAATCGCCTCTTTCGCGCGCTCATAATCCTCAAAGGCAATGCCGGAGGAAATGAGCATCGTACCGTTATATTTATCGATCGAAGAAGAGGCATAGTAGCACAACGACAGCTTCTCGCGCACATTGACAAACAGCTTGCTTGTCATTCCTGCGCCGTAAACCGCATTGAGCAGCAAGAGCGCAGCATATTCCTCCTGCGCGCCTGTAATTCCGCTGCGCAGACCCATGACGAGCTTGCCCTGTGTGACATCCATCGCCTCGCTGATCTCCTTGACCTCCTTCGCGCGCGCAACCACCTTCGTCTGAACGGAAACAAAATCCGTCTCTTCGCGGACAAACAGCTTCGCAAACGCCTTTGCCACACGCTCGACCGGCTGACGGCCGGCATAAACGATCTCGACCCGCGAGGTCTTCAAAACCTCATGGTAATGCTCACGGAGCATCTGCGGCGTGATTTTTTCGACATCCTCGCTGTAGCCCAGACGCGGCACGCCATAGGCCTCATCCTTACACATGATCTGCAGCAGGCGGCGCACCGCATAGCTGCGCTTGTCATTGAGCGAAGCCTCGATGGCATTGATCAGATTCTGCTTCTCTCCCTCAACAAAACGCTCACAGAAGCAGTCGTTGTGCAAATACGGATGCAGCAGCACCTGCTCGGCAAATTCGACCATCGGCTCAAAGACCCCTTCTCCCTCGGGCAGAAAGCTGTCTTCAATAAAATCAGCGAAAAATCCTGTCATTTTCACATCGCCCTTGCGGCGCACCAGCGTGCCGAAGGTCGCCCCGTACAGCTCATCCAGGCGCACGGAGATGCTCTGAATGTCGGGATACTGCTCCGTGCCGCGCAGAAGCACACTCGGCAATAGCGCATCCAGCGCAGCCGTTTCGCGGCAGTGCGGACGCTTAAAATTGATGCTGAAGCAGGCGGTTTTGAATTTATCCGTATGAAGCACGCGCAGCGTAACGCCCGGTGCTATGGTAACATTTGTAGTCAAATTGATGCTTCCTTTCGGATTCTTAAAGTTTCTTATCATATATTATACACTGTTTTTTCTTAAAAAGAAAGAGTTTCTGAAAATATTGCTTGTCAATTCGCCGTTTATCCTGTAAAATAATTATGAACATATAATGAGGGAGTATGGCATTTGCCGTATTTTGAAAGGAAGATGGACAATGCAATGGATTGAACTGACCATTCGCACCGCCTCAAACGGAATTGATCTGCTATGTGCCGAGCTGACGCAGGCAGACTTTGACAGCTTTGTGATCGAGGATTGCGACCAGTTTGATGATTTTTTGGAAACCTCGCAGGAATACTGGGACTATGTGGACGATGAGCTGAGCGAGAAGATGAAAACGGTCTCTCAGGTACGGCTGTATTTGGAAAGCGACGGCGCAGAGCAGCGTCTTGACGAGCTGCGCGCCTTGCTCAAAAAGCTTCCGCAGAGCTATCCTACCACAGACTTCGGTGAGCTGACCATTGCGCCGGAGAACATTCCCGATGAGGATTGGGAAAATTCGTGGAAGCGAAACTACCGCCCCCTGCCCGTCGGTGAAAAGCTGCTTGTCGTTCCGCAATGGATGCGCGTAGATGACACGCAGGGACGACTGCCCGTGATATTGGATCTGGGACTGACCTTCGGTACAGGCGAGCACGATTCCACGCAGATGTGCATGCGCGCCTTGGAAAAGCGGATCCACGGCGGCGAACGTGTTGCCGACTTAGGCAGCGGCAGCGGCATCTTATCCATCTGCGCTCTGCGCCTCGGTGCAAAAAGTGCGATCGGCGTTGACATTGATCCGGCTGCAGAGCACATTGCGCGCAGCAACGCCGAAGCCAACGGTTTTTTAGGCGATGTTTTTACCGCCTGCACCGGAAATGCGGTCGAGGACAAGGCCTTGATGCAGCGCCTCAGCGAAGGCGGCTATGACATCGTTTGTGCTAATATTGTCGCAGGCGTTATCATCCAGCTTGTGCCCGTTGTTCCGCATTTTCTGAAGAAGGACGGCATTTTCCTCTGCTCCGGCATCCTGCGCAGCAGAGAGGAAGAGGTTCGTCAGGCGATCGAGCAGGCCGGTCTGCAGATCATTGACTGCGAGCGAACCGAGCAATGGTGCTGTCTGATTGCAAAATAACTTCAAAGGAGGGCGCGTTATGCGTATCCCCTATCGAAATAAGCTATTACTGAAAAAGCTCCTGCGGATCACTCTGATTGCCGCAGCCGCTCTGGTCGCACTGTTCATTGCGCTGCTGATCTACATGGATTCCAATATCCTCTACGACCGTCAGGGCGCACATCTGAGCTACGATACGCCGACACAGAATGTCTCGGAGCAGACGACCGATTTTCTTTCCGATATGACGCCGCCCGAGATCATTTATGTGGACAAGGAGCCTCAGGCGCAGACGATTTTGGAAAGCGGCGGATATTATATCACAACAAGCATGCTGCAAGAGCCCGAAAAAGTGCTTGCGCAGCTTCAAACGATAAAAGAGCCCTGCGCCGTTATGATGGAGCTAAAGAGTATTTATGGCAACTTCTACTACTCCACCACCATCGGCGGCGCTCAGACCGCCAGCTCGATCGATACGAGCGTTGTAGACAGCATCATTGAATATCTGCACAGCAACGGCTTTTATATGATCGCCTCTGTTGCAGCTTTTTCCGACAACAATTTCGCGCTTGACAACCAATCGTGCGGTCTGCCGCTGAAAAACGGTGCGCTGTGGATGGACGAAAACAGTTGCTACTGGCTTGATCCCGCCAGCGAAACCGTCATTTCCTACCTCATGCAGATCGCAAGAGAGCTTTCTGCGCTGGGCTTCAGCGAGGTCGCTTTTTCGGACTTCCGTTTCCCCTCCAGCAGCAACATTTATTACGAATCCGAGCTGACCGGTGTGCAGATCATCCAAAACGCCGCCCAGCAGCTCACCGACTTTTTTAAAGGAAGCAATGTCACCATCTCTTTCTGCGTAGAGGACACGGAATTTCCCGTCGAAGCCTGCTCCGGCCGCCTCTATGTCAGCGAGGTCGACGGCTCGAAGGTCGAGCGCTTCACGCAGATCTACGGTGCCTCCGAGCAGCTAAAAGAGCTGGTTTTCCTTGCAAATTCCCGCGATACCCGTTTCGATGAGCTTGCGCTGATGCGTCCGCTCATGTCGCAATAAGGAGGAACGATTTTGAATCTGTTTTTACACACAACTGCTCATGCGCATGAGTCCGTATGGCAAATGCTCTCGCACGCATTTCGTGACGGCTTGATCGACGGTGCATGGAGTATTCCCATCTTATTTATCGCCTATCTTGTGATGGAGCTGCTTGAAAACAGCAAAAAGCTGAACGAAGCGATACTCCACCGCCATTCACGCAAGGCAGGCCCCGCCATCGGCGGACTTCTGGGCGTTATTCCGCAGTGCGGCATCTCCGGCGCTGCGGCAACGCTGTTTTCTACCGGTTCGATTTCCGCAGGCACAATGCTTGCCGTATTCTTTGCCACGTCGGACGAAATGCTTCCGCTGATGCTCTCAGCCATCGGCAAGCAAATCAACATTACCTCTCTCGTATTGATCGTAGCAGGAAAGGCCGTCCTCGGCATCGCTCTCGGCTATCTTGCAGACTGGATCCTCAAGCACTTTGTCCGCTCACAGAAGGACATTCACAGCTTCTGCGAGCGCGAGCATTGCGCCTGCGAGGAGGAAGAAGGTAATGTCTTCGCGGCGGCACTCAAGCATACGCTGAAAATTGCGACGATGCTGATCGCCGTTAACATTGCGCTCAACATCCTTTTTGAGCTGATCGGCGTAGAAAAACTCTCTGCCGGCATCCTCAACACGCCTGTGATCGGTGAGATCATCATCGGTCTGTTCGGTCTGATTCCGAACTGCTCCGTTTCCATCATCATTACACAGTCGTATTTAAACGGCCTGATCGGTCTCGGCGGCCTGTTTGCAGGTCTTTTGTCCAACGCAGGCATCGGCCTTCTGGTGCTCTGGCGTGCCAATAAGAACCTGAAAGAGAATCTTTCCATCATGACCGTACTCTATCTGCTGAGTGTGATCAGCGGCATCATAATTAATTTTTTCTTCTGACCGTTTTTGACAAATTACTTTGAATCTGTATGCTATACTTGCCTTACAGCTTATCCAATGCGAGCATACTTCATATCCCGACGTAGAAACGTCAACACACAACCGTTTTGCCCTCCCTGAAGGAGGGCATCTTTTTTTGTGTCGATTTTTCCCCGAGCGCATAGAATGCTGCGAGGGGTGATTTTATGGCTCGAATCGTGGTGAAATTCGGCGGCAGCTCCGTTGCTGACGCCCGAAAAATCTATCTCGCCGCACGAAAGATGGCCGCATTGCACCGTGACGGAAACGAAGTTATCGGCGTTTTGTCGGCACAGGGCAGCGGCACCGATGCACTTCTCGCAAAGGCAAGACAGATCGATCCGGACTGCTGCGGAAGAGAGCTGGATATGCTGCTGTCTACCGGCGAAATTTGTTCCGTCAGCCTTTGCGCAATGGCATTAAACCGCTTGAAGGTCAACGCCGTCAGCCTTTCCGGCTGGCAGGCAGGCTTGCTGACCGACAGCGTTTACGGCAGCGCACATGTAAAACGACTCAGCGGCGAGCGCATCGAACAAGAGTTGCTGGCAGGAAACATTGTGCTGGTAGCCGGTTTTCAGGGTGTGGATGAAAAAAACAACATTACGACCCTCGGCCGCGGCGGTTCCGATACCACAGCCGTTGCTCTGGCTGCCTTCTTAGATGCCGATCGCTGCATGATCTGCACCGATGTAGACGGTGTGTACGATAAGGATCCGAGGGAATATCCCGATGCCGTCAAATTCGACCACATCGGCTACAATGATATGCTCACACTTTGCAGAGGCGGCGCAAAGGTGCTGCATGACCGCTGCGTAGAGCTTGCAAAGCAATACGGTGTGGTGATCGAGGTCTGTTCAAGCTTCCACAACGTTCCGGGCACCCTTGTTTCATGAAACGCCAAGGCGGACTCTGTCCGCCATTTTTTACATCTGTCAAGTTTTTTCTCTTGACAAACAGGACAAACTATGATAGGATATGCAGGCATGAGTTTAGGAGGGGTCATTATGAAGCAAGAAGCATTTGAAATGTCCATGCTCCTCGACTATTACGGCAGTATTTTGACGGAAAAGCAAAAGACCTATTTCGATCTGTATTACAACCAGGATCTTTCGCTCGCGGAAATCGCCGAGCAGGAAGGCATCTCCCGTCAGGGCGTGCATGATACCATCAACCGCACAGCCGCAATTTTGCAGGAGATGGAGGGCGCCACCGGCTGCATCGCCAGAGAGAAGTCGCTGCGCACAGCGCTTATGAAGATCGAAAACGCCGTCCATGAGCTCATGCAGCACGAAGATTCCACCGTACGGCACAATGCCGAGCGCATTTTGGCCGCTGTTTCTGCCATAAAGGAGTAAGCTATGGCTTTTGAAGGACTGACCGCAAAACTCAATGCCGCTTTTAAAAAGCTGCGCGGCAAGGGTCGCCTGTCCGAGTCGGACATCAAGGAGGCCATGCGTGAGATTCGCCTCGCGCTGTTAGAGGCCGATGTCAGCTATAAGGTCGTCAAGGATTTCGTCAAGTCTGTTTCCGAGCGTTGTGTCGGACAGGATGTAATGGAGAGCCTGACGCCTGCACAGATGATCGTCAAGATCGTCAATGAGGAACTGATTGCCCTGATGGGCAGCGAAA
>CAYVLD010000074.1:0-8575 GCA_964452205.1 uncultured Oscillospiraceae bacterium
GCGTAGGTGTTCTTGCCCTGATCCGACGGGCTCAGATAGATTTTCGGCATAGCTGATTCCTCCTTATCAGAAACATATACATTCTCAAACTTCTTGTATGCGTCGAGGTGGATTTCGCCCTTGATGCCGTTGAACGTAGCTTCGTAATACATACCATCCGGCAGCACGGTCGAAAGGAGCACATTTGCATGATGCAGTGTCTTGCAAAACCATACTATGTAAATGCCGTCATCATTGATTATTACCTCATCGCCCTGTCTGCTTTACAGTACAACATAGAATAAAATGCAGAAAAACTGCAGCAGGCTTCCGAGCAACACGAACAGGTGGAACACCGCGTGCATATAGCGGCGTTTTTTGCCCAAGCCGTATAAAACCGCGCCGATGGTATAGGCGATACCGCCTGCCAGAAGAAGGAGCAGTCCCGGCGCTGCGATAGCCTTGATCGTCACATCGATCGCAAAGACGATGCACCAACCCATACCGATATAGCAAACCATCGAAAATACGGAATATTTTTTCAGATCGATCGCCGTCAACGTAACAGCAAGTGCCGCCAATCCCCAGACCACACCGAACAACACCCAAGCCGTTACAGGGCTCACACGTCGGATCGAGGTCAAAAGCACAGGCGTATAGGTGCCTGCAATCAGAAAATAGATCGTGCAATGGTCTAAAACCTGCATCACTTTTTTTGCAGTGTTGTTTTTCAAGCCGTGGTAGAGGCTTGACATGGTATAAAGCGCGATCAGCGACACACCGTAGATCGCACTTCCGACGATAGCATAGGCATCATTGTAAATTGCCGAAAATACCACGCACAGCACCAGCGCAACCACGCCGAGACCGCCGCCGACAATATGCGAGATCATATGGAAAAGCTCCTCCGCGTGCGTATAGGACGGAAGCAGACGGTCAGAGAGTTTGGTTCGTTTCATAAATACCTCTTTTCAAATTCCGATGTAGCTTCTATCTTATAACATTATTTGAAATTTGTCAATCGTCATCCTGCGCGCTTGGGCAGTCGAATGGTCAAAACGATCTCATGCTCTGTTTCCTCCTGCTGCGCTTTGGCATCAATGCCTGCGCCGCGCACCAGCTCCAGCGAGTGGTTCACGCTGTTGAGAAACAGCCGTACATCACGCACAATCAGTTTTCGCAGTCCACGCTTCGGCTCGGACTTTTTTTCAAGATATGTATCGATGAAGCTCTCCGTTTTTGCCACGTTCATTTCACGCTGCACAATGATCTCGATCACCTCGAGGCGTTCTTCCTCGCTCGGCAGCTTTAAAAGCGCACGCGCGTGACGTTCGGAAAGCCCATAAGCACGCAGCTTTTCCAAAACGGCTGCCCCATGGCGCAAAATCCTCAGCTTGTTTGCCACCGCGCTTTGACTTTTGCCGACCTTGCCTGCCGCCTGCTCCTGACTCATTCCGTATTGCCGCATCAGGCGCAAAAGTCCCTCAGCCTCCTCAATATAATCCAGATCTCTGCGCTGCAGATTTTCAACCAGCGCAACCAAGCCGGATTGCTCCTCGTCCACCGTCAGCAAAATACACGGCACCTCGTACAGTCCTGCCATTTTCGCCGCACGCAGCCGCCGTTCTCCGGCAACCAGCTCGTACTCTCCCCCGTTCCTGCGCACGGTCAACGGCTGCAGGATCCCGTACTGCTCGATGCTTGCCGCCAGCTCTTTTAAGCCTTCGGGTTCAAAAATCTTCCTCGGCTGCGACGGATTCGGCCGAATACGGCCAATCGGCAGATATAAGATCCGTCCGTTTTCCAGCAAGCCCTTGTATTTTCGCATAGGTCACACTCCATTGTAGGTTTTCTGCTACCATTGTACGCATTTTCAGCGCAAAAACACACGAAACCGCAGAGGAAAACCACAACAAATTGCGTTTTTCTCCATTTCCCATCGCAACATCTTGGGAAATACACGGGAAATAGCGAAAAAACAGTTGTACAGAACGGTTTTTTTCGGTATAATAGAGTTACAGAAATGAGGGATCCTTTATGAACATGAAGCTATTTGCCGTCGGAGATGTGGTTGCAAACGGCGGTCTGGACTTTTTGAAAGCGAATCTTCCCGCGCTGAAACGGGAGCATCAGATCGATTTTTGCATCGTCAACGGCGAAAACGCTGCCGTTCTCGGCATCACGCCCCAACAGGCAGACACGATCTTCGACAGCGGCGCAGACGTCATTACCATGGGAAACCACACTTGGGGACGTCGCGACATCATTCCGTATATCGAGCGCTCGCGCAAGCTGCTGCGGCCTGCAAATCTGTCACCGCTGCAGCCCGGTCACGGTTGGGGCGTATTTGAAACAAAATTCGGCCGGATCGCCGTGATCGACCTGATCGGACGATGCAATATGGATTACACGCCCGATAATCCGTTTTCAACCGTCGAGTGGATTTTGAAGAAGATCGAAACCAAGCTGATCTTTGTCGAGCTGCACGCAGAGGCCACCAGCGAAAAGCTGGCAATGGGTTGGATGCTCGACGGAAGGGTCAGTGCCGTCTGGGGTACACACACGCATGTACAGACTGCGGATGAACGCGTTTTGCCGCAGGGAACGGGCTATATCACCGATCTCGGCATGACAGGACCGCGCAATTCCGTTCTGGGCATACGCCCGGAGCTTTCCATCCGCCGCTTCCGCGGAGAGATTCCCGGCCGTTACGAGCCTGCCGCCGGAAGCTGCAAGCTCGAAGGCTGCATCTTCACCATCGACACCGAAAGCGGCAAATGTATTCATACAGAAAGAGTGATGATTCATGATTAAACTCCTTCACGCTGCCGATTTTCATCTCGACTCCGCCTTTTCCTCGCTCTCTCCCGAACAGGCTTCACAGCGCAGGAAGGAACAACGCCTTGCTTTGGCGCAGTTTGCGCAGCTTTGCAACGGCTGTGACATCGTTCTTTTGTCGGGCGACCTCTTTGACAGCGCACGCATTTACCGCGACACCTTGGACGCTTTAAAGGCATGCTTTGCCTCCATTGAGGCGCAGATCTTTATCTCCCCGGGCAACCATGATTATCTCGCCGGCGGTTCTCCGTATCTCACGGAGGACTGGGGTGAAAATGTCCATATTTTCACCGAAGCGACATTGGAGCGCATTCATTTGGACACGCTCAACTGCGACGTTTACGGCGCCGCCTTTGTTTCGCAGGAGCAGTCTGCGCTGTTGCAGCACTTCCACGTTGCGGATGAAGCTGTCGTCAATTTGATGGTGCTTCACGGCGATATGCAGCTCGCTTCGCCGTACTGCCCCATCCGTCCCGAACAGATCGCCGCAAGCGGTCTGGATTATCTTGCGCTCGGTCATGTGCACCAACACCTGATCGATCGCGTCGGCACAACCACCTATGCCTACCCGGGCTGCCTGATGGGACGCGGCTTTGACGAATGCGGTCAGAAGGGTGTGCTGCTTGTCAATGTGCAAAAGCATCGCTGTCAGGTTGATTTTCTTCCGCTTGATACCAGAAAGTATGAGATTCTTACCATAGAAGTCGAAGAAAACGCCCTTGCTTCAATTCAGGCAGCCTTGCCTCAAGAGCATCAAAACGACTGCTATCGCATCGTTTTAAACGGCGAGTGCGACGGTATCAACGTTTCGCAGCTTTACGATGCGCTTACCGATCAATTTTACGCCCTGCAAATCGTGGACAAAACGCTTCCGAAGCAGTCTCTCTGGGCTGCCTTGTCGGAGGATACCCTGCGCGGTCACTTCCTGCGCGAATTGAAAACACAATATGATGCTGCCGAAGAAGCAGAAAAGCAGCGCATTGCAAAAGCTGCTAAGCTCGCGCTTGCGCTGATGGACGGACGGGAGGTGCAGATATGATCATTTTGAAGATGCGCGCCTGTTTCGGCAAGCTCAACGGCGAGTTGACCTTGCACGAGGGTCTGAATCTGATTTGTCTGCCGAACGAAGCAGGCAAAAGCACATGGGCCGCCTTTCTGCGCGCCATGCTCTATGGGATCGACACCAGAGAAAAAGCCTCCTCAGCAAACCAATATCTTCCCGACAAAGAACGCTACAAGCCGTGGGACGGCCGACCGATGGAGGGCATGATCGAGCTGCTTTGGCAAGGACGCCGCATCACCATCGAGCGCCGCACACAGGGTCGCGTTCCTATGGGCGTTTTTCGTGCCTACGACTCCGACAGCGGCACGCCGATTACAGAGCTGACCGCCGATAACTGCGGCAAAGTGCTCTGCGGCGTGGAGGAAGGTGTGTTTGAGCGCACCGCTTTCATCCATCAGTTGGGGCTGTCCGTGAGCGAGGATCCTGCCTTGGAGAAACGTCTGAGCGCATTGGTTACAACAGGCGAAGAGGGGTGCTCAGCCTCGGAGATCGGGCAGAGGCTGCACGAAATGAGCGTAAAGCTCTCACGTCCTTCCACCGGGCGCATCAGCAGACTGACCGCACTCATCGGCAAAACGGAGCAGGAGCTGCGAGAGCTGCATGAGCTGCAGGACGAAGCGATGCTTTTGCGCGCGCAGGTAGATCAGACGCAGCAAGAGTACGACCGTTTGAACGACCTTTGCCGGCGCATTGAAAAAGCGCAGAACGCAAAGAAGCATCTGGCTTTGGAGGAGCTTGCGCAAAAGAACGCATCGCAGGAGCTTCTCTGCCGCTGCCTGCAGGCACAAGCGGAGAAGCTGCCCGAAGAAAGCACGCTGCACGCCCTCGGCCGTCAGTTAGATGAAGCAAGCAGCCGCCTGCAAACTGCGCAGTTAGAACACGCTTTTTCTCCCGAAGCACCGAAAAAACCGCAACCGCCGAGCTGCTTCATCGGTTTAAGCGCAAAAGAAGCCGAGGAAAAGCAAGCCGCCGATGCCGCACAGTATGCGCGCTTCACCGCAGCGACCGCACCGAAGAAGTTGCCGATCTATCTTTGTGCACTCAGCATTTTGCTTGGTGTGGCATTGCTGTTTGTCAATTTGTATGTCGGAATTGCCGCTATAGCCGTCAGTGCCGTTATCTGCATTGCTGCTATCAGTATTTATAGCCGCCGCATGGCAAAATTGAAAGACGAGCAGCACCAAGCCGCACTGATTTTAGGGCGTTACGGAGTGGATACGATCGAGCAGACCGAGCTTCTCGCTTCGGATTATGCCGCACAGATGCACGCCTACGAGCAGGCGCTTTCCGCGTATCATCAAGATGCCGATGCACGCACTCAACGTTTGACCCTTGCAGAAAACGACCTCGCTGCCATCGTGCACCAGGTGCAAACCTTTGCCCCGAGCTGCAACAACGCATCGCAGGCGAAGGATGCCGTTTCCTCTGCGCTTAGACTTCGCACGCAGCTTCTGTCCGAACAGCGCACCTTAGAGCTTCAACAATCGCAGCTTTTGTCCTTGCGCCGGCTTTTGGGCGATCAGCCTGCACAGAAAGTCGACACGGAAGCTCTCGGCTTCGATGCCGCAAAGATCAGTTATGAGAAAAATGCCGCTGCACAGCAGCTTTCCCGTCTGCAGGCAAAATTAGCTGAGCAAAACGGCAGGATCTCCGCTACCGGCGATGCTTCTGTTTTGGAAGCTCAGTTAGAAGAGTATCAGATGCAGTTATCGTCCGCAAAAGAGATGGACAGTGTCATAACGCTTGCACAAGCGGCATTGAAGCAAGCTGACGAAACTCTGCGTTCCCGATTCTCGCCGCAGATTACCGCCGAAGCCGGCACGATCCTTGCCGCTTTGACCGACAATAAGTATCCCAATATTCTCTTAAAGCCGGACATGTCCCTTTCCGTCCGCGAAGATGACGGCACCGTGATGCGTCCTGCAGCCGCAATGAGCTGCGGAACGGCTGACCAAATGTATTTGGCATTGCGCCTTGCCATGGTGCGCCGCTTGCTTTCAGAGCATGCGCCGATCTTGCTCGACGATGCGCTGGTCAACTTTGACGATGCACGCACAGATGCTGCCATCAAGGTACTGCGCGAAGAAGCAAAAAACCGTCAAATCATTCTGTTTACCTGTAAGGAGATTTCTAATGTACTGTGATTCCCACGCCCATTTGGACGATCGCCGTTTTGATGCCGACCGTGAACTGATATTTGACACTCTCGGTGAAGTCGGTTTGATCGTCAATATTGGTTGCGACCTTCCCTCGTCTGAGCGGTCTGTCGCCTTGGCAGAGAAATATCCCTTCGTCTACGCTGCCGTCGGCAGCCATCCGGACGATGCCGACCATGTAAACGGCAAGCTGTTGGAGCAGTACCGTCAGCTTGCACAGCACGAAAAGGTCGTTGCCATCGGCGAGATCGGCTTGGACTATTATTACGATGATGTTCCCCGTGAAATTCAGCTCAACGCCTTCGAGGAGCAAATGGAGCTTGCGGAAAGCCTGAATCTGCCCGTCATCGTGCATATGCGCGATGCGACGGAGGATGCCTTGGCCGTGGTTGCAAGACATCCGAATGTCAAGGGTGTGTTCCACTGCTTCTCCGGCTCGGTCGAAACGGCGCAATGGCTCGTCAAACGCGGCTGGTATGTCGGCTTCACGGGTGTTGTGACCTTCAAAAACGCAAAAAAGGCAGTCGAAGTCGTCAAAGCAATTCCCATTGAACGCATTTTGACCGAAACCGACTGCCCCTACATGTCGCCCGAGCCGCACCGCGGCAAACGCAACGACAGCCGCAATATTCCCCTCATCGCCGCAAAAATTGCCGAAATCAAAGACATCTCCCCCGAAGAAGTAGGAAGAATTACTACGGAAAATGTCAAACGGCTTTTCAGCATTCCATAAACATATAAGAACACCTCGATTTCTTGTAAAATCGAGGTGTTCTTATATGCTATTAAAGCTTCGATCATCTCTCACAAACTACCACTCCGGCTCAAGGCCGTACCAACGGCCATCAATTTTTACCATAGTCGCTCCCATTTGTTCAAAATCATCACAGACTTCCCCGTTATTTTCGAGAACCTTAAGTTGAACAAAGACGATACATGCCGCTTCTACCTCTACGCAGATATCAAAAGAATCTGCCATTCGTTCTTCATACTCCTCCTTATCAATCTGAAAAACAACAGTTCTTCCAAATGAGGAGACCTTTAGCCCATTCGAATGGTCTTCCAGCATTTCTACAGCACATTCCTCAAAATATCTAGGATACATAAAGGTCTTTAGCGTACTTCTGTCTTTTTCAATAATCGCCTTAATATAAGCACGGGCGATGTCCTCCACATTGTCATCCTCGGAACAAGCCCCCATGCTCAAGAGCAGAGCAACCACCAGAAATAGTGCTATTATTTTCTTCATTTTTCTTTCCTCCATATAGTTTTATTAGATCCATAGGATCATAATAGCATTATAGCCCGTTTACGGGCAATTGTCAATAGTTAGACCATGTTATACCATAAAAATAAGGAGGCGTGATATGGTATGATCGTTTATGATCGGCTATGGCAGACAATGAAGGAACGGGGGTTTTCTCAGTACAAGCTATTAAAAGAGTATGGGTTCAGCAGCGGACAGCTCGACCGCCTGCGGAAGAATGAAAATGTCAGCACCTTTACGCTCGGACAACTTTGCAAAATACTGCACTGTCGCTTGGAAGACATCGCAGAATATAAAGACGACCCATCTGCTTGACTATAAGCAATTGGGTCATTATTTTTAACGATGCAAATAAGGACTCTCCGATTTCACTCGGAGAGTCCTCATTTTATCAAATTACTTGCCCATGTTCATCTGAGCAGCGACCTCTGCAGCGAAGTCTTCCTGCTTCTTCTCGATGCCCTCGCCCTTTTCGAAGCGAACCGCATTGACGAACTTGACACAGCCGCCCAGAGCCTTTGCGGAAGCAGCGATATACTGCTCAACGCTCATAGCGCCGTCCTTAACAAATGCCTGCTGGAGCAAGCAGTTCTCTTCGTAGAACTTGTTGATCTTGCCGGCTGCGATCTTTTCCTTGACAGCCTGGGGCTTGCCGGCCATCTTCTCATCGTTGTCCATCTGAGCAACGAGGATCTTCTTCTCTTCTTCCAGAACTTCGTCGGAAACATCGCTCTTGTCCCAGAAACGGGGATTCAGAGCTGCGATCTGCATCGCAACGTCCTTTCCGATGGTGGTAACGTCGATGTCACCCTCAACAGCGAGGTTGACCAGAACGCCGATCTTGCCGCCTGCATGGACGTAAGGAACGCTGACATTCTCAGCGAAACGCTCAAAGCGACGGATCTGCAGGTTCTCACCGATGACCATAACCTTCTCGGGAATCATCTCAGCGACGGTCAGGTCGCTGCCGGGATACTTGCAAGCCTTCAGAGCTTCCAGATCAGCGGGATCGTTTGCAGCAACGACGGCTGCGATCTGCTGAACGAAATCAACGAAAACGGGGGTCTTGGAAGCGAAGTCGGTCTCGATGTTGACTTCGACAACAACGCCGACACCGTCAACGACGGCAGCATAAGCCATGCCTTCCGCAGCGATTCTGCCGGACTTCTTGGCAGCCTTGGCCAGACCCTTTTCACGGAGCCATTCAACAGCCTTGTCCATATCGCCGTCGGTCTCCTGCAAAGCCTTCTTACAGTCCATCATGCCGACATT
>CAYVLD010000075.1:0-8530 GCA_964452205.1 uncultured Oscillospiraceae bacterium
GCAGCCGTCGGCAGCTTGCTGCCTTACGGATGCGCTCTGACCCTCCCCTACAGGAGGATTCTATAATCTGCGCGATAAACCGGAGTTCCTGTCATTGTGAACGAAGTGAAGAATCTTGTTGGCACCGAATAACTGCACAGCACTTCGTTGCCTCGCTAAGATTCTTCGCCGCGCTCAGAATGACATAGGAGAGGGTTTTTACAGTCCCTATGTTTTTCAGTCCACCATTCTTCCCAGCCAATCGGCATAGTAGGAAGAATTGATCATCATCGGATAATTCAGAATAATGCAATCCTTAACTTCCTGATCTTTCACAAACTGCACCAGATCCATGCTCGGCATGCCGTCACGGTTGAACTCTCTGGGATCAATGACGATCACCTTGCTGTAGTGACTGGTCAACCACGGCGCAAAGGCGTTGCCGTAGGATTCCTTCAGCAAAACACAGGCAGGACCGTCCGCATCCGTCTCAATGATCGTGATCGGATGGTCGCCGCCGAGGTAGGTCAGATACTTGTTCGAAACACTGCTTTCAATATAGCAGATCGTACCGATGGCGTAGCCGGTATTGAGCGAGCTGTCGGTATAATAGGTCGTGTTAAGCTCAACAAACGGACGATAATAATACAGCGTATCGGGATCGTTGGCCAAAATCGACGCCTGCGAATATCCGGAAAGATACGTATACATTGAGCCGACAAAATTGGAATAGCTGCCGGTCTCAAACTTATCCAACGGCTGCACCTCAAAGCCGGCCTCCTCGCAAAACGCCGTATAGGCATAATATGCGCCAAGCTGCGTCCAATGATGGTCTGTGCGGAAATAGATATATTCCTCTGTATGCTTGGCAAGCAGCGGATAGGCATCGACCGTGATGACATTGCTGTCCATTTTGCTGTAGGCGTAGTCGATCATCGCCTTCTGATCATTATCGCCCGTGCGATATTCCTTGGGCGCGTAGAAGGCCGCTGCATTCGGCACGTCGATACAGAACGTGCGCACACCGCTGCCTAAAGCATCTGCAATGGCGTTGACAGAATCGGCATAGTCTGCGATCACGTCATAATCGGCATAGGGAACGTCCATAGCGCGGTTGCCTACCAAAAGTGCCTGACCCAGATCCTCTGCAGGTGCATCGGGCTCGGTCGGCTCGCTAATCGTCTCGCTCGTTTCGGTCGGTTCTGTCGATTCGCTCGGTTCTGTCGATTCGCTTGCCTCAGGCGGTATCTCCTCCTGAGAAGACGACTGCGGCACAGGCTCAGTCGTTTGCTGCTGCAGCGACTCACCGCCATGGGCGGCGTTGCTCTGGAAGTCAATGACGATCTGAACATCATCTTCTCCTGCAAAAGCAGTAAAATTATAGAAGCTGTTGAGAGAACGGTTATCCTCCAGCAAACCTTCACGATTCGGGAACGTATCGCGATAGTATGCCAAATAGTCTTCAAACCACTGCCCACGAATTACAGAGCCGAAGCTCATGGTGGGATTGGTCTTCAGATTACGGTTTTCCGACTCAGAAAAGGTCTCGTCCTCATCGAGCAGGCTCGTAAGCCCGACAATCAGCATCGTCAGCACAAAAAGCAGCGATAAGACGGTATAAATCTTTTTCATCCTCTTACCTCAACTTTCCACCGTAAATATCCGGTGCATTGGTCGCACCGATCAGAGAGATCGTACACAGCCACAACAGCAGCGCAGCCAGCGCAAACAGGCTGACGGCGTAGATCACCTGCTTGGCCGTGACTGTATTGCCCTTCTCGCGGCCAACAAGCAGATTTTTCCAGATCTGCGCAGCCATTTTCGGAAGCACGGAGCTTCCGATCACGCAAACGATCAACAGCAGCAGCGAGTTGCGAAGCTGCACGCCGACCAGCGTACTCCAGAAGCTGTCAAAAACAAAGAGCGCTCCGAAATTCTGCCCTGCAAAAATGACCCAGCCGAACAGGATCAGAATGCTTGTGATCG
Source organism: uncultured Oscillospiraceae bacterium (assembly GCA_964452205.1). GTDB lineage: Bacteria > Bacillota > Clostridia > Oscillospirales > Oscillospiraceae > JAZOXB01. Next base: position 1,966 of record CAYVLD010000075.1, read on the forward strand.
CCCAACGGACATATTTGTTGAGCTTCTCAAGATACGGCATGATCTGCTTCTCCAACGCCAGCAGCACGAAGAAATACACGCCCCACAAAATGTAGTTCCAGCTCGTACCGTGCCACACGCCTGTCAATGTCCAGACGACGAACATATTGAAAATCTGACGCGCCTTGCCCTTGCGGTTGCCGCCGAGCGGAATATAGACATAATCGCGGAAGAAGCTGCTCAGGGAGATATGCCATCTGCGCCAGAAATCCGTTATGGAGGTTGCTGCGTAAGGCGTATTAAAGTTCTCGCAGAAGGTAAAGCCGAAGATCTTCGCCATACCGATTGCCATATCGCTGCAGCCGGAAAACTCAAAGTAGATCCGGAACATGAACATCAGCGCGCAAAGCCACGCGCCTGCACCCGAGGTGTCCTTCGCCAAAGCGGTGATCACATTGCCGCAGTAATCCGCGATCAGCACCTTCTTCGCAAGTCCCATGACGAAGCGCAGCAGTCCGCGGAAGATCATCTCGCCGTCCATACGGCGTTTTTCGATCTGCGGAGCAAAATCAACAAAACGCACGATGGGGCCTGTTATGATCTTCGGGAAGATAAATGCGTACAGCAGCAGATCAAAAAGACTTTTCGCCGCTTCATGCTTGCCGCGGTAGATGTCTACCTGATAGGAGATGAGTCCGAAGGTGTAATAAGAGATACCGAGCGGCAGCACAAATTTCTCCAGCACCGAATCATCCGAAACGGCAACGCCCAGCACGATCTGCACGAGCTTCAGCGCTACCAGCATGCCAAGCGTGATGGCAATCGGCGCAATGAGCGTTTTCCTCTGATCTTGTTTGATGCGCAGAGAGAAGGCATAGTTGACAAACGTCAGCGCAAAGAACAAAATCAAATATACCGGCTGCGCCAGAGCATAAAAGACCATGCTCGCCACCAACAGGAAAATATTCTTGCTGCGCACGGACGGCATCAGGAAGTATAAAACGACCGTCAGCGGCAGAAACAGGTATAAAAACCAAAGCTCAGAAAACTCCATTCGTTCTCCCCCTTTTTCGACAGATTTCAATTCATTCTACCAAACTATTTCACAGATTTCAACCGAGCTGACATATTTTTTTTCGTATCGCGTATTACGACCTGCTGCAGCAGCAGTAGCGCGATCAGATTCGGAACTGCAAGCAGCGCGTTCATCACATCCGCCGCCTCCCACGCCATACGCACGGAATAATACGGCGCAACAGCGATAGCAAGCAAATAAAAGATGCGATACACCTTGACCCGTTTGTTCGTAAGATAGGAAAAACAGCGTTCTGCATAAAAATTCCAGCCGATGATGGTTGCAAAGGCGAAAAACACCAGACACAGCATCAGCAGAAGCGATGACAGCCTTTGCGCCCACGGCAGTCCAGTCTGCCATGCAAAATCCGTGATCTGCACACCCTCAAGCGGCATCTGCCACGCATCCGTCGTCACCAGACAAAGCCCCGTCAAGGTGCAGATCACAATGGTGTCAATAAAAGTTCCCGTCATACTGACCAGCCCCTGCCGAACCGGATCGTTGACATTGGTGCTTGCCGCCGCAATGGCAGACGTTCCCAGCCCTGCCTCATTGGTAAATACGCCCCGGCCGACACCCATGCGCACTGCCATCTTAAAGCTGACACCGCTCAGCGCGCCGAGTGCCGCCTTCGGCGCAAAGGCACTTTTTACGATCAGCGCAATCGCGCTTGGGATCTGCTCGGCCGTACAGACCAGCAAGACCGCGCAGGCGCCGACATACAGAATTGACATCACCGGTACCAATGTTTGGCAAACTCTGCTGATACGTTCCACGCCGCCGAGCAAAACCAACCCTGCACAGAGCGTTACGACCGCACCCGTGATCACCACCGCCCATGATTGTCCCGCGAATGCCTGCGGCGAAGCGAAAAACGCATCGACCGCCGTGGTGATGCTGTTGACCTGCGTAACGGTTCCGACACCCAAAATACCAGCTGCCGCACCGAGAAAGGCATAAATTTTTGCAAGCGATTTGCTTCCCAGACCGCGCTCCATATAGGAAAACGGGCCTCCAAAGCCTTCGCTGCTGCGATATTTTGCAGCCAAAAAGCACTCCGCATACTGCGTAGCCATCCCCAAAAATGCGGCAATGAGCATCCACAGCAGCGCGCCCGGGCCTCCGACGGCAAGCGCAGTTGCCACGCCGACAATATTCCCCGTCCCGATGGTTGCCGCCAGAGCTGTGCACAAGGCCGCATAGGGCGAAATTCCGCTTTTCTCATCTGCCTTAAAAATCAACCGCAGAGCGGTTCCCAAATAGCGAAACTGGATTCCCCTCAGCTTCAGCGTGTACCACAAGCCAACACCCAAAAACAACAGCAGCAGCGGCCATCCCCATACAAATTTGCCGATTTTTTGCACGAACCCTTCCATAAGACCTCCATTGTGAAAAAATAATGAATATTTTTTTCCGTTGAAAATTTACATTTCTTTTGATAGAATACAGTAAAGCTTATGTGAAAGGTCTTGAGGTTCATGCTGGAACTGAAGAATATTACCAAAGATTACCCCGTGGGTGACAGCACTGTGCACGCCTTGCGCGGTGTAAGTGTCAGTTTTCGTGAAAATGAGTTTGTTTCGATCCTCGGTCACTCCGGCTGCGGCAAAACAACGCTTTTGAACATCATCGGCGGTCTGGATCGCTACACGGAAGGCGACCTTCTGATCGACGGCGTTTCGACCAAGAAATACCGCGACCGCGACTGGGACAGCTACCGCAATCACTCTGTCGGTTTCGTGTTTCAGTCCTACAATCTGATTCCCCATCAGAATGTGCTTGCCAATGTTGAGCTGGCGCTGACCATTTCGGGCATCAGCAAGAAAGAACGCCGCAAGCGCGCCAAGGAGGTTTTGGAGCAGGTCGGCTTGGGCGATCAGCTCACCAAAAAGCCCAATCAGCTCTCCGGCGGTCAGATGCAGCGTGTTGCCATTGCAAGAGCCTTGGTCAACAATCCGTCCATTTTGCTGGCAGACGAGCCGACCGGCGCGCTCGATACGGAAACCAGCGTACAGATCATGGAGCTTTTGAAGCAGGTCGCGAAAGACCGTCTGGTCATCATGGTCACGCACAATCCCGAGCTTGCGCAGGAATATTCGACGCGTATTATCCGCTTGGTAGACGGCAGGATCACCGACGACACCATGCCCTACGATGCAAAGAGCGAGCCGGCCAAGCCGCGCAGCAAGGTCAAGAAAACCTCCATGTCCTTCCTTACGGCGCTGTCGCTGAGCTTTAAGAATCTGATGACCAAGAAAACACGCACGATCCTCATTTCGTTTGCAGGCTCCATCGGCATCATCGGCATTGCGCTGATCTTGTCGATGTCCAACGGCGTTCAGAATCTCATCAACCGCATGGAGTCGGAAACGCTTTCCTCCTACCCCATCACAATTGAAAAAACCTCAATGGACATGTCCGCCATGATGAGCATGTCGCAGGGTGTGATCGAAAATGATATTCCGCGTGATGAGGATCATATTTATTCCGTCAACGTGATGAACGGAATGCTCGGCACAATGCTCTCCGGCTCGAAAACCAACAATCTTGCACAGTTTAAGGCATATCTTGAAAGCGGTCAGAGCAACATTGACGAGCTGACCAGCGACATCAGCTATATTTACAGCACACCTCTGAATCTCTACCGCATCGGTGAAGACGGCAAGGTGACACAGGTCAACCCCAATCATTTCCTCTCCGATCTCGGCATGATTCAAGAGAGCGAAACCACCGGCTCGCTGATGGAGCTTTCCCCCATTTCAATCGACGTTTTCCAGCAGCTTATCGACAATCAGGAGCTTCTGGATTCGCAGTACGATGTTGTTGCCGGCAAGATGCCTGAAAACTATAACGAGGTCGTGCTGATCGTCGATGAAAAGAACCAGTTTATGGACTTTACGCTCTATTCGCTCGGACTTTTGGACACCGACGAGGTCAAGCAGGCGCTCATCTCCACCGCCGGGGGTGAAGCCGTTTCGATGGACACCGGCGTTGTGGAATACGATTTTGACGATATGATCGGTCTGAAATTCAAGCTGCTGACCAACACGGACGTTTTTACCAAGGAAGGAAATGTCTGGGTCGACAAGTCCGAAGACGATGCCTATATGCTCGCCCTTTTAAACAGCAGCGAGGATATTGAGATCGTCGGCATTATCCGCCCGAAGGAGGATGCTGCAACCTCCTCCCAGAGCGGCATTGTCGGCTACCGCAGCGACCTCATGGATCATCTGATCAGCAAGGTCAACACCTCCCGGATCGTCCTCGAGCAGCAGGCGCATCCCGAAACCGACGTTTTCACCGGTCTGCCCTTTGCAACCGACACACAGCAGCAAAGCTACACCATGGCTGAGCTTGAAGCCTTCATCGCCACCTTGCCGGAAGCGCAGCAGGCTGAAATGCAGGGCTATGTTGCCCAGATGCGCGCCTCCGGCATGACAGACGATGCCATTGCCACGCAGCTTATGCTCTCCATTCTGCAAGGCAACGCCTCCAGCTATGAGAACAATCTCTCCATCATGGGTGTCTCCGATCCCGAGGATCCTGCCGCCATTCGCCTTTATCCGATCGATTTTGAAGCGAAGGACAAGATCTCCGATCTGATCGAACGCTATAATGCAGAGCTGCCCGAAGACGAGCAGCTTGCCTACACAGACTATATCGGTCTGATGATCTCCTCGATTACGACCATCGTCAACGCCGTGAGCTATGTACTGATCGCTTTTGTTGCGGTTTCGCTGATCGTTTCCTCCATTATGATCGGTATTATCACCTATATCTCCGTTTTGGAGCGTACCCGTGAGATCGGCGTGCTGCGTTCCATCGGTGCATCAAAGCTTGATATTTCCAATGTTTTCAATGCAGAAACGCTGACCATCGGCTTGAGCGCAGGTCTGTTCGGTATTTTGATCACGGTCATTTTGATCTGGCCAATCAACGCAATTATCGAAAGCCTGACCTCACTCGGAAATGTTGCATCGCTTCCGATGAGCGCCGCTGTGATCCTGATCGGCATCAGCATGCTGTTGACCTTTATCGCAGGCTTGATTCCCGCACGCATCGCCGCCAAGAAGGACCCCGTGATTGCGCTGAGAACCGAATAATAAAACGGACGCACTTTTGGGTTACAAACGCATAGCTCTTGACGAGCTTTGCCTAAAAATTATGAAGGCTCGGAAGGCAGCAATACAGAAAATGCGAAAAAATCCCCTCGAATGTGATAGTTGTTATCACACCCGAGGGGATTTTGCGGTTATTGAGAGATTTGAATCGTCTTTCCGTCTGTCTTTAGGCACACAGAGCCGTTTTTTGTTTCATAGACTTTCACACCGTACGCTGAAAGAATACGCAGCGTTTCGTCGTCTGACGGATTTTTATTGGAACAGGTGATCACGCCGTATTCGGGTGAAATCTCATCAAGAAATTCTGAGTAATTTTCCAAGTAGTTTCCGTGATACGGCAGTTTTGCATAGTCAAATTCTCCGGGAGAATCGGCAAGAAATTCCGAAAGCCGCAGTTCCATTGCATCGCCACAGAATAAAAAGCGTTTTTCTCCGTATTCCATCTCCACAATCAAGGACGAATTGTTATCCTCCTTCGTATCATAAGACGTTTCTTTTGGTACATACACGGTAAAGAAACAGGAGTCAAAGGTAAAGCTGTAGTTTTCGCTCAAAACGGTCGCGGAAGCTCCTTGTTCTGCGAGCACATCGTGATATGCTTCATATTCGTCACGTTTGGAGGAAAAACCGGTTTCCAATACTGTCTGAATGCCGTATGAAGAAATGAGTTCTGCAGCACCGCCAATGTGATCCTTATCAAAGTGAGTCAGAATCAGCATATCAATGGCTTTTACCCCTTTTGCATCCAAATAGGCAATGATGTCGGATACATCATCTTCCTCGCCGGTATCGATCATTACCGTTTTTGAGCCTGTTTGTATCAGAATGCAGTCGGCTTTTCCGATGCTGAAAACATCAATCGAAACCCTCTCGGCGCTTGAGCAAGCGCACAAAGACAAAAGAAGAAATATAACACAGATCAACGCAGAGGAAATTCGTTTCATACCCGTTCACCTCTTTCATCCTGCCGTCCGAAGATCGTGTATATTGCATCGCTGAAGCATCAGTTATTCCAATACACTCCGTTATCATCTAATGTCGCAGAGTTGGAAGTTTCTGAGGAGATCGCAGCAGATTTGCTTCCAAGATAAATGACCGTTGCAGAAATATCGGTCGGCATTTTTACGGTAGATACCGTTTTTCCGCTTACCTTCACGGTGAGATAGCTGCCGGCATTTAAGGAAACGGACGCACTTGTTGCAATGCTTGAGAAATCTGAGCAATGGGTTGCCTCACTTGTCATACCACCTCTGGGCATAACTGCAATGACTGAGCCACCGGTGTACTTATATCCTTGTTCCGTATCGATCGCTGAGTTGCCGCTTGAGTTGGAAATAACGACCGTGTTTCCGCCTGAAAATACAATACCTTCATAGGAGCTTCGGCTGTT